>NZ_JBHYJX010000032.1:0-94719 GCF_042740985.1 Streptomyces sp. NPDC058985 | reverse complement strand
CGACCGATACCGGACCCTGTACGGGTGCGGACACTTCGACCACCGCGACCGCGGATGCTCACACCCCTTGAAAAACGACCCCATCCCACGAACCAACGAAACTGCCAACTATCCACTCTCTGTCCAGCCGACAAGCTGCCCACGGTTTTGTTTTGTCAACCGCGACACCAGGAATGAGCCCCTTCCCGAGGCCAAGTATCAGAAACTCCTCAACCTCCCATTACTCTCTGCTGCTTCACCCAGGCTTCAACCTCTGAGAAATTGAAACGAATCTTTGAGTTCACTCCTGTGCCGAATCTGTATATCACCAATCCCGACTGGACTGCGTTCTTGTACAACCAGGAGACCGACACATTCAAATATGCGGCAGTTTCCTTGACATCCATGAACCGGTCAGTCACAGCCACTCGCAAGTCTCCTCCGTCGTCTCTGCCTACAACCACACACGGCGCCTCGAAAGGCACACCCGTGATCCGGTGTCTCACCGACCCGGGCCGTGGATCAATGCTCCGCAGCATCGCCGGTTTGCCCAACCGGCAATCTTCGGCTATGTTCCGTTCGGGCTGAATAGCTGCAGCGTTGAACGTGGTTGCACTCGACGGCGAGCGGTGCTTGACGAGAATCACCTCGTTGCTGGGCAACACAACGGCAACCCGTCAGCCCGATGGGCCTGATCTGCCCCTCCGAAACGCGCTAGCCTCAGCGGGCACGGGACGACCGATACTCTGCCCGCATGATTCGCGCAGTGATCTTCGATGTCGGTGAGACGATCGTCCGGGACGACCGATACTGGGCAGCGTGGGCCGACTGGCTCAGCGTCCCCCGGCACACCGTGTCCGCGCTCGTTGGCGCGGTCGTCGCTCAGGGACGTGACAACGCGGATGCCCTGCGCCTCATTCAGCCCGGCATTGACCTCGCCACCGAGTACGCGGCCCGTGATGCGGCTGGCCGCGGCGAGGACCTCGACGAGACGGACCTTTACGACGACGTACGCCCCGCGCTCAGCGAACTACGGGACCTGGGTATGCGCGTCATAATCGCCGGAAACCAAACCGCCCGCGCGGGTGAACTGCTGCGCGCCCTGGAACTTCCCGCTGACCTGGTCGCCACCTCCGGAGAGTGGGGTGTGGCCAAGCCTGCCCCGGAGTTCTTCCGTAAGGTGGTGGAGGTGGCGCAGGCGACACCCGCCGAGACCGTGTACGTCGGTGATCACCCCGCTAACGACGTCACCGCCGCCGCCGCTGCCGGGCTCCGCACGGCGCACCTTCGACGCGGCCCGTGGGGTCACCTGTGGGCCGACAGCCCAGAGGTGACCGAAGTCGCCGACTGGAGGATCAGCACGCTCGCCGCCTTGCCGCCTCTCCTCACTGCGTAGAAGTTGCAGACCCGTTCATATCTCGTAGGTGCATGCAACTGGGTACGGTGCGTATATGCCTATGGCCAGTAGGCGTGAGGTAGGCCAACGCATGGCGACCATCCGCCGCGCACGCAGGATGACGCAGGCCGACCTCGCCCGGGCCGCCTACGTCTCCCTCGCCACCGTGAAAGGAATCGAGCGAGGTGCCCGCTCGCCCAGCGACGACACCCTCGACTCGATCGCCGCAGCGCTCAACGTCGACCCGAGCCGCATAGTCGCTGACAGCGTCCGCACCGACAGCCGTGTGCACGCCGCCCTGCCCGACATCTCCGTGGCCATCGCCGCCTACGACGTCCCTGCCGACAGCGCACCGCGCCCGCTCTACGAACTCGGCGACGAGGTCGGCGAGCTCGTGAAGTGGCGTCTCGCCACTCAGTACGCCCGCATCGCCGAGCACGCCCCCCGTCTGCTCACTGAGTCGCTCGCGACGCTCCACTACACGAGCGGCGCTGAGCACCTTCGCGCCGCGCACCTTCTTGCCGCCGCTGCTCGCTCCGCGGACGCCGTGGCGTACAAGTTCGGTGCCCTCGACTTATCCGCGCGACTGGTGGAACTGATGCGGTGGGCGGCCGACCAGACCGAAAACCGCATCGTGCAAGCCACCGCAGCCTACGTGCGCACCGAGACATTCTTCGCTGCCCGCGCCCACGCTCAAGGGTTACGCGCGTTGGAGCAGGCCATCGACGCCTGTCCGAGCCCGCTCGGCACGGTGTCAACCGCTGCCCGCGGCGCTTTGCACATGCGTGCCGCCGTCGTCGCTGGCCGCAGCGGTGACATGGACGCCGTTAACCTGCACCTCGACGAAGCCCGGGCGCTCGGCGACGCAGTGCCGGAAGCCGCTTATGATGGCACGCAGTTCGGCCCGGACTCAGTTCGCGCGCACGAAGTCTCTGTAGCTGTCAGCCTCGGGCAAGAGCACCTGCAGCGGGCTCTCGACATCGCCGCCGAGTGGACGCCGCCCGACAGGTTGCCCGAGGAGCGGCAATCCAGTTTCTGGATCGAGCTTGCCCGCGCGCAAGTGTGGACCGGCCGCCCGGACAACGCCTTCGAGTCGCTAAAGGTCGCCCGGTTCATCGCCCCTCAACACACGCGGGAACATCCATGGGCTCGTGACGCTGCTTCGACGATCCGTCGGCTGAAGCGGGCGGACGCTGATTCGTTGACGAGTTTCACCGAGTGGATCGGCGCAGTCTGAAAGTGATACACGGTGTATCCCTTTCACGCCTCCTAACGATCCAAGCTCTGTCTGTCCACATAGACGAGGCAGACCGGAGACTGGGATGAAGAAGTGCGCCGGCAAGTTGCTGCGGGTCGACGGCCCGGTGAGCATTGCGCGGCTCCACGGCCGGGCGTGCTGGTACTGCGGCACCGTGGCGCGAGAACTGGCCGCGGTCGGGCGTGTTCGATTGATGGCTGGAACCCGTGTGTGGACGGTCGTTTCGTGCGGCTGCCACGCAAAGGTGACGGCGGCGTGATGCGCACGACGCAACAGCGCATCGACGCGGACCAGATTTCCCACCTGATCGCCGAGGCGCTCGGCGCTACCGGCATCCTGCCGCCCATGACCCGGCTCGAAGAGCTCGACAGGGCGCTGCGGGCGGAGATCGAGCGGCTCGTGCTGCTCGTGCAACGCCGGGCCGACGCCAAGCCGCAAGGGTCCCGCGACTGGTACAGGCTCGTCCAAGCTGCCGAGCGAGCAGTGGACACCCTGAACTTCCGTATGGGCATGGCGCCACTTGCTGGCGCCATCCACGTCGCTCACCTTGCCCGCCACGTGCACGAGCTGCGTGAGGTTGGGGTGATCGGGTAGTGACCCGACCATTGCAACGAGCCCATCTAGGACGAGCCTCGCACGGTCGCAGTGGACTTGCCTACCGGCATCGGCACCGCCCCGGCCTGGTCCAGAGCAAACTGACGACGCAGTGCGGAACCTTGCGTTCTCCCGAACGAGACAACACTTCGGGTTCGGGGATTGCCGAGGCCTTGTCTTGCAAATGAGTTGCCAACAACGACGGCCGGACTACTTGCTGCACCCTCCGCATCACCGTGGGCAGGTGCCGTTGAGCGCTTTTGCGAGCAACGCGTCGCTGCGGTCGGCCAGCTTACGGGCGCTCCGAGGCATCCAGCCAGTAGGTGGCCAGCATCTCGGCCGGCCAGGCTGGCTGATAAACCGGGCCTCGGGGCCCCATCTGTGCGAAGTACGGCGCTATGTCGAGGACAGGAGTTCCGTCCACAGCGTCCAGGTCGGTGACAACGAGGTCCCGGCCGTCCGCCTTGAGCAGTCGCGGATAACTGATCGCCAGTTGGTTGGGGCGCCGGTGGTTGCGGTGGACGAACGTTCCGGTCGCCGGCCAGATCGGGTTTCCCCGTGGGCTCCGCGCATGGAGCTGCACGTCTTCGGGGCGCGCCATGTGGAATCGCCAGGTCACCGTGAGGTGGGAGAACTCCTCGATGCCCTGCAGCGTTTCGAGCGGGAAGGCGTCGTCCAGTCGGATGATCGACTCCACCCCGCCCTGATAGTCGTCTTGGACGCGGGTGTGGCCCCCGACGACCGTTGCGATCGGTTCGACCTCGTACGTCGCCATCGGCGCTCGTTCCTCTCCCATGAAATCGCGTGTGCAGCAACCGCCGGCCGCACCTGCGGACCTGCCCTGTGGTCAGCCTATGGCGCGCAGCATCTCCCGCGCCCGGCGGTCCAGTGCAGCCACGTGACGGCCTCCGCGTTGCCGGACGGGCGACAGGTCGCTCTGCATGCGGACGATGACGTCGCGAGCGCGGCCCGACTGGACGCCGACCATGGCATCGAGGGCTTGTCCCCAGGTACCGCATGCCTCGTCGAGACGTCCTTGCTGGACCTGGACGGCGCCCAGGTAGCCGAGGGTCACGCTGTGGGTGCGGGCGTACTGCTGCCGGCGGCGGGTGCGGACGCTGCGCTGGAAATGGATCTCCGCCTCGACGGGGTTACCCAGGTCGCGCAGGGCGCAGGCAGTTTCATGGGCGAGAGAGGCTTCCTGGAAGAAGCCGACGCGGTCGGGGGCGTCCTCGTTGTCGGCGCGAGCGAGGTCCCGCTCTGCTCGGCTGATGGCCGCGAGGGTGCCGGGCCTGTCGCCGTCGGCGGCCAGGGCACGGGCGTGGACGATGGAGAGCAGGGCCTTCTCGCGCGAGGCGGCCTGGCCGTAGTGAGTGCGGGCCATGGAGGCATCGGCCAAGTCGAGGGCCCTTCGTGGGTGTCCGAGGTCGACTGCCTGGTGGGCGAGGGCGCGCAGGATGTGGCCGCCCAGCGGTCCGTCGCCGGCTTCGGCCGCTATGCGGGCGGCGAGGGTGAGGTAACGCTGAGCGGTGCGGTGCTCCGAGGCGTCGAACGCCATCCAGCCGGCAATGTAGGTCATCTCTGCCACGGCCGAGTACGTGTCCCGGCGGTGCCGTTCCGTTCGAAACCCGCTACCCAGCAGGGGCACCGCTTCGTCGCGAAGGTGGCCGGCCAGAGCCGAGCGCCCAGAGGCTCCACCACGCTGCTGGTCCCGAGCGGAGTAGAAGGCTGTCAGGTTGCGGACGTCATCGATGTCGGCCTGGGTCACCAGCCGTGGGGAGACTGCTGGGCGCGATGCTGCGGCGGTTGGGGCGGTTGTCCACCACGAACTCGCGGGCAGAGTGAGGCCGGCGGCCGAGTACGCGGCGGTCGCCAGCAGCTTGCGTCGGTGCATGTCCAGGTCGTCGCTTCCCAGCTCGGCCAGCACGGTCAGAGGGTCGACGCTCCAGTCGGAACTACTGTCGGACGAGCCTGTCGGTCCGTCTTCCAGCCCGAGGTCAGCGAGGGTGAGAGGGCGACTGAGCCTGCGGGACAGCGTCTCACGCAGGATATGAGGCGCTCGCCCGCTGGGCTTGGTGCCCTGGACCCACATGGCGATGTGCGAGCGCGAGATGGTCTCCAATTCGCGAGCACCGCTCTCCGCGGCAACACGAGCGACCGCGGCGGCTGCTTGGGGCTGGGACCAGCCCGCTTCGCGCAGGAGTGCGGCGAGGGCGACGTTTCGCTCACGGGCCATGGGCTGCCCCTCGGGTCCGAAATGATATTTGACGCCTTTGACGGCCTTGCGGGCCGCACAGGCATACCCCCCCAGCGGGAGTTCGCGGTTCGCTCAATGTAGCGGCCGGATCACTCACCATGCACGCCGACCGACTGCGGTGCACGGCTTTTCTCACTCAACTTGGCTTGATCCACTTAGGAGTTGTGTCATGCGTCTATCGCTGGCCCCTCGCCGGGCGTTCTGCCAGCGCACTGGTCAGGACCGGAGCCTCGGTGATCCGGGTGCCGGGCGTGACCAAGCGGTGTCCGCGACGCAGACGGTGACGCTCGTGCTGGGCGAGGACTCCCCGCTGCCCGAGACCGCCGCCGATGTGGAGGACCTCGTCCTGCGGCTGCGAGGGCACGTCAACCAGCTCGGAACCCTGATGCCTTCGCAAGAGCCGGTCTTGCTCCGTGCGCAGCAACTCTGCTCGGTCGGGCTCCAGGAGGGCTATCTGCCCAGCCGGGTGCACCTGGTCAGACTCGCCGAGGCAACGCGGGAACTCGCGAAGATCCGGCTGGACAACGTCGGAGCGAGTCGACCGGCACGGAGGTTGGCTCGGTGGACGCCGCAGATCAACGTGCTGCGCGGTGCGGTCTTCGCCGTCGCCCTCACCTGCCTGGTGTGGGCCGCTTCGGTGCCCCGGACATGATCCTCACCGGAGCGCTCCTCATCGGACCCATCCTCGTCGCGATGGCGTGGCTGGTGTGCCGAGGCACTCGTGCGACTGGCCTCGACCTGCGTCCCCGCGCTGACCGCTGACTCCTTGACTCCCGGCCTGTCCCCGGCCGCTTCGGCGGCCCCGATAACACCCGCAGACCAGCGGGGCTTAACGGAGATCCACACGATGAAACGCCTTCCGCGCATCGAGCAGTACGGCCTGATCGGCGACACGCAGACCAGCGCCCACGTCTGCGACAACGGCACGATCGACTGGCTTTGCCTGCCCCGCTTCGACTCACCGGCCGTGTTTGCCGGTCTGCTCGGCACACAGAAGCACGGCACCTGGCAGATCGCCCCGGCTTCGTCCGCAGGCGGGTCCGGCTCCGGAGGAGTGGCTGAACGCCGGTACCGAGGTGACTCGCTCGTTCTCGAATCGCTGTGGCGTACCCCGACTGGTTCGGTCCGGGTCCTGGATTTCATGCCGCCGCGCGACGGGGCCCCACAGGTGATCCGGATCGCTGAGGGCCTGACTGGCGAAGTGGAGATGGTCTCGGCCATGCGTCCTCGGCCGGTGTACGGCAGCGTCAGCCCGTGGATCCACGAGGTCGGTGGGCGCATGGTCGCGGAGGCCGGCGCGGACGCTCTGTGGCTCGACACCTGCGTCCCGCAGGTGGAGAAGGACGGCGTCGTCGTCAGCGCCTTCACCATCGCCGCCGACCAGAGTGTGGCGTTCGTGCTCAACTGGTGCCCGTCGCATGCAGCCGCCCCTGACGTTGCTGCCCCTGAGACCGCCCTCGCCGAGACGCTCGCTTTCTGGCAGGACTGGACGCAAGAGTGCACCTACGACGGGCCCTATCGCGAGGCCGTGGTCCGGTCCTCGATCACGCTGAAGGCCATGACCTACGGGCCGAGCGGCGGGATCGTCGCGGCGCCGACCACGTCGCTGCCCGAAGAGATCGGCGGCGACCGGAACTGGGACTACCGCTTCACCTGGCTGCGCGACGCAGCCACGACGCTTGCCGCGCTGCTGGGGACCGGATACCGGCAGGAGGCACAGGCATGGCGGCGGTGGCTGCTGCGCGCTGTGGCCGGGGACCCGGAGAACCTGCAGATCATGTACGGGATCACCGGGGAGCGTGACCTGCGGGAGCGGGAGCTTCCCTGGCTTCCCGGGTACGGGGGATCGGCTCCGGTACGGGTCGGGAACGGGGCGGCGAACCAGCTGCAGCTCGACGTGTACGGCGAGGTCATCGACACCCTGTACCTCGCGCACCAGAGCGGAGTCGCCCACTGCGCCGACACCGCGGTCCTGCACCAGCGGCTCATCGAGCACCTGGTCCAGCGCTGGCGGGAGCCCGACGAGGGCATCTGGGAGATCCGCGGGGCCCGCCGGCACTTCGTCCATTCCAAGGTGATGGCCTGGGTGGCGGTCGACCGCACCATCCGCCTGGCCGAGGCCGGCGCGCTCGACATGGACGTGGCCCCGCTGGTCGAGCTGCGGGCGGCGATCCACCGGGAGGTCTGTGACAAGGGCGTCGACCCGGTGCGCAACACCTTCACCCAGTCCTACGGCTCGCAGGAGCTGGACGCTGCCACGCTACTCATCCCCCGCACCGGCTTTCTGCCGCCCGACGACCCGCGCGTCATCGGCACCGTGGATGCGGTCCGTCGTGAACTCTCCACGGAGGACGGGCTCGTGTACCGGTATCCGACCTGCGGTGAGGACGTCGGGGTGGACGGCTTGACCGGCGACGAGGGCGCCTTCTTCCTGTGCAACTTCTGGCTCGTCGACGGCCTCGCCCTGACCGGCCGCCCCGACGAGGCCCGTGCCTTGTTCGAACGCCTCCTGGCTCTGCGCAACGACCTCGGGCTCCTGGCGGAGGAGTACGACCCCGTCCAGCAGCGCCAGCTCGGCAACTTCCCGCAGGCGTTCAGCCACATGGGCCTGATCCAAAGCGCCCTGCTCCTTCAGCAGATGGCGGCGCAGTCCTCCCCCCGCCACGCCGCGCTCGCGGTCCCCGCACCCCGCTCAACCTCCCGCAGCACGCGCCAGTCCACCGCCGACCTGACGCCGCAGCACGCATAGCCACCCCACCCCTGACGAGGATTCCCATGCCTGACAGCGCCTTGACGGCACGGCCGGCCGCGACCGGCCACCGCAGACGGCGGCCCCCGGTCGACGCGACCACGCTGTACCTCGCCCGTCGCGCCGTGGCACTGCCCCTGGCACTCCTAGCCGCGCTGCTGCTCGCCGCCTTCGCTCTCCGGTCGGGGTCCGTCGTAGGCCCCGGCTGGGTCCTGGCCGGCCTGGTCTGCGGACTGGCGGCGGTCGTCGCGGTGGCGGCACACGGAACACGCACCGTGGCCAGTGCCGTGCGGTCGGCAGTGGAGGAGTCCCAGTCAGCAGCGCTGACAGCGGTCACAGGGGCAGCGGCAGCCGTTGAGAAGTCGGTGCAGTGGTCGGCGGACGAGCTGTGCCGCGGAAAACGTCCAGCGTTGCCGGACCCGCACACCGCGCAGTCGCCCACTGCGAACGCCGGGATCGACAACGCGCTGAGTGCCCTCCAGGCGCAGGCCATCATGTCGCTGATCCGCGTGCACGACGAGTCCCAGTCCGTGGTCCTCCTGGAAGTGCTTCGCCGCCTGGCCATGCGCGAGCACGCCCTGGTAAGCAAGGCACTCCAGGCACTGAGCCAGCTGGAGATGCTGACCGACGACCCGGAACTGCTGGCCAAGATCTTCGAGATCGATCACCTCGTGACGCGGATGCGCCGCCAGGTCGAGAGCACGGCGGTCCTGGGCGGGCAGTCCCTGCGCAGCGTGCGCCGGCCCGTTCCCGTCACGACGGCCCTGCGTGGCGCTGTCTCCGAGGTTGTGCAGTTTCCGCGAGTGGCCGTCGCGGCCGGATCCGTGGGCGCCGAGCTGGGGTTGCCCGGCCATGTGGGGCCGGACCTGACGCACCTGCTGGCCGAGCTGATCGAGAACGCCTGCGAGTGCTCGGATCCAGCGACGCGGGTGATGGTGCGCGCGCAGCGGGTGCCACACGGGCTGGCCATCGAGGTCGAGGACCGCGCCATTCCCATGCACCCGCAGACGCGGGCACAGATGAACGACCTGCTCAAAGCCCCGGACGAGGTCGACGTCAGCGGCCAGGTCCGGGCCGGACAGCTCGGCCTGCTGGTCGCCGCGAAGATCGCCCAGTCACACGGGTTGTCCGTCCTCCTGCAGGAGAACGCGACGGGTGGCACCACCGCCCTGGTCGTCATACCGGCACGGCTCCTGGTAGCCATTCCATCGGTCGAGGACGCTGGTGCGCCGCAGCCCGAGGAAGCTCGCATGT
Source organism: Streptomyces sp. NPDC058985 (assembly GCF_042740985.1). Classification (NCBI taxonomy): domain Bacteria; kingdom Bacillati; phylum Actinomycetota; class Actinomycetes; order Kitasatosporales; family Streptomycetaceae; genus Streptomyces; species Streptomyces sp. NPDC058985. The sequence goes on along the minus strand of NZ_JBHYJX010000032.1, from coordinate 85,232 downwards.
CCGGGCAGCAGCCGCATCAGGTGGCCGCGGCTCCTGCCGCCCCAGGGGTGGGGCAGGTCGCACGCCCCGGCGCCGCTGGGGCATCGACCTCGGCGGGTCATTCGGCCGACGCGCCCGCTCTTCCCACGCGCACGCGTCGGTCGGAACCTTTCCGTCCGCCACAGGAGCGGGAGCAAGCCCCCGTGTCCGGGGCGACGCCCGGGCTGGCAGCCGCCTTCCGCAGCGGCCTCCAGGCCGGCGGCACCGCCAGTCCCCCTCCCGCCTCGACAGAAGACCCCACCCCCTGACCCGCTTCTTCCGCGTTGTCGGCGGCCCAGTACACCCGCTGGCCCTTCCCCCTTCTGGAGCGATCCCCATGAGCACCCACCCCGCGATGAACAACGTGACCGACGGCACGCCCCCATCCGCGACGACAAGCGGACAGCGGGACAGCATGGCCTGGCTGCTGCGGCAGTTCGCCTCCGAGACGCCGGGCGTCACGCACACCGTCCTGCTCTCTCGCGACGGACTGCGGCTGCTGGACAGCGACGTTGACAAGGACTGGGCGGACGAACTGTCGGCCGCCTTCAGCGGGGTCGCCTCCCTCGCGGCGAACATCACCGGCCCCAGCCACAAGAAGAGGCCGGCCCGGCAGGTCATCATCGAGCGAGACGACTGCCTGTTCTTCGTCCAGAGCGCCGGGCGCAGCGCGGCCTTCGACACCCACCCCGGTGCCGAACGCGGTGAGGTGGACACGATCCTCGCTGTCATCGCCACCAGGGACGCCGACGTGGGCACCGTCGGCTTCGAGATGGGGCGCCTGGTCCAGAAGTTCGCCCCGTACATGCTGATCCCCGTCCGCGTTGGCACGGGCGGAGAGGTCCGGTGACCACGTACGGCCGCGCGGCCGAGGAGTCGGCGTTCGTGCGGACCTACGCCATGACGCGCGGGCGTACCAAGCCGCGGCACCTGCTCGCTCTGGAAACCGTCCTGGAGGCCGGGCAGGGAAGGCCGGGCCCGGCGCAGACCGAGGAGTGCGGGGAGATTCTCGCCCTGTGCCGGGAGCGCCGGCGGTCGGTGGTCGAGCTGGCGGGTCGCCTCGGCCGGCCCGTGACCGCCGTCAAAGTGCTCGTCTCCGACCTCCTGGACGCCGGCGCCCTCGTCGTCCCCCTGACGCAGTCCTATGCCGATACCGGCGCAGGGTCCGGTCCGTCTGTCCAACTGCTGGCAGCGGTTTCCGCCAGCTTGAAGAGGAAGTGGCCTGATGCCGTCGCCTATCCCCAGGCCGGATGACCCGTCCACGGTTCCGCCGCACTCGCAGGCCGGTGCGCCGACTGTGCTGAAGATCGTGATTGCCGGCGGTTTCGGCGCGGGCAAGACCACCGCAGTGGGCGCCGTCAGCGAGATCACGCCGCTGAGTACGGAGGAGTACCTGACCGAGGCGAGCGCGGACGTCGACAGCCTGGCTGGCCTAGCGTCCAAGCGGACCACCACGGTCGCCTTCGACTTCGGCCGATTGAGCCTGCCCGATGCTCCCGCGCCGCTGGAACTGTTCCTGTTCGGCACGCCGGGCCAGGACCGGTTCGTCGACCTCTGGTACGACCTCTCCCGCGGCGCCATCGGCGCGGTCGTCCTGGTCGACACCCGCCGCTTGGAGAGCAGCTTCACGCCCGTCAGCTTCTTCGAAGACATCGGCCTGCCCTTCGTCGTCGCGGTCAACCAGTTCGACGGCGCACACCGCTACCACCCCGAGCAGGTCCGCGCCGCTCTCGAACTCCCCGCCGCCGTGCCGGTGGTCACCTGCGACGCCCGCGACACGAATCACGTCGCCGGCGTTCTGCTGGCCCTCGTCGACCACGCCGTCAATTGCGCCACCACCAATCGCGCTGGTCACACCCCTTCCACCACCCTCCAGGACGCCTGATGTCACAGCACCCCAGCGACCCCTACCGCACGCCGCAGACTGCCCCGCCCGCCCAGTCCTTGCCTCGGCGCGACATGCGGGACACCACCCCCGGCCCGTTCACCCCACCCGGCACCGCCCTCACCAGCCAGCGACCTCAGCAGTCGCTGGAACTGGCTCAGCGTTACCAGCTGCTCAACCGCCTGGGCGTGCCCCCGGTAGCCAACGAGGACTTCGACGAGCTGGCCCGCGACATGGCCACACAGGCCGGGTTCTTGTACGGGTTCGTCAACCTGTTCCTGGAGGAGCAGACTTTCGTCGGGCTGCACCAGCCGCCGGCGGACAGCGGGTTCGTGATCGTCGGCCGCACCATGAGCCGGGACCACGGCTGGTGCCCGGAAGTCATGGCCCGCAGGAAGGCCCTCCCGCTGCACGACGTGCACGCGTCCCCGCGCTTCAGCGGCAACGCGGTGGTCGACGCCGTCGGGATCCGTTCCTACTTCGGCGCTCCGTTGATCCACGACAGCGGCACGGTGCTGGGCACGGTGTGTGTGATCGACCCCGAGAAGCGGCCCCTGGCCGAGGCCCGCCGTCTGCGGGACATCGTCATCAACGCCGGTGCACAGGTGACGGACCACATCGCCCGCGCCCCCGTCCGCTAGGCCGTTCCACAACCCCCCACCCGGGAGCCGTAGGCGATCCCCGGCCGCTCCACGCGTTGCGACCTTCATCCAGGGAGAGGGAGACCATGTCCGCCACACCCACCACGCCTCCACCGGCGCTGCGTCCCTACCTCACCCGCCACGATCTGCTGTGGCAGGAGGCGGACGCCTTCGCGGCCGAGCACGTCGCGCCGCGCGTCGCGCGGATGGAGGCCGCTCCGGGCAGGGTGGAGCGCAAGGTCGCCGACCTGATGGCCGCCCGGCGGTGGTTCGCCGTCACCGTCCCGGCCGTCTTCGGCGGGCTGGGCGCCGGACACGTAGCCAGGACTGTCTTGGTCCACCGCATCGCACGGGTCTCGGCGGCTGCCGCGGCCATCCTGCAGGCCACATTGATCCCCGTGGGCGCCCTGCTGCACTTCGCCACCTACGAGCAGAAGGGCCACTGGCTTCCCAGGGTCGCGGACGGGTCCGTGCTGCTGTCGATCGCCGTGACCGAACCGCTCGCCGGCGGACACATCGGCGGCATCGAAACCACCGCCGAACGCGCCGGCGACGGGTGGGTGATCAGCGGCAGCAAGATCCATATCGGCAACAGCCACCTCGCCGGAGCCCACCTCGTCGTCGCCCGCACCGCCGCGGCCGGAGTGAGCACCTCGCAGGCGCTGACCGCGTTCATGGTCGAAGCCGACCGCCCCGGACTTTCCGTCTCCGACCACCGTGCCGGCCTCGGTCTGCATGGCTTCTCCGTCGGCCGCCTCGACCTCGATCACGTCCGCGTCCCCGCCGACAACGTGGTCGGGGAGATCGGCCAGGGACTGGCCGTGGCCCAGAGCAGCAGCATCCTCTACGGCCGCCCCAACCTGGCCGCCGTCAGCCTCGGCATCCACGAAGCCGTCGTGGACACCACCACCGCCCGGCTCAAGACTCGCCCCCGCTACCAGGGCGCCCTGTCCGACCTGCCCGTCCTGCGGGACCGCGCCGGCGACATGGAGGCCCGCCTGCGCGCCGCCCGGATACTTGCCTATCAGGCCGTGCACCTCCTCGACCAGGGCCTGCCCTGCGACGCCGAACTGATCAATTCGAAATACCTCGGCCACCAGTGGGCCATGCAGTCCGCCCAGGACGCCATGGAACTGCACGGCGCCCACGCCCTCGATGGCGACTACATCCTCCAGCGCCTGTGGCGCGACATCCAGCACACCTACCCACCGGCCGGAACCGGCGAAGTCCAGCGCATACGCCTGGCCGACGCCGCCTTCGCAGAGGACCACTTCCAGTGGTCCGAGCGCCTCGCCGCCGAGGCCGCCCGGGCACGACCCGACCCGACCGCCGCATGAGCCCCGGGCCGCCTCCCCCCCTCACACCCCCCCCCCCCGCACGGCCCCGTCCCCCCGGCCCCCGTCCCCCGCGGGGACCGGCGGCACCCCTCCCAGTGACCATCCACTCAGCCGAGAGAGACACGGTGACCCCGCCCGTGACGACCAGCGCACCGATCACGCCCCTGACGCCGACCCTGCAGCGCGTCGCCCAGCACCTCGCGAACGGCCTCACGGCCAAGGAGATTGCGGCAGAGACCAGCCTGTCGGCCGTGACCGTCCGCCAGTACGTGCGCGACATCCGTGAGAGCCTGCACTGCCCGCCCCGCTGCAAGCCCCCGGTGATCGTGCACCGCCTGTTCACCACCCAGCAGGTGGCCTCACCCACGGCGGACCGGCCAGCGCCATCCCTCACCCCGGAGCAGCGGCTGCTGCTCCGAGCCGTCGCCGAGCACAGCGACCCCCGTGACATCGCCGTCGCCGCCAAGCTCGCCCCCGCCGACCAGCGCGCCGCACTCGAACAACTCCTCGCAGACACGGGCGCGCGGGAAACCACCCACCTGGTGATCCTTGCCCACGGCTGGGAGCTGCTGCCGACCGACCCGGCGGCGCGGAGCGGAGAGAGCCAGTGAGAAGGCCCCCCACTCCCCTGGCCAACGAGGAGGCTCCGGCTTCCACCTCGCTCGCAGCGAAGTACCCGGGCGCCGTGTACGCGGTGCGCAGGTTACGTACGGACGCCGAGCGCGCGGAAGCCGCTGCCCTCGTGCAGGACCGGCAGCGCTGGCTCACCCTGCGCGGTCTCCCCGTGCCCGCCCAAGCCGACGTGCCGGCCCTGTTCCGCGACCCGCACACGACGTCGGCCGGTCTGTTCGAGGACGGAAAGCTGCTCGCCTGCATGGTCCCCGCGCGCGACCCCGGACTCAGCTGGGGCGAAGGCCCCTGCCTCCGCCTGGGCCACGTGCACACCCTGCCCGAGCAGCCCGACGACATCACCCGGTTGATCACCCTGTGGGCCTCCGACTTCGCCGCCCGGCAGAGCTTCCCGCTCGTACGGGCCGACATCCTGGCAGGCCACACCCTGCAAGCCGAACCCATCGCCGCCCTGCTGCGTCGGTTCACGGACATGGGCTGGGACGTGCGGGGTTCCGGTCCGGGACGGGAGGGGGACCGGGTCGCCCGCCTCGAACTGGCCGCCGAGCACCGCCCCCGACTCAGCACACTAATCAGCTGCCAAACCCAAGCTCCCCATCTTGCCGCGGAAGAAGGGAGCAGCACGTGACAACCGAAAAGCCGCAGCGGCCCGACATCGCCCGCGAGCTGATCGCCCGCGCCACGGAATCGGCAGCGCACCGGGCCACACGCGTGCGCAACCAGCTCGATGGCGTCCAACTCGGCCGTGGTCGGCACACCGACTACGCCAACGCCAAGTTTCTGCACCGCGTCCTGGGCGAATACGAGTGGCCCGGCCACCGCCTCGTCGGCCCTGCTGCTGCCCGAGCCGCCTGGAGCATCGCCCTGCACAGCGACCACGATCTCGTCTTCCAGCGCGCCGCCACCATCCTGCTCGGACGTGCGGTCGAGGTCGGCGACGCGCTCGTCCACCACTGGGCACACCTGCACGACCGCACCCTCATCAACACCGGCCAGGACCAGGAGTACGGCACCCAGCTCCTGCTGCGCTCCGACCGCATCGAGCTGTGCCCACTGCGCGCGCCGGGATCCGTCGACCAGCGAAGGGCCACGGTCGGTCTGCCGCCGATCGCTGTCGCACTGGAGACGGTGCGTAGCCGGTACATGCCCAACGGCTCTACCGATGAAGTCCCGAGCGTCGTCCTCGCGGAGGCCGCGTGAACAAGCGGAACACCGCGGTCCCCACCATTCGGCCTTCATGCCGCACATCCGCTCTGCGAAAGGGTTGTTGATCGATGAAGTTCCCTACCGCCGTCCTCGCTGCCGGTGTTGCCCTGTCCCTCACGACCGCCGTGGTCGGAGCCGCCCGGCTCAGGCAGAACGCACGGCACCAGGCCGAACGGCACGAGGCGCTCCTCGCGGGCAACCAGCTCGACTGGTTGAACCGGGTGTCCACCAACGCCGACCTCGCCGAGCTGTGGAAGCCCGAGGACATGAAGGCCGAGGAGTACATGCAGCTCATGTCGGCCAATCGACTCATCTGCGCCCTCAGCCTCCGACACTGCCTCGGCCGCGTCGGCGACGGACAGCTGCCGTTCTACGCCGAGATGGTCATGAGCAGTGACGTCTGCCGGCGCTACTGGCAGCGCTTCGGCGACCTCCGCGCTCAGGAGGCCGAGGGCGACAAGCGGGCCGAGCACTTCACCCGGGTGCTGGACCCGGCCGCGAAGAGCCATCCTCAAGCGCAGCCCGCGGCAGCCTGACGGCGTATCTCGGTTCGCCTTTCGGACTTCCGTGTCCCGTCCCCAACTCCTCTTCCGGACAGCGGTTTTCGTGTCTGAGGAGGTGGCCGGCGAGGACCCGACTGGCGCAGGCCACACAGCTGCTGCCCACCGGGGTCGGCCGTACCGCAACACGCCGAAACGAAGTGTTCCACCGGACCAATCAGGAGGATTCCCGTGACTCCCAGGGTGACCGACCAGGGCATGAGGACCGCCTCGGCCTCTGCCTCGCAGGACCCGTTCGACCTCGACATCAGCGTCATCGAATCGGGTGGCACGGCCGGGGGCGAGTATCGCCTCCGACGGCGGCTGCGGCTCAACCTGCGGTGGCAACGCCTGTATCTCCAGCGGCTCCTGACCGCACCAGACCACCGGCACGACGCCCATGTCCTGTCGGCGCCGCCCACGCGGCATGTCCCTCGCGGCTCGATCGGAGCCGCGCACGACAACGGAGGAATCACCACATGCAGATCGACGAATTCGACCTCGACATCAGCGTCCTGGAGTCCGACGACGGCTCCGCCACGCTGATCAACCTCACCGACGACGGCTGCGGCAGCACCTGCTCCAGCCCGTGTGCCACCAACGTGGCCTGATCATCTTCCACCGCACGACGAGTAGGGAGAAACCCGCATGAACGCGAACACGATCAAGTGCCAGGCACAGTCCCCGGCCGCCACGGCGGGCGGTGACGCGTTCGACCTGGACATCAGCGTCCTGGAGTCCGGCGACGGCTCCGCCACGGTGATCAACCTGACGGACGACGGCTGCAAGCCGAGCTGCCAGGGGTCCTGCGCCACCAACGTGGCCTGACCTCGGCGCATTGATCTGCCAGCCCGCGCGGCCTTGCGCCGCGCGGGCTGGCACCCACCCCAACACACCACAACAAGGGAGGGTGCATGGGTTCCCGGAAGGACGGCCCGCTGTACCGGTGCGCGGATAGTGCGCTGGTGCGCGCCGCCCGTTCCTCGAGGCTGCCGCTTCCCGCGTGGCCGGACCTCACCGACGACACCCCGGACTGCGAGGTGCGGTGGCAAACGTGGCTGCGCGACGTCTGGTCGCTGTCCGAGGCCGCCGACTCCATCGAGCAGGCCAGCCCTCTGCTCGCGCAGCAGATTCAGACCCTGTGCTCGGTGGCCAGTCCCGAGACCCGTCAGTTGCGCCGCGCAGTGGTGTCGGTCATGCGGTACCTGCTGCGTATGACGGGCCGGGCGACCCCGAACGGTCTGTTCGCCGGTATTGCGCCCGCCTCGTTCGGGGAACGACCGGGATGGTCCTGGGGTGAGTGGCATCGACCCGTCATCCGTGCCGACGGCGACTGGATCGCGGACCTGGTCACCCGTCTGGAAGCAGATCCTCAACTCCTGCGGCACCTGCATATGATGGCCAACAACACCATCTTCGTACGGGGCGATCGGCTGAGCGTGCCCTACCCGCCCCGTTCATGCCGTACCGACGGCAGCCCGGCGGCCGAAGTGTCCCTCCGGTACACCAGCGCCGTACGTATCGCCGTTGATGCCACCGCCTCGCCCGTCCCCGTCCATGCGGTGGTCGCACTGATGAGGAGCGAGTTCCCCGACGTTCCCGCGGACCGGGTGGAAGGGCTCGTCAGCAGCCTCGTCGAACGCGGTGTGCTCATCAGCAGCCTGCACGCGCCCTCTACCACCCTCGACGCCCTGGACCACCTGGTCGAGCAGGCCGAAGCAGCCGCCGCCCCATCAGCCACAGACCTCGTGGCCGACCTGCGGACGGTCCGCGACGCCATCGCCCGGCACAACCAGGTACTGGCCCCGGCGGACGGCCGGCGCCTGCGTACCGCCTTACGTCGGAAAATGACCGCCTTGAGTAGCGTCAAGGCTCAGCCGTTCACGCTGGATCTTCGCATGGACTGCTCCCTCACTCTGCCTCCACAGGTTGCCCGCGAAGCGGAGCAGGCCGCCACAGTGCTGGCCCGGCTGAGCGCGTACCCCTTCGGCACTCCGGCATGGAAGGACTTCCACAACCGATTCTTCGAGCGGTACGGCATCAACTCACTCGTCCCGGTCCGGGACCTGGTGGACCCCGATGTCGGCCTCGGGTTCCCGGCCGGATACCGCGATGCGCAACCTGAACAGGGTGAGGCCCTGACCGCCCGTGAACAGCGGCTGCTCTCCCTCGCCCAAACGGCCGTCCTCGACGGCCGCAACGAGATCCGCCTGGACGAGGACCTGATCCGCACGTTGACGGTCGGAGATCGCAACGCCCCGCAGGTACCGGCCCACACGGAGCTGCGCTTTCGAATCCGTGCCGCTTCGCAAGAGGCTCTGCAGAGCGGAGACTTCGTCCTCCACGGCATCGCCCCGTCCCGCGGGATCGGCACCACGATCGGCCGCAGCCTGGGGCTGCTCGCATCAGACGATCAGGCCCGCGTGGCCGTCATGCTGGAGGAGCTGCCGGTCAACACGCCCGGCGCGGTGCCCACGCAGGTCTCCTTCACCCCACTCGACCGGGGCGACACCAACGTCACCCGCGTTACAGAACTCCTGCCGGCCGTCATCAGCCTGGCGGAGCACCGTCCGGTCGACGCGCGCACCATCCCGCTCGACGACCTCGCCGTGGGCTGCGACCGCCGCAGGCTCTACCTCGTCTCCCTCTCCCGCGCCTGCCTGCTGGACCCCATGACGCTGCACGCGCTGGACCTGCGCGGCCACACGCCGCCGCTCGCACGCTTCCTCACCGAGATCAGCCAGGCCCAGACCGCCGTCCTGACCGTCTTCCCCTGGGCGTCCGCTACCGCACTGCCGTACCTGCCGCGGGTGCGCTACGGCCGCGCGATCCTCTCTCCGGCGAGGTGGCGACTGGACCGGTCGGAGCTGCCCGACCGCCGCGCCTCCTGGGGGGAGTGGCACAAGGCGGCCGACGAGTGGCGCGCACGCCGCCGAGTTCCGGACGAAGTCGCGCTGGCCGAGGACGACCAGCTTCTGCCGCTGGACCTCTCCGAGCGCGCGCACCTCGCGCTGCTGCGCGCCCACCTGGACACCCACGAATCTGTGATCTTGACGGAAGCGGAATCCGACAGGGGCTGGTTCGACGGACGGGCCCACGAGATCATCGCCCCGATGACGGCCGTCCACCCGCCGCAGTGGCCGGCCGTCCCTCCCGTCACCGCCGACCAACTCGTCACCCGCGACCACGGCCACCTTCCGGGCACCGCCTCCCGGCTGCTGGTCAAGCTGTACGGGCACGTCAAACGGCAGCCCGAGATCCTTGCCGACCACCTGCCCGCGCTGCTCGGCCAGTGGAACGTGCCGCCGACCTGGTGGTACATGCGCTACCGCGATCCCCGCTGGCACCTGCGGCTGCGCATCGCAGTCCCCAGCGAGCGGGAATTCGCCTGCACCGCGCAGCGCGTGAGTGCCTGGGCGAACGGGCTGCGCCGTGCCGGGCTCCTCACCGACATTCAGTTCGCGACCTCCTACCCGGAGACCGGCCGGTGGGGCCCCGGGTCGCTGATGAGCCTGGCCGAGGACGTCTTCGCCGCTGACTCCCGAGCCCTGGCCGTTCAGTTCGCCCAGAGCACCCGTCCGCACCGACAGGTCCTCGCTGCCGCGAACTTCGTCTCCGTCGCTGCCGCCTTCACCGGCAGCACCGCAGCCGGCATGAACTGGCTGATCGCCCACAGCCGGATCACCGACCCGCGCCCGATGGACCGGACCGTGCGCGGTCAGGCGCTGCGCCTAGCCGACCCGGCCGACGGCTGGGCGGCCCTGCGCGCGGTCCCCGGCGGCGACGTCATCGCCAGCGCCTGGAGCGAGCGCGACGCGGCCCTGGCCCGCTACCGGCAGAAGCTGGACGCGTTCGGTGGCATAGACCTAGACCTCGTTCTCGACTCGCTCCTGCACGCCCACCACATCCGCGCCGCCGGCATCGACAAGGACGACGAGCGGATGTGCGTACGGCTGGCCCACGCCGCCGCCATGGCCTGGACTCACCGAGGAGATCACCATGAATCTGCGTGAAAGCGCGCGGGCAGCCGCCGACACGATCGCCGAGCGGCTTGCCTCGCCGCAGGACGTACGGGAGCTGCATCACCGCCAGGGCTGGTGGCCGCAGTCGCTCGCGCACGGCGCAGCCGGTGTCGCCCTGCTGCACATCGAGCGGGCCCGCACCGACCAGGGGCCGTGGCAGCGCGCCCACGACTGGCTCGCCTGCGCCGCAGCCGAACCCGCTGTCGGCGGCCCGGACAGCCACCTCTACTACGGGGCGCCCGCGCTCGCCTTCGCCCTGCACGCCGCCCCCGACCGCCCCGGACGCTACGCCCGCGCCCTGGACACCCTCGACCGGTACGTCACGAAGGCGATCCGGGACCGGCTCGCGGACGCCCACGCACGCATGGACCGCGGCGAGATGCCCGCGCTGGCGGAGTTCGACGCGATCCGCGGCCTGAGCGGGCTGGGCGGGCTCCTGCTGCACCGCGACGTCCATACCGACGTCGTCCGCGAGATCCTGACCTACCTGGTCCGCCTGACCGAGCCGGTCAAGCACAACGGGGAAGTTCTGCCCGGCTGGTGGAGCTCCCTAGCTCCCTCCGGCACGACCTCCCCGGAGTATCCGGAAGGGCACGCCAACAACGGCGTCGCCCACGGCATCGGCGGCCCCCTCGCTGTGCTCTCCCTCGCAGCCCGCCGCAGCGTCACCGTCGAGGGCCACCTCGACGCGATCACCCGCATCCTGGCCTGGCTCGACCACTGGCAGCAGGACGGCCCCGCCGGCCCGTGGTGGCCGTACTGGATCACCCGTAAGCAACTACGCTCCGGCACGACCGGCCCCGGACCATCCCGGCCGTCCTGGTGCTACGGCACCGCAGGATTCGCCCGCGCCCAGCAGCTCGCCGCCCTCGCCCTCAAGGACCCAGCGCGCCAACACGCCGCCGAATTCGCCCTCCTGCGCGCCATGACCGACCCCGGCCAACTCGACGCGACCGTGGACGTCTCCCTGTGCCACGGCTTCGCCGGCCTGGCGCACATCACACAACTCGCTGCCACCGACGCCCGCACTCCCGGCCTCACCGAATGCCTGCCCCGGCTCCTGGCACCAATCACCGACACCCCGCCCGGCCCCCTGGCGGACTCCCTGATCAACCCTCCCGGCGGCGGCGACATCGGACTCCTCGAAGGCGCCGCCGGCACCGCCCTCGCCCTGCACTCCTTCCACACCGGGACGCCGTCCGCGTCCGGGTGGGACACCTGCTTCCTGATCAACTAGCCGACGAGAAGAGGAAACATGGCAGCGGACGAATGGCCGCAACGCCTCATCCGGTTCACCGACTGGAGCCGCGCGGAGGCCACCGCCGTGGAGCATCTGCTCCCAGTGCTGATCGCCCAGGAGTCGGAACTGGCCCAGTGGTCCTTCCTGCGAAAGTACCCCTGGTGGCGGTTGCGGTACCGGGCCGCGGGCCCGGACACGGCGAAGGCCCTGGACGCTGCCCTGGACGAGCTGGTCGACGCCGGCATCCTCGCTTCCTGGACGCGAGGCATCTACGAGCCGGAAGAGACAGCCTTCGGCGGCCCCACCGCGATGAAGATCGCCCACACCCTGTTCCACTACGACAGCCGTCACCTGCTGGAGGAGGCGGCCCACCAGCAGGCAGTCACCGGTCCCCAGCTCGGCCGCCGCGAGCTGGCGGTGCTCCTGCTCAGCGTGGCGATGCGCGCGGCGGGTCTCGACTGGTACGAGCAGGGCGACGTCTGGGCAAGGATCGCGGCCGAGCGCCCCGGCGACGAGGTCTGCAGTCCGCAACGGCACCGGGCCGCTGTCCACCGGTTGATGACCGTCGACGTCAGCACCACCAGCCGCAGCGTTACCCAGGGCCGACTCGCGCCGCTGGCCGAGTGGATAGCCACGTTCGAGTGGTTCGGCCAGCAGCTCGCAGACCTCAACCGTCAGGGCCGCCTGGAACGAGGGTTGCGGGCCGTGATCGCCCACCACGGCATCTTCCACTTCAACCGCCTGGGCCTCCCCGCCCAGGACCAGCGCACCTTGTCAACACTCGCGAAAGAGGTAGTCATGGGAACGAGCGACAACACCGCGTCCACCCGAGCTGAGGGGACGGCGAGCACTACGGTCAACGGGGTGAACAGTGACACCATCGAAGCCCCTTCCGCAGACCGTCTGCGCGCCCAGCTGATCGACCATCTGGTCGAGACCGGGTGCGTGCGCACGCCCCGTGTGGAGGAAGCCATGCGGACCGTTCCCCGCCACCTCTTCGTCCCGAACGCCCCTCTGGAAAAGGCGTACGGCAACGCACCCGTGGACACGAAGTTCGACGGGTCCGGCCGCTCCATCAGCTGCGCCTCCCAGCCCGACATCGTCGGCATGATGCTGGAACAGCTCGACGTCCAGCCTGGCCAGAAGGTCCTGGAGCTGGGGGCCGGCACCGGCTTTAACGCCGGACTCCTCGGTTACCTCGTCGGCGAGACGGGGCACGTCACCACGATCGACGTGGACGAGGACATCGTGGACGGAGCGCGCGGCGGACTGGCCGCCGCCGGCATCCACAACGTCGAAGTGGTCCTCGGAGACGGAGCCGTGGGCCACGCCCCCAACGCGCCGTACGACCGGATCGAAGCCACCGTCGGCGCTCACGGCGTTCCGCACGCCTGGCTCGACCAGCTCGCCCCCGGCGGACGGCTCCTCACGCCACTACGCCTGCGCGGCAGCGTCTCCCGCTCGATCGCCTTCGAGAACCAGGACGGATCTTGGCGCAGCGTCGGCAGCCAGATGAACACGTTCATGCCGCTGCGCCGGGGCATCGCCGACGACCCGCGCGTCTTCGTTCCCCTGGACCCCGACAACACCGTCACCCTCGTCACCAACGGAGACCAGAAGGTCGACGCGGACGCCCTAAGCGACATCTTCCGCCAGCCGCGCGCCGAGGCATGGACCGACGTCACCTTCCGGGGCCCGGAATCGGCGGAGTACCTGGAGCTGTGGCTCGCCTGCGCCATGCCGAACGGCCTGAGCCGGATGCCCGCCAGCAACGAGGCTATCGAGAAGGGACTGGTCACCGCGCCCTACCCGTCCTCGACCGCGGTCTTCGAGGGTGGCACGCTCACCTACCTCACCCGGCGCCCCTACGCGAAGAAGGCCCCCGATGGCGCCACCCTGTACGAGTTCGGCGTCATCGGCCACGGCCCTGACGCCGAAGCCCTCGCCTCGGACGTCGCGGACCAGGTCCGCACCTGGAACCAGGGCTTCCGGGCGCTCGACGTCGGGTTCGAAATCCAACCACTCGACGCGACCCCGCTCGCCCCGAAGCCCGGCCGCTTCACCTTCGACAACCCGCTGAACCGCATCGTCATCGAATGGCAGTGACATGGACGTCAGCCAGATAGCGAAGCGGTTCCCGCTCGTTGCCCGTCCACGTCCAGCGTGCCCGCCTCTCGCTGAACGCATCCGCGAAATCACCGACCTCGCTGCCGCCGCCGAGCGCGACGACAACGTGACCTCCGCAACCGTCGCCCTGAACAAGGCGGCACTGATCGCAAGCGACTGCGGCATGCCGGACCTGGCACGCTCTCTGTGCTGGCGCCACGCCGAGGCCGTCCTGCCCGCCCAGCCCTTGGGCGCGCAGGAAGCCCGGTACGCCCTGGAACCCCTGGTCAACCTGGCCCGACTGCGCATCCGCGACGGCGACGGGACTGGCGCGTATCATCTGCTCGATTCCCTGAACCGAGCAGTCAGATCGAAGTCGGAAGCGGTCATCGACGGCCGCGCCATGTCCTTCCAGCGCCTCACGAAGTCGGCTTCCGAGCATCAACAGGTATGCCAATGGCTGTGGACCGTCCTCCTCGGCGACGGAACACGTGCCCTCGTCGCAGCAGGCGAATGGAACCGCGCACGGGCGCACAGCAGGCAGCACCGGGGCATAGGCCAGCGCCTCTTCGACGGGCGTCAAGTGGAAGTGCTCGTCCGCTGCCTCGCCGCGCAGCCCAGCGATGCGCTGATGTTCCTGCACAAGAGCCAACCAGTGGAGCCATGGGAGCAATCCGTCGCGGCAGCGCTCACCGTCCTCTGCCACAGGGCAGCCGACGAGCACCCGGTCGAGCCGATCGACAAGATGGTGCAGCACTACTTGGCCCTCGACTCGGCTCCCGAACTTGCCGTCTTCCGCTCCCGTGTGGGACTAGTCGTGCTCGACCTCTCCCCAAAGACCCGACAGGCCGAAGCAATGCGCCGTCTCGCTTACGAAGCGATGACGCAGACAGACGGGTACGTCGCACGGAACGTCCTGGCCCACCCTGTGTGCTGCGAAGCGCTGGGCCACGGCGAGCGCCGTACGCTTTCCGCCGCCGTCGCCTCAGCCGGCCTCGGTCAGGGGCACATCCCCGAACCCCTGGCACAGGCCCTGTTGGGTGCTGCGTCCGTCTCGGCGGATGTCTGGGAGCGCCACGTCACCCGTCGAGCTAGCCCCGGCTCGTCGCGCAACCTCGACTCTTGACCGCGACGGCGAGCCCCTTGGCGTTACGTCGCCCTCACACCCTTGACGGAGGAAGGAACGCGTCAGAACGCAAGATGGCAGGGAGGAGGTTGATGGGCCAGCCTAGCCGTCTTGCCGCTGCAGGCCCTTCCAATGGCAGCACGCCTGGGGCGCCCGGTAGCCATCTAAAGGGTGTTGCAGAAGGCCGTGATCACGCAGGCTGAAGCGGGCGGCTGACCTGCTGAGTTCACGCGGCGAGGGCGAGGTTGTGCATGCGGGCGACGGCCTGGACGGCGTAGTGGAGGCCGTCGCCACGTTGCCGGCAGTCGCGGAGGATCTTGTAGTTCTTCATGCGGGAGAAGGTGTGCTCGACGCTGGCGCGGACCTTGCGATGCTGCGCGTTGTCCTCCTCCTCGCCCTTCAGCAGCGGCCGTCCGGGGCGTTTGCGGTGCGGGACGATCAGGCCGGTGTTGATGTAGGCGCCGTCGCCGAGGACCGTCGCACCTTCGCAGTGCGCGGCCAGGCCGGAGCCCCGCCAGGCTTCCGCGTCCGCGGTGTTACCGGGTACCGGCCGGGCCGCGGCCACCACCAGCCGGGTCTCGGCGTCCACGATGACCTGCACGTTCGCCGAGAATCGGTAGTTACGCGAGGACGCTCCGACCTTGCGGTCGCGGACCGGGACGAGGGTGCCGTCCACGGTCCACAGCCGCTCGACGGCGTCCTGAGAGGTGCGGACCGGCTCGAGCGCGAGCAGCGGACCGAGCCGCTGGATCACCCGGCACACCGTCGCGGGCGAGACGCCGAACAGCGGGGCGAGCTGCCGCATGGTGAGGTTCGTGCGGTAGTACACGGCCGCGAGCAGCACCCGCTCGGCCAGCGGCAGCCGTCACGGACGACCCCACCCACAGCCCTCGCCACCACGTTCCCGGACCGCCCGCAGCAGCCGGCCGAACTGATCAACCCGCAGCCCCGTGAACGTCTCCGCCCACACCCGCTCGGCCCTCAACACCCCAGCCATACACCGGATATGCCCAGATCACGGCCTTCTGCAACACCCTTTAGGCAACCGCTTCCGACGTTCCGTCAAATAGAGCCCGAAACGCTTCCGCAAATCCCTGCATCGCGTCCTCAGCCCTGTGCGATGTGACAGTCTCGAAGTACCACGCACTTTCGGACTCGGTCACCCCTCGCCATATCCCCCACGTCAGGACGATGCGCCCATCCGAACGCTGTGCCGATATCTTCAGTTGCCCCTCACTGGACTGCCAAGTACGAGGTCCACTCCAGCTGCCCGATGCGTCAGTCAGTGATGAAATGAATTCCACCAGTCCGTCACCGTCCAGCGTCCGGACCAACTCGCTGACGTCGACCCACGCACCCTTGGCCCGTACGGTCATATCGAGCGCAGGGTCGCACCCGTACGGCCGCGTCGGCGTGGAGAACAGCAGGTGGACCCCTTGCCCCGGGTCTCCTACGCGGAGGAGTTGTCCGCCGCGCGCATCGTTAATGATCATTGCCCCATTCTATTACCTTCCTCCCTTCACTGAAGGGTGACGATTACCACGCAGTATTGCTGCTCTCCCCGGCCCGTAACAAGAGCTCCCATATCTGTAACGGTGTGCGATCTTGCGTTTGCTGTCGCTCTGACGGGCTTCTGCGGAAGTCAGGGTATGAGCCTGCAAGTTGAATGCGGCGCATGAGCGTTGGGACAGTTCAACTGGCCGGAACCGCTGGAGTGGGCGCCCTCGAATGCAAGGGGAGCGGACAGCTTAGCTGACGCGGACAAACAGGCGAATGCCGGATCCGGGTCGGTCATGCCGTACCAGCCGGATCTGGGTCCTCAGTCTGCCGAACGGGACCGGATGGAGAGCCTTGCCTCGACCGGGTGCAGCCTCGACGCGTCGAGAAGCGACAGCCTGCCGCGGGAACGAGCCGACAACAAGCGGCGGCGCCAGTGGCTCTGACCGCCGTCTCACTCGTGGCCGTTGATCTTGGCGGCGTCGACTTCCTGCCGTTCGTCGGCCACTAGGAGCACGCAGCTCACGCCGAGGACGGACTGGTGCGGGGGTGGCTGAGATCAGCGTCCCGTGGAACGCTAGTGCCGCATCAGGCAACGTTCGCCCTGTTGACCACCGAGCGTAGGCGCTCGTCCTGGGCGTGCTTGTTCCGCCAGATGATGTAGCGGCGGATCATGTTGCCCTGCTCCTTGTGACTCTGGTGATCGGTGCCGTCGAGGGTGAAGTAGCGCAGGGCGGTGAACTGCGCCTCGATCCGGTTCAGCCAGGAGAAGTTCGTCGGGGTGTAGGCGATCTCGACGTTGTTCGCCTCCGACCACGTCGCGACCCGTCGGCACCGCTTCGTGGTCAGGTGCGGGGAGTAGTTGTCACAGACGATGGAGATCCGCACCGCCGCGGGATAGAGGCTGCGCAGGTAGCGGCAGAACCCCAGGAACTGGGTGCGCTTCTTGACCGGCTTGATGTGGCCGTAGAGCTTGACCTTGCCCAGGTCGTAGGCGGCGAACAGGTGCCGGACCCCGTGCGGGCGGGTGTAGGTCGCCCGGCGGCGGGGTCTGGGTTCGCGGTCGGGGTCCTTGTGTCGGCCGCCGCGTTCGGCCCACTGGCGTCCGGGGTGCGGTTGGAGGTTGAGCGGGCCGAACTCGTCAAGGCAGATGACGACTTCAGGCTCGCCCTCCTCGGGGATCACCTCGCCGTCGGCGATGGCGTAGAGGTGCTCGACCCGGGCCTTCTTGGTGGCGTAGTCGGGGTCGCGGGAGGTCTTCCAGGTCTTCACGCGTTGAAAGGAGACGCCCTCCTCGCGGAGCAGGACCCGCAGGCCCTCGTGGCTGATGTCGTCGACCACCCCCTCGGCGACCAGGAAGTCGGCCAACTTGGCCAGGCTCCAGGTCGAAAACGGCAGGCCATGCTCGGCCGGCTTGGACTTGGCGATCTTCTTGATCTCCCGGCGCTCGGGCAGCGTGAACGTCCTCGGCCGGCCGACCTCGTACTTCGGATAGAGCGCGTCGAAGCCGTCGGTGTTGAAGTTGTGGATCACGTCTCGGACCCGGTCCGCACTGGTGAACGACACCTCCGCAATCTTCGCCACGCTCATGCCCTGGGCAGACAACAGCACCATCTGCGCCCGCCGCCAGGTCACCACCGACCCGGTGCCCCTGCGGACGATCCGCAGCAGCCGCCTGCCCTCGTCGTCATCGATCTCCCGTACCTGCACCCGCTCGGCCATGCCGAACAGTCTGGACCGAACGCGCTGGCCGGGAACGAGTTCCGGGCCAGCGCGCCGAGTACTAAAGAGCTCGTGTCAGCTCAGATGCCGAGCGAAGAACTGCAACGAGCTGTCCACTTCGAACGACGGCACATCCCCGTGTTTGCCGGGGTTGGCGTGCAGCGTCTTCTCGGTCGAGGCCAGGGCGCCGAACAACGCGAGGCTCTGGTCCCGCGGCACCATCTGATCGTCCCACTGAACCAGGAACTGCACCGGCGCGGTGATCCGCCCAGCGTCCTCGGCCAGCCCGTGTACGCCGAGCAGGCCCAGCACTGCCGCGCCGATCCGGGGTTCTGCGGCGATGAGCGGGATACCGAGCCCGCAGCCCATCGACATGCCGCAGTAGCCCACGGGGCCGACGCCGACCTGGTCAAGGTGCTGGACCGCGGTCAGGACTGCTTGCCACTCCGCGACGGCCTGAGGGGCCAGATAATTGTGCATGCCGGCGACAAGCCCGCTCGGATTCCCACCGGCGGCCATGCCGGCCCGCATCTCGGCCGCGATCCGGCCGAACTTCTCGTCCTTGGGCCGGTCTCCGTGGTTGGGCGCGTCGATCGCGACGACCGCGAAACCCTCGGCGGCGTAGCGGCGCGCGCGGGACACGGTGCCGGGGGCCGTCTTGTGTTGCCCACCGCCGTGGCCCAGCAGAATCAGGGGACGAGTACCGCGGGCGTCTTCCGGCGTCCACAGCACGCCGGGGATCTCGTCGAGGGTGAAGAACTGTTCGGTGACGTCGGCCGACGACGTCTGGGAGCTGAAGCGCATCAGCGTTTCAAGCCTTTCGTGATGCCTTGTGCGGGCGCTCCCTAGGCCATGCAAAGGAGGGAGCCCCGACTGGTCACAGCGTTGATCGGACTCACCTCCTCGAATGTGCAATGGTGCACGGCGACGCAGAAGGTATCACAAAGATCATCACCCGCACCTCGCCAGGGCGAACGTTGCCTGATGCGGCACTAGTCGGCGCTCGGAGGGAACGTCGCCACGGTTGTCCCGGCAACCGGTTGGCAGAGGCTGCGCGGGGGCCGCCTGCCAGGCCCCGGCCAGGCCGCGGATGGCCGAGGCCGGAGGGGGCCCGTCACTTTGCTTGGACAGGTTGCCGGCCTGATGGCTCCTGCGATGCCCGCTGGGTCAGGATCGTCATGCGGCAACCAGGAAGACCAGCGGGTTGCAGCACGTGCGTGACCAGTTCGGTCACTTGACCGTCGAAGAGCGGAAGCGTCATCTGCAGTACGTGGCCGTCATAGTGGTCGGCGAAGTCGGCTGCGCCACGGGCCCAAAGGTTGCGTACGGCGGGGTTCTGACGGGTGTCACTGATGAGCTGCTGAAGGTCCGGGTCGTGGGGGCGGTCGACGGCCGCGTCACGGAGCATGCGCACGCACACCTCCGCGTCGGCCTCCCAGTTCAGATGCTGGTCCCGCGCTTCGGCGCTGAGGAGCAGCCACCGCATGAGGTTGGCCCCGGGAGCGGTCGACCACGGGAACAGAGCGGCCATCGGCGTGTTGACGGCCAGGACGTTCCAGGTGGCATCGATGACGTAGGCGGGGAAAGGCTGCTGGTCCAGCAGGAGGCGCAGTTCGTCACTGATGCGTGGTGGTTCCTGGGTTTCTGGGCCGGCGAGTCCCCCGCCGCTGCTGACGAGGAACAGCGCACGTCGCTGGACGCGGTCGAGTCCGAGTAGCGTGCCGATGGTGTCGAGTTCGTGGCGGGTGAGGACCCGGGTGATCACTCCGCCTTCGAGGTCCCGGTACCAACGCTCGCTCCTGTGCAGGGCATCGGCCACTTCTCTCTGGAGGATCGGGCGGCCGAGCGTGGTGCTGGCAGCGGCCCGGAAGACACGCAGCAGGGCACCGATCCCGGTGGATTCTCCTTCACCGCCGCCATCCTTTATGGCCCCGCACATGCCACGTTCCTCGCACTTCTCGTCTACCTAGTCCCGATCAAATCGCGCGTTTCTCAAGGCTATATCGAGCAGACGCCGCCCCCTGCGCTACATGATAGAGCGATGGAGGCACTGCGCGACCGGCAGAAGATTGCCGGTCACCGCATTTTGACCGACTTGTCCCCTGAGGGCACAGAGAGCCATTGATAGCCGCGCTGCCCAGGGATAGCGAAGTGCGCGTACATACAGGCAAGTTGAACGGTGTTGGGGCGCAACGAGCATTTCCGTAGCAGACCTCCCGTGACCCCGCTGTGATCTTTACCGCGCATTGACGAATGATCCGGACCAAGCCCAAGATCTATTCGTCCATACAGCGCACCGCAGGTCACGGGTGAGTGGCGGGGGTATAAGCCATGCCCTCACTGGATCTACGTGAGCGCTACTGGTCAGACATGACGTGGATCACTCTGATCGGGCGGTTGAGCAAGCCGCTGCAGCATGCGACAGGAGGGAGGGTGCAGTGAAGATCATCTGCAAGAACGCCGGGGCAGTCGAGCCGCCGCCCGCCTCTCTGTTTGTTGCCTCCACCGAGAGAGCCACGTATCGGGGGCCCCGTCGTTCGACAGACAGTACTTCAGCAAGATCTGGATCTTGGCGCATTTCCCGCATATGTTTGTCATCCTCGGCCCGGTGTCTAGCCCGACCCTTGACAAGACGAGCGTTACGCGGAGGGCACGAATTCCTGGGCTGACAGAGGGCCGCATTATCAGCTGCGACGCTCAAGGAGGATTCAACTCCCGGGCTGCGGACGCTACATGGTCAGCCCACATCTGGGGAGACATCCTCACCGCCCTCCCGCGCCGGACCTCTCTCCTCCAGGCGCATAAGCGCGGCTTCACCGGGAATTACGCCTCACGTGCCCGTCGGCCCAGGCAACGGGATGGCGCACCCGGTCGGCGCGGCAGCCACCCCCGCCCCCCCCAGAGCCGGACCGATCTTCGTCGACCTAACGACCACTCCCCGGAACAGGAGCGCGATCATTCGGTTACTATCTGCAACTAGTACAGAGTTTAAGAACCAAGTCTGGATCTTGACACGGGTCCGTGCGTATGTTCGTCGTCCCTGGGCAGCCCGCCCACGGCGACGAGCGTGAGGAGAGCACAAACCGGACCCCGAAGGTCCATGAACCAGCGACGGCGTCCGAGAGCGGTAACTCTCGGACGCCGAACGCTAAGCGGCATGACCGTCCCGGCAAGGGCGGCGACTGCCCACCATCACCACGCTGAGTCCTTCCGACGGGCGCATCAGCGTGGCAACATTGCAAAAGGGAGTATCGCATGTCTCCTGCCCTGCGCATAAGGCCCTTCCGCCTGGCCTGCGCGGCAGCCACCCTCGCCTCGCCGCCTCAGCGCTCCGAGCCGAGCCGACGGCCCCGCACGCTCGTCGGGGGTGGCCGATGAGCAGCGAAGCCCGTGACTGGGTGTGGGAGCACAGTTCCAGCCGAGGGGCCGCGCGTCTGGTCCTGCTGTCGATCGCCGACAGGGTGGCGGACGAGCAGTGCGTCTCCTGGGCCTCACTGTCCAGCCTGGCCAAGCGGACCCGCGCCTCGGTCTCCACGGTGCGCGAGGCCATCGGACGTCTGCTCCTGGCCGGCGAACTGGAGCAGCTCGACGACCTGGTGGGCCCGCAGCGCAGCTCGGTCTACCGCCTGCCTCTCGCCGCCGAAGCCGTCGCGCAGGCGCTGCGAGAGCATCAGGAGGCAGACGGTGATACGGCGGTGGCGGACGAGCCGGCCGCCCCTGCCACGCTCCGGCTCTCGGTCCTGCGGCGGTACGGGATCCGCCAGCGTGAGGTGCCGGAATCCCCTGCGAGGGTCCGGAAACCGGCAGTACCGGAAACCGGCAGGCCCAGGCGTAGACCGGCACAGCGGCGTACCGGCCACCGGCACAGGTATGTACCGGCTACCGGCACACAGAACCGTAGTGAACCTGATTTGAACCGGAGGTACAGCAGTAGTGATGCTGCGGTCACCTCGGCTACCGAGTGGCAGGTCGACCCCGCCACCCACACCTGGGCCCGCCAGCAGGGACACCTGGACCGCCTCGGCCAGCAGGGCCTGCAGGCCGCCGACGCGAAGTGGCGTGCACACCGGGCGGGCCATGCTCCGAGGCCGGCGGAAGCCTGGGCTGCCGACTGGCGCTCCTGGATCACCCGGGAGCACGCCCCCAGCCGCCCGAGCCTCTACGCCGTGCCCGGCCAGAACACAGCCGCGCCCGGTGGCATGACGCGGGCCGAGAGGCACACCGCCGCCCTTCTCGGCGCCCTGGACGAGCCGACCGGAATGGAGGGTTGAGCGTGGACCGCCGCGAAATCGCCGCCCTGCTGGCCTACATCGGCCGGCTCGACCCCCGCAGCATCCGCACCGACCAGGGCGAGGCCCGTGACCAGCTCGCCCAGTGGCACGAGCTGCTCGGTGACGTGCCGATGGCCACCCCGCACGGTTGGGACGCCCGCGCCGCCGCCCGCCAGCACTACCGTGCCTCGCCATACCAGATCCAGCCCGCGGACGTGATCCGCCCCTGGGAAGGCTATCGGCGCAACCGCCTGGCACTCCACTGGGACCCCACACCGGCCGCGGACCCGGACGACCAGGCCGCCTGGACCGCAGAGCTGGTCGGCACCCGCCGCGCCGTCGCCGCCGGCATGGCGCAGCCTGAGTATGCCCCGGCCATCACCAGCCGCCAGGAGGGGACCAACCCCAGGCTGCAGGCTCGGCTGAACCAGATCGGCTCCTGCATACCACCCGCCGCCCGAGCAGCCCTCGCACCATTCCGGCCCGCCCGGGCAGCACGCGAAGCCGCCGTCGCGCAAGGGCTGCCCGATGCCCTGAGCGTGCGATGCGAGTGGTGCCTGGCCCCGGTCGGCGAGCCGTGCCGACGCCGCCGGATCGGCCCCAACGACGGAGTACGCGCCATCACACCACACTCGGACCCGCACCCCGGCCGCCTCGACCTCGCCGCCCAGCAGGCACAGCGCACCGAACAGGCCCAGCAGCCCGCCCTGGCCTGACCGGCGCCCTGTGGCCCGTGCATCCCGTCCGCTGCACCGCCACACCATCACCGTCCCGCACCGGCTGCGGCGCACGCCCTGCGCCGCGGCCAGTCCCGACGCCGCACCCGCCGAGCACCGCCCTAGCCCGACCGGTGCGGCAGCACATCGGAGACCCGCCTTGCGCCACATCACCACCCACGACGCGCCGGCCACCGGCCTGCGCAGCATCGCAGACACCAGCTGGCACGTCCGCGGAGCGTGCCACGGCATGGACGTCGAGGACGCCGACGCCGTGTTCTTCCCTGGGCTCCGGGACCACGAGGAGATCGCGGAGGCAAAGGAGCTGTGCGGCTGGTGCCCCGTACGCCGCGCGTGCCTGGACTTCGCCCTGGAGAACGTCCTCAAGCAGGGCGTCTGGGGCGGGCTTACCGAAGCCGAGCGGCGCCCGCTGCACGACAACCTGCACCAGCGTATGGACTACCGGCGCGTAACCGCCCTCTTCCAGGGACGCGACGTACACCTGACCGAGGCCGAGCGGCAGGTCCTCATCGACCACGCATACGTCCGAGGCTGGCAGCCCGACCGGCTCGCCGCCGCCCTGCAGATCAGCCACAAGCACGCCCGCGACCTGCTCCGGCAAGCGGCCAACAAGGTCTTCGACCGCGACCGCACCTACGGCGTGCCCCGCCGGAAGAAGATGCGGAAGAAGCCCTCCAAACCCAAGGGCACCCCCCCGCCCGCAGCCCCCAGCACCCAGCAGCCCGCAGGCCGCCCTGCAGCCTCGCCACCGGCGCAGGCCCCTCTCGGAAAGGCAGCATGACCCACCCCGTCCTCGCCTTCGGTGCCACCTCGGACCTCCCCCTTCTCCTGGCCGCCATCGTGCCCGCCGTCCTCGCGCTCGTGCTGACCGCCTGGACTGTCCGGCGCCGGAGAACCCGTCCGCAGAAACGTGACGGCGGGCCAGCGGTCAAGGTCGCCGCCGTCGCCGCCCTGGGCTGCACCGCCTACAGCGCCGACACCAGCTGGCGGTTCGCCGCCGACTACCTCGACATGGCCGGCACCGCCGAGCGCGCCGCGATGTTCGCCGCTGCCGAGATGGCGCTCTTTGCGACCGCGCTGATGGCGCGGCAGAACCTCGCCGTCCAAGGCGCTCCCGGCCTGCCGGGCACGCTGGTCTGGGTGATCACCACAGTGCAGGTGATCCCCGCCTACGCCGAAAGCGGCCCCGTCGGCGGCACGGTCCGCGCCTTCGTCGGACCGGTCATGGCGGCGATGCTGTGGCACCTGGCCATGGGCATTGAACTGCGCCTGCGCACCCCGGGCGCCGCCTCGCATGGACTGATCGCCGTCCTGGGCCGGGAGGCACGCGAGCGGCTGCTGTCCCGCCTGGGCATCGCCGCGCGAGACCGCGACGCCGCCCAGATCACCCGGGACCGGGCCACGACCCGCGCGGTCACCCTCGCCGCCCGCCTCGCCGAGCGCACACCCGAGCAGCAGCAGAGCCGTCGCGGCCGGCGGCTGACGCGACGCCTGTCGAAGGCAGTCGGCAGGGCCTCGGTCGGCACCGACCCTCTCGAGCGGGCACAGCTACTCGACCAGCTCGCCGCCCGGCGACACGCACTCGCGCTCGCCACGGTCCCGCTCCCCTCTCCCTGGTCCCCAGCCCACAGCAGCGCATCGGCGGCCACGGTCCCCGCACAGCCGCCATCGAATGAGCCGGTCCCCGCCCCCGGTCCCGACGGTTCCGACGAGCCGGTCCGGGACCGAGGACCGAGGACTCGGGGACCGGGCCCCGAGGAGACGGACCCGGAAGCCACGGTCGGCGCGGGGACCGAGGGCGACGCAACGGGAACGGCCGCGGGGACCAAGCCCCATGAAGACGGTGCGGTCCCGGGGACCGAACCCGCCGGTCCTGAAGCCGCAGCGCGGGACGCAGTGGCTGTGAGGACTGACCACAACGCGCGAGAAGTAGCAGCTCAGGGCACGGATTCTCATCCGGGTCCGGGCACCGCGAAGTCCGGGACCGAGAGCACTGAGGACCGGGGACCGGCCACCCCACAGTCCGGGACCGACACCACCCAGGACCGAGGACGCAAGGTCCCGCTCCGGCGGAAGCCGGCCAGGCCGTCCCGGACGAAGAACAAGGACAAGCGTGCCCGGTCCCGCTCTCCGCAGTCGCAGGGCCCGGTGCGGGAGCTGGGCGAGTCCGAGCGCCAGCTTGTCCG
The DNA here is from genome assembly GCF_042740985.1 of Streptomyces sp. NPDC058985. Classification (NCBI taxonomy): domain Bacteria; kingdom Bacillati; phylum Actinomycetota; class Actinomycetes; order Kitasatosporales; family Streptomycetaceae; genus Streptomyces; species Streptomyces sp. NPDC058985. The sequence goes on along the minus strand of NZ_JBHYJX010000032.1, from coordinate 60,069 downwards.
CGAGGTGCGCCCCCATGTTCCGGGCCTGCTCAAACGGGACGGCAACGGCACGATCACCCGGGTACAGCTCCGCGAAATCATCCGCCGCCAGGCCCTGACGGGTGTCGGTAACGACCGACTCGGCCTCGTCCTTCAGGAGCTGCGGAACGAGGACATCACGACGACGAGGAGCACCGCCCGATGAAGACCTGCCACCAGTTCAAGATCGTCCGGGCGGAGTACGAGCGAGAGATCGGCTACCTGCTCGCTCACTCCGAGCGGCACGCGGGCAGGCCAGTGGCGAAGTCCAGCGCGAAGCAAACTGCCTCGGCGAAACAGCGGATGGCCCGCGCGCTCAACAGCCACGTCGGGCGCTGCCCCGAGTGCGGCTGAACCCGGCAAAAAACCCAGCTCAAACCCATACCCGTAACAGTGGCCCGGCTCCCTGCCGGGCCACCTCCCCGCTGGAGGCAGGCCCTGATATCGCGTCTCCCTTGCTCTTCCGAGCCCACCACTGCCGAAGCCGATGCCTGGGCGGACGTCCTAGTGCGCCGGCAACTCCTCCACGCCGTCGTCCTCACGCCGAGCGGGCAGTGGCTCGTCCAGGACCGCCCCAACGGACCGGTCCGCGTCCTTGCCAGCAGGGCCGGTGTCCTTGCGCTGGTCGCAACCATCCAGCAACGCACCCGCTCTACGAGGTCCGAATCCCGATGACGAACGCACCCAAGAAAGGCACCACCCCGGAAGCTGCTCACGGCTCTAACTCGGTCTCGGGGCGAGCAAGTTGGGGCGGAAGCGTAGCTTCCGCCAAACCCGCCCCCGAGGGGGCGGGAGAGGACCTGCACCGGGGGGCGCAGGTCCTTCGGGCTTCGACCGAGGGCGGATCGAAGCCGGGGCAGGAGGAGAAGCCGACCGAGCCGCGCGCGCCCCGACAGCGCGCTCCTCGCGCCCGTCAGCGTCCGCGTCAGTCGCCCGAGAAGAAGCGCCTGCACCAGCCCAACGCACGCTTCAACGACGACGAGTACGCCCTGATCAAGTCCGCCGCCGCCCAATGCAATCTCTCCGTCGCCGGATTCCTCGCCCGCTCCGCGCTCGCCGCCGCCCGCGACCTCAGCCGTACCAGCGCAGAGATCGCCGACGAACGCGAAGTGATCACCGCACTGTTCGACAGCCGGCGTCGACTCGGCTGGGCCGGCAGCAACCTCAACCAGGCAGTCAAAGCACTCAACTCAGGCGCAGACGTGCCTCACCTCGAAGCGACCATCGCCGCCGTACGGCGTGCCGCCGACACCGCCCACCAGGCCGCCGCTCGGCTGATCGAGCACCACGGCTCATGATCCCCAGCGTCAACCAGTCCGGGTCGGACACCCGAGGTCTTCTCTTCTACCTCTACGACACCGGCAAGCACGAGGACCACACCGACCCCCACCTCGTCGCCTCGTTCGATGGCATGTCCCCGGACCCCGGGCGCGACCCGAACGCCACCCTCACCGACCTTCAGCGGCTCCTGGACCAGCCGATGATGGCCCTGGCCAAGCACGCCCGCCCGGCCAAGCACGTGTGGCACACCTCTGTACGAGCCGACCCGGGCGACCGGATCCTGACCGACGAGGAATGGGCCGGCATCGCCCGTCGCATCGTCGCCGCCACGGGCATTGACCCGGGTGAGGGACAGTCCGGCTGCCGCTGGGCCGCCGTGCGCCACGCGGAGGACCACATCCACATCGTCGCCACCCTCGTCACCGAGGACGGCCACCGCCCCGACGACTTTCGGTCCGGCGCCCGCGCCCAGGCCGAAGTCCGCCTCATCGAGAAGGAACTCGGCCTCCACCAGGTCGCCCCCGGCGACGGCACCGCAGCGAAGCGTCCCACCAGCGCCGAGCGACACAAGGCCGAGCGGCAGGGCCGCGAGCGCACCGCCCGCGAGGAACTGCGTGAAGCCGTACGACGCGCGGTGAGCGGGGCGCGGAGCGACGAGGAGTTCTTCGACCGGCTCGCCGCCGCCGGCCTTCTGATCCGCAAGCGCGCCGCACCCTCCGGCGACCTGCTCGGCTACAAGGTCGCGCTACCCGACGACCTGAACAAGGACGGCGAGCCCGTCTTCTACCCTGGCGCCCGTCTGGCTCCCGATCTGTCGCTGCCCCGCATCCGCGAACGCTGGTCCGCCGACGCCCCGGCTCCCCCGAAGGACGACGCGATCCGTCCGGGGCCGGACGGTCCGGCCGCTGCCCGCCGCAGAACGGCCTCGGCCGCGTGGCAGGCCGTGCTCGTCTTCGAGCACGGCGAAGACGCGGTCGCCGCCGCCCACATCGCCGCGGCCGGCGAGGTCCTGGACGCCCTCGCGAAGACGTCCGCCGCCCATACCCGCCGCGAACTGCGCGACGCGGCAACAGCTTTTGAGCGAGCCTCGCGCTCCCACGTCCGTGCCGTACGGGGCCACGATCGCGCTCTACGGCAGGCCGCTCGTGAACTCGTCCAGGGCGGCCCGGCGCTCGGCCGCGGTGAGGACGGCGCCACCACGGCGATGGCGATCGACATGCTGTTCTTCCTGATCAGCGCCGCCGCGCACTGGCATGCCCGCAAGGGCCATGCCCAGCAGGCCGAGGCCGCCACCCGAGCCGCTCATCACCTGCGCGCCGCCTACCAGGCCGCCGCCGCGCAGCCCCTCGGGGTTCTCTACGAGCGCGGTCGGCGCCTGAGCCGGCCGATGCTCCAGCGCCAGACCGCGCTGCTGCGCGAGGCCCTGCCGGATCTGGCCGAGCAGATCCTCGCGGAGCCTGGCTGGTACGCCCTGGCCGCCACCGTCGCGGAAGCCGATGCCGCCGGCTACGACTCGGCCGCTCTGCTCCCCGAGGTTGCCGCTGGGCGTGAACTCGGCACCGCGGAGTCCGTCAGCGACGTGCTCGTGTGGCGGATGCGGCGAGCCGCAAACCTGCCCGCCGACGCCTCCCGTCTGCCAGGGACCGGCACCACAACCACCCAATCCACAAAGCGCGGGACGACGACGAGCCGCCCCGCGCCCGGCAAACGACGGAGCGGCGAAGACGCCACCCGGCCGGGCCGTTAGGCCCGCTCGATGCACCCAAGCACCCCTGCTGACGTGGTCGGAGGAGACTGTGGACTTTGTGAATTGAAACCGGCGGGGGCGTGGGGCACGATCATCAAGCGCAGGACAAGGTGACGAGACAGAGGAGGGCGCCAGGGTGTTTCACCGCATACGCCGCCGAGCCAAGGGACCGACCGAAGTGGAGCGGCAGCTCGCCGAGCTGGTCGCACGACACCACCAGATGCCGCCGTGGATCGGGGCGCCGACGGACGCACCGCAGAGCGACGAGCCGACCGCTGCGGCACCGGACTTCCTTCCGCCGGAGCTGCGCGTGCCGAGCCACGACCAGGTCGAGGGCAAGATGATGCCCTGGAAGCAGCCCCTGGTCATCGACGGCGAGATGACCGCCTGCGCCGAGTGCGGGGCATACCGGGACTGGCTCATCCTCTCCACCCGCGACCAGATCTGGCTGCGATGCAGGGCCGGCCACCAGCAGCGGGAGCCCCGCCTGGACACCGCTTGGTACAACCGCAACAGCGGACCGGCGGACGCGACGCACGAAACGTTCGAGAACTGCCTGCGCCACCTCGGGCACTGACCACCACCCCTACGACCCCACCGGGCCCCGGGCCCGTACTGACCACCCGTCACCTAGTGATCTGAGTCAGAGATTCGTCGGCAGTAGGCGGCGACTTTGTCGAGGATCTCGTCGGCGGTCTTCGTCCAGACGAAGGGTCTGGGGTGCTCGTTCCAGTCGGCGAGCCAGGACCGGATGTCGCGTTCGAGGGCCTGGACCGAGCGGTGGACGCCGCGCTTGAGTTTCTTCTGCGTGAGTTCGGCGAACCACCGCTCGACCAGGTTCAGCCAGGACGCGCTGGTCGGCGTGAAGTGCAGGTGGAACCGGGGGTGGGCCAGCAGCCACTTCTTGATGTCGGGTGTCTTGTGGGTCGCGTAGTTGTCCAGGATGAGGTGAACGTCGAGGTCCTCGGGGACTTCTTTGTCGAGTTTGGCGAGGAACTTCTTGAACTCTGCCGCTCGGTGGCGGCGGTGCAGGGAGCCGATGACCTTGCCGGTGGCGACTTCAAGGGCGGCGAAGAGCGTCGTGGTGCCGGCCCGGACGTAGTCGTGACTGCGGCGTTCAGGAACGCCTGGCACCATCGGCAGGACCGGCTGGGACCGGTCCAGTGCCTGGATCTGCGACTTCTCGTCCACGCAAAGCACCAGGGCCTTCTCCGGCGGATCGAGGTAGAGGCCGACGACGTCGCGGACCTTGTCGATGAACAGCGGGTCTGTGGACAGCTTGAACGTCTGTGAGCGGTGCGGGGCCAGGGCGAATGCCCGCCAGATCCGCGAGATCGTCGACTGCGACATCCCTGTGGCGGCCGCCATCGATCTGGTCGACCAGTGGGTGGCGTTCTTCGGGGTTTCCTCGAGCGTCTTGACGATGACCTGCTCGACGTCCGCGTCGGTAATCTTCCGCGGGACGCCGGGCCGCGGGTCGTCGCACAGGCCGTCCAGACCTCGCTCCAGGAAGCGGCGCCGCCAGGTGCGGACCGTGTCCGGAGTGACCCGTAACCGGCGGGACACTTCCATAATCGAGTGTCCCTCGGCGCACTCCAGCACGATCCGCGACCGCTGGGCAAGCGCCTGGGCCGTCGTCCGACGACGGACCCAGCCCTCCAACGCAACCCGTTGGGCATCAGTCACTGACAACGGCGGAATCTTCGGACCCGGACGACTCATGCCCAACCAACGACAAATCTTCGACTCAGGTCACTAGACGGTCACCGCTCGTTCTTCTTCCGGAGGAACACCAGCACCGCACCGCCGATGACCACGAGGCCGATCGCCGCGCCGCCGATCAGCGGGGTCGCCCCGGAGCTGCCGGTCTCGGCGAGGTTGGGGTTCGGGGTGGGGGTGACGGCCGTGGCGGGGGCCGGTTCGCCGAGGGTCTGGGTGGTGTCGCCCGTCGTGGCGCCCTGGGTGCGGCAGTCGAGGACGCCGGAGAAGCGCTGCTCGAAACCGGCCGGGCCGCGGATGGTGAAGTCGTAGGGCCGGTCCTCCGGCAGCGGGACGGTCACCGTGCGCGTCTCACCGGCCGCGATGGTGTACTCGGCGTCGAGCAGCGCGAAGGTGAACGGCTCGTCGCCCTTGTTGACGGCGGTGATGTCCAGGCCGCCTTCGGCGCAGTTCTTCTCGGCGGACAGGGCGGGTATCGCCCCCTGGCCGGCCCAGGTGGCCGTGGCCGTCGCCGCGACCGTGGACTCGCTGGAGCCCGCCAGGATCTGGGTCTGGCTGCGGCTCTCGGAGGCGAAGGCCCGGCCGACCGGCACGGTGGTCGACGCCTGGACGGTCAGCTCGGACGTACCGGCCTCGGCGTCCTCGGGCACGTCGAAGAAGATCTGGGCGCCGTCGGTGACCTCGGTGACCGGCTCACCCTTCTTGTCGACGATCCGCACGCCGCTGGTGGTGGCGTCCACCGGGGGCGTCACCGTCGCGCCGCCCGCGTTGGTGCGGACGGTCACCGGACCGATCCGCTCGCCGGGGCGACCCGAGACCGCGGGCGGGTCCAGGGTGAGCGAGGCCGCCGGCTCGGTGAGGCCGCGGGCGTTCTCCTCCAGGTAGTCGGCGAGCCGCTCGGCCTGCGGGTCGGTCGCCTCGACGTCCGTGTGGTCGGAGTAGCGCCAGATGGCCACCTGGGTGCCGGCCGCCGCGTCCTGTTCGGTGAGCCCGCCGCGGACACCCGCCTTCTTCGCGAGCTCGGCGAGGTTGTTGACCTGGGGGTAGGAGTTGTCCAGGATCCAACGGATGCGGCCGGCGTCCTTGTTGGTGCCCAGCGAGGTGCCGCTCCACGGCGTCTCGTAGTACTTGGCGTCCTTCTGCGTCGGGTTCTGGATGTCGACGCAGTACGACTGCAGCATCCCGCCGCCCTCGACGGACATCTCGAACAGGCCGGCCGGCACCTCCTGGTCGCCGTCCTCCCCGTGGATGACCGCGGTGCCGTGCGTCTTGAGCCCGCCTATGGTGGCCGTCGCCCCGCCCTGACCCCCCGCTCCGTCCTGGGCGGCGGCCGGTCCCGCACCGGTCACCAGACCGGCGACGGCGGCAGCGGACACCAGGGCCGCGGCGGCGGTACGCGCCGTCCTCCGGCCGGGCAGAGACAGCGCAGCGAGCGAAGAAAACACCAAATTCCCCTTCGAGCAGGACCCGTTGGCGTGGGGGGAACGGTCCCACCAGCAGAATCAGCAGCCCCACAGGGCTCGTTCGGCATCCTAAGGACCTGACGGACCGTGACCCCGGGTGATGTCCGCCCGCGCGGTGATCCGAATCGGAATCGTTATCGCCGACCGGCCCTGTGAGCAGGGCTTATCGACAAATCCACCCGGGCTTGCCCGGGCGCATGGGTCGATAAGCCCGTACTTCGGTCAGTTCCGGCGGACCACTCGTGTCAGGCCACGGCGGCGGGCTCCGGGCGTTGTTCGAGGTCCGTGACGGCCGGCTCCCCCGCCGGTGTCTCCCAGTTGGGCTCCGGCCGCGGCGGGGAGGCCGAGACCTCCGGCGCCTCCGCCTTCCCGGTGCGCCTGAACGCGGCCGTGCCGCGCGCGAGATCGTGGCCGATCGCCACCGCGTCGATGTCCGCCGAGGTCCAGTTCTGCCCCTCGCGCACGTCCGTACGGACCTTCAGCCTGCCCTGGACGACGACGGGGTCGCCCACCGCCAGCGACGCCGACGCGTTGGCGGCGAGCTGCCGATTGGCCCACACGGTGAAGAAGTTGGTGTGACCGTCCGTCCAGGCGCTCTTCTCGCGGTCCCAGTAGCGCGCGGTGACGGCCAGCCGGAAGCGCGCCGACGGCCCGTTCGCCAGCTCCCGGAAGACCGGCTGCGTGGCCACGTTGCCCACGGCGCAGATCATCGTCTCGTTCATCGCGAGTCCTCCCTCCCGCACGGGCCCGTCCCGTACGGCTGCGTCCGGCGACCGCGTTCGTCACGACCGCCGCGAGGCCAGACTGCCCCGCCCGGCGCCCGGCCCGCCGAGGGCTGTGGACCGTCACCCCGCCTGTGGAGAACTCCCTCACCCGTGCGGGTGAGAGTCGCCGATCCGCTCCGAAGCCGAAGCCGCAGTCGGAGGCAAAGTCGGAGTCGGAGTCGCCGATCCGCGCCTACCTCGCCGCAGTCCCCACCCCCGTGACCCGCCCGTATTGCTCCCGCACTTCCCGGTACCGCAGCAGTTCCGCCGCCAGCGGATCCAGCACCCTGGCCCGGCCGCACCCGGCGGCCGCCTCCCGCAGCAGGCGTTCCGCCTCCTGGCCGTAGCGACGGGCCGGTCCGCGCGCCGCCATGCGGCAGGCCCACTCGATGAGGGGGCCGCCGATGATGCCCGCCAGCATCAGCAGCACCGGCACGCCCAGGTTCGGCGGCAGGAAGCCGACGATCTGGCCCAGCAGCCACAGGCCGCCCACCAACTGGATCAGGGTCATGGACGCCTGGGCCAGCACGGCCACCGGCCACCAGCCCGGCCGCGGTGGGCGCCCCGGCGGCAACCCCGTGCGCTCCGCCAGCTCGTCCAGGGCCTCGGGCAGCCCCTGGGCGCCGCGCACGGCCGCCTCGCGCATCGCCTGCGCCCACGGCGCCGGCAGCCCGGCCGACGCCCGCTCGGAGACCGTGCGCACCGCCTGCTCGACGCGCTGCCGTGCGGTGGCCTCCTCGTCCGGCTGGGCGCGCAGCTGCAGCCGCCCCGTGGCCGGTTCACGCCGCTCGTGGTACCAGCGCCACAGCCGCAGCCAGGGCGTGCCGCACGCGCGGTTGGCGTTGCGCAGCCAGGCCCGCTCGGCCGCGTCGCCCGCCGCGGTGGCGCCCACCGCGTCCGCGAGCCGGTCCGAGAACTCCTCCCGGGCCTCCTCGCTGAGGCCGGTCCGCCGCCCGGTGACGTACACGGAGCGCAGGCGCCGGGCGGCGGCGTCCACGTCGGCCGCGATACGGCGCGCCGGGGCCTGCCGCTCGGCCACGAACTGGCCGAGCACCTCACGCAGCTCGCCGATGCCCTCCCCGGTGAGGGCGGACAGGGCGAGCACGGTCGCGCCGGGTTCGCCGTACTCCCCCAGCGCGACGCCGTCCTCGTCGAGCAGGCGGCGCAGATCGTCCAGGACCTGTTCGGCGGCCTCGCCGGGCAGCCGGTCGATCTGGTTGAGGACGACGAGGGTGACCTCCGCGTGGCCCGCCATCGGCCGCAGATAGCGCTCGTGGAGGACCGCGTCGGCGTACTTCTCCGGGTCGACGACCCAGATGACGGCGTCGACCAGCTCCAGAATGCGGTCCACCTGCTCGCGGTGCTGGACGGCCGCCGAGTCGTGGTCGGGCAGGTCGATCAGGACCAGTCCGCGCAGCGGCGACTCGGAGTCGGGGTGCTGGATCGGGCGGCGGCGCAGGCGGCCGGGGATGCCGAGGCGGTCCAGGAGGCTGGCGGCGCCGTCGCTCCAACTGCACGCGATGGGCGCGGCGGTGGTCGGCCGGCGGACGCCCGTCTCGGAGATCGTCACCCCGGCGAGGGTGTTGAACAGCTGCGACTTGCCGCTGCCGGTCGCGCCCGCGATGGCGACGACGGTGTGCTGCCCGGAGAGCCTGCGCCGCGCGGCGGCCTCGTCGAGGACCCGCCCCGCCTCGGCGAGGGTCCCGCCGTCGAGCCGGGTCCGGGAGAGGCCGACCAGCTCGCGCAGGGCGTCCAGCCGGGACCTGAGCTGTCCGTCGTAGGCGAGCGGCATCAGGGCGGCCGAGGTGGCGGCGGGCCTGCTGGGCAGGACCGCGTACTGCTCCGTGCCACCGTTCTCGTCCACCCGCCGCGCGATCAGCCCGTCACCCCACGCACCCTCCCCGTCCCCGGAACCGGGGCCGGAGCCCGAGCCGGAGCCGGAGGAACCACCGGATCCGGAAACTCCACCGGGACCAGACGGACTACCGGAGCCGGACGGACCACCGGAGCCAGACGGACCACCGGGACCGGACGGACCACCGGAGCCGGACGGACCACTGGCGACACGCTCGGCCCTGGCCGCCCGCCCTCTCCCTCCCGCACGTTCCGTCCCTCCCGCATGTTCCGTCCCTCCCGCATGTTCCGTCCCTCCCCCACGTTCCTTCCCTCCCGCACGCTCAGCCCGTCCCGCGCCCTCGGCCCCGCCCGCCCCGTCCTCGTCGGCCACGCCCCCCGTACGGCCCCCGCGCCGCCGCAGCCAGGTCCCCCGCCCCGGTGGTTCCTCGGACGCGCGCTCGGCGCCGTCCGCACGCGTGGTCTCCGGCTCCGTGGCGCCCCCCGGGTCCCGGCCGTCCCCGGGCTCCGTGTCGCCGGACTGCCCCGTCCGGTCCGACTCCTGGGTCGTGTGGTCGGTGTGCTCGGCGGGGTCCTGGTCAGTGACGGCGGTCACCGGTCACCTCTCCTTCTGCAGTACGGACAGCGCGGCGATGAGTTCGGCCTGCGGCTCGGGATGCACCTCCAGCCCGTCGAGCGGCGCCAGCCGGCGCTCGCGCTCGACGTGCAGGACGCGGTCGACGTGTTCGTCGAGCAGCCGTCCGCCCCGGTCGCGCAGCCGCAGCGCGCCGTGGGCGCCGAGCCGCTCGGCGAGCCGCTCCCCGGCGACCCGCGCGCGTCGTCCGCCGAGCAGCACGGTGGCGACCAGCCCGGCCACCACCCCGGGGTCCGGCGCGAGGTTCCGGTCCAGCTCGCGGACCTCGTCCTCGGCGTACTCCTCCAGCTCCCGCCGCCACCGCCGTACGGCCAGCCCGATCCGGTGCTCGGCGCTCTCCGGGGTGGGGTCGTGGCGCGCGAGTTCCGGGGCGGCCGCGGCCGGTTCGCCCCGCCACGCCTCGTCGACCCGCTCGTCGGCGGCGGTGACGGCGCACAGCAGCAGCGCGCTCAGGCTCTCCACCAGGGAGTCGAGGAGCTCCTCCGGGGAGCAGTCGAGGGGAAAGGCCCGCCAGCGCTTCAGGGCGTCCCCGGCGAGCACGGCGCCCGCCTGCAACCGCCCCCGCACGCGCGCGTGCTCACCGTCGTACGCCCCCTCGACGGCGGCGGTGAGCCGCAGCGCGGCGGCGTACTGGGCCGCGGTGGCCCCGGCCAGTTCGGGCATCCGGGACTTGAGCGAGTCCAGGATGCCGTGCGCCGTACGGGCCATGGTGTGGTGCCGGGCCTCCAGGTCCTGGGCCCGGTGCACGAGCCAGGACCGCAGCGGCGCCACAGCGCTGGCCGGCAACAGCCCGCCGCCCCAAGCCGATTCGGGCAGTTCGGGCACGGTGAAGCGGGGTACGTCGCCGAGTCCGGCCTTGGTGAGCAGGGCCCCGTACTGCCGGGACACCTCGGCCACCACCTGGTGCGGCACCCGGTCGAGGACGGTGACCAGGGTGGCGTCGTACTCCTTGGCGGTGCGCAGCAGGTGCCAGGGCACCGCGTCGGCGTACCGGGCGGCCGTGGTGACCATCACCCAGATGTCGGCGGCGCAGATCAGCTCGGCCGCCAGAACGCGGTTGTCGGCCACGAGGGAGTCGATGTCGGGCGCGTCCAGGAGGGCGATGCCCGGCGGCAGGGTGTCGGCGGTCTCGACACGCAGCACGCGCGCGGGGTTCTCGCCGGGCAGGAGCAGGTCGTCGTCCGGTTCCCGGTGCGGCACCCACACGCGCGTGAGGTCGGGCAGCACCCGCATCCCGCTGAACCAGTGGTGGTCCTCCGGATGGCACACCAGCACCGGCGTGCGGGTCGTGGGCCGCAGCACGCCGGCCTCGCTGACCCGCTGCCCCACGAGGGAGTTCACCAGGGTGGACTTCCCGGCGCCGGTGGACCCGCCCACCACGGCCAGCAGGGGCGCTTCGGGGTCCTTCAGCCGGGGCATCAGGTAGTCGTCGAGCTGGGCGAGCAGCTCGTCGCGGTTGGCACGCGCGCGTGGCGCACCCGCCAGGGGCAGCGGAAAGCGTGCGGCCGCGACACGGTCGCGCAGCGCGGAGAGTGCGTCGAGCAGCTGAGGCCGTACGTCCAAGGTCACCACATGTGAAGAATGCCCAATTTTGAGGGAATTCTGAAGCATATGAGCATGATGAGCATGTCTGCGCGCCGACCGGACACTCCGGACGGAAGCCACTACTGGGACGTGAGCGCAGTCCAGGCATAACGAGTGGACAACACCCGATGCGCGAGCGGCCAAAAGCGATGCACGATTCGTACCTGCCTGCGATTATCAGAACCGCTTCACCGAACCTCCACATCGAGCCACGGAGGGGAAGCATCAGGGACATGGAGCCGGGAGCCCTATCCTTGTCCCCGGCAACGTCACGGATCCGCCCACACCCGGGCACCACGAACGAGGCCACCACACCAGGCCCCCGTAGCTCAGTGGATAGAGCAGGCGCCTTCTAAGCGCTTGGCCGCAGGTTCGAGTCCTGCCGGGGGCGCCACTGCCCGTTTGGCGAGGGGGACAGGACCGCGTGCGACTGCGTTGCGCCCTACTCGACGACTTCCAGCGGGTGGCGACCGAGATCGCCGACTGGTCCCCGGTCGCCGACGACGTGGACATCGTGTCCTTCGACACCCATTTCGGCGACGAGGACGCTCTCGCGGCCGCCCTCGCCGACTTCGACATCGTGGTCACGCTGCGCGAGCGCGTGGCCTTCCCCGGATCGCTGATCGCCCGGCTGCCCCGGCTGAGACTCGTCGTCGCCTCCGGCATGCGCAACAGCGTGATCGACTACGCCGCCGCCGAGGCGCACGGCGTCACCGTGTGCGGCACGGCCTCCTCCTCGGCCCCGCCCGTCGAACTGACCTGGGCGCTGATCCTCGGCCTGGCCCGCGGCATCGTGCGGGAGGGCAACGGGCTGCGCGAGGGCGGCCCCTGGCAGCAGACGGTGGGTGCCGACCTGCACGGCCGCCGCCTGGGCCTGCTCGGCCTCGGCAAGATCGGCAGCCGGGTGGCCGGGGTCGGCCTCGCCTTCGGCATGCGGGTGAGCGCGTGGAGCCTACATCTCACCCGGGAGCGCGCCGACCAGGTGGGCGTCGAACTCGCCCCCTCCAAGGAGGCGCTGCTGCGCGACGCCGACTTCGTCTCCGTCCACCTGGCGCTCGGCGACCGCACGCGCGGCCTGCTCGGCCCCGCCGAACTGGCCCTGCTCAAGCCGACGGCCTATCTGATCAACACCTCGCGCGCGGCGATCGTCGACCAGGACGCCCTGCTCGCCGCGCTGCACGAGGGCCGGATCGCCGGCGCGGGCGTCGACGTCTTCGACACCGAGCCGCTGCCCGCCGGCCACCCGATGCGCACCGCCCCGCGCCTGCTGGCGACGCCCCACCTCGGCTACGTCTCACAGGCCAACTACGCCACGTACTACGGCCAGGCTGTGGAGGCGATCCGGGCCCACCTCGACGGGTCCCCCGTACGCCGCCTGCCCGTGGCCCCCGCTCCGGACGCTCAGGCGGTTCCCACCCGGCCGGATTCCGCCGGGCGCGCGTAGATTCCGCCGCTCCGGCGCAGGTGTCCGAAGTCCACCAGATGGCGCCGGAGCGTCACATGGTCGACCTCGCCGTCCTCGCACCAGGTCCGCAGCTTCTGGTCGACGGTTCGCTCGGGGTACTCCACGCCGGGGGCGAAGGTCCGCTCGGCGATGTGCCGCAGCACCACCTTCTTGCGCGTCCAGCGGGCGGGGAGGCGAACCAGGCGCCCGTCCTTCACGAAGGTCCGCAGGATCATGCCGGTGCGGTCGCCGTCGGCCGCCGGTGCGGGGTCACCGGCCGGGTCCGCCGCGGGGCGGGCCGCGCGGGCCAGCCCCCTGAACCGGTCGTGTGCGACGACGAGTTCACCGCCGTCCCCGGACACCACCACGCCCTGCTCCCGCAGTCGGCGCAGCGCGCCCGCCGTCTCCTTGGCGGACAGTCCGGCCATCCGGGCCACCTCCGCGCTGCCGCCGGCGCCCAGGGCGACGGCGGCGAAGGCGCGCACCCTGCTCTCCTCGGAGAAGAGGCCGGGCAGCGCGGCGAGCGCGGACGGCTCGGAGGGACCGGACGGATCGGAGGGATCGGAGGGATCGGAGGGATCGGTGGACGCGTCGGGCAGGGCGTTCGACATGGCGGGGAGGCTAGTGGACCTCCGCGCGGGAGTGGCACTGGTTTTCCACCGCCGTCCGCTCCCCCGCCGTCCCTCGCCTCTCTGCAAAAAGGGTGATCCTCACATTCTCCCCGTGACCCGCTTCGACCAGGTGCGTTGAACCGGCCGCGCGGCGGCGCGTCCTGTCGCCGTGTTCCCCGAGTCAGAAGGAGAAACCGTGATGTCTCGCATCGCGAAGGCTGCCGGCGTCGCTCTCGGCGCCGGCGCCGTGGTCCTCAGCGGCACCGGCCTGGCCATGGCGGACGCGGGTGCCGAGGGCGCCGCCGTCGGTTCGCCCGGCGTCCTGTCCGGCAACGTCATCCAGGTCCCGGTGCACGTGCCGGTGAACCTGTGCGGCAACACCGTCAACATCCTCGCTCTGCTCAACCCGGCGTTCGGCAACGCCTGCGAGAACGGCGCCGACGACAAGGCGGACACGAGCGACAAGAAGAAGGACACGAGCGACAAGAACGGCAAGAAGGGCAAGAAGAACGCCGGCTACGGCGGCTGAGCCCCGTAGGCACCCGAAGAGCCCCGGCCTTCCCGGCCGGGGCTTTTCCCGTGGGTCCCCCCGGGCGCACCGACGGATCCCGCCGGCGCACCGGTGGATCCCTCAGGCGTAACGGTAGATCCGGCCGACGTCCTCCAGCTCGTCCGGCGTCACGTTCCACGGCGGCATCGGCTCGTGCCGGGCGACGATCCGTCCGCGCTGCGCGCTGCCCCGGCCCGGCGGCTTCGCGGGCAGGTAGCGGGCGCCTCGGTGACGGGCCTGCCAGCGGGACCACTGGAGGTCGACGAAGGCGTGGTGCAGCCAGAACACCGGGTCGTTGACGGAGGCGCCGCCGACCATGACCCCGCCGACCCACCGGTGCACCCGGTTGTGGTTGCGCCAGGAGACACTGCCACGGCCGGTCCCCCACCCCTCCAGCTTGTTGCGGAACCCCTTGCGGACCGTGGAGTCGTAGGGCGCGGTGTCGTACACCGGATCGTCGAGGGCCCACTCCAGGTCACTCCTGGTGGGCAGCTTGAGGGGATCGCCGGCCCGCCCGAGGTCCCGGGTGAGGTACTCGGTGTCGGTGACGTTCACCTTCAGCGTCCAGTTGCCCTCGGCGTACGCGAACGGCCCGGTGGTGACCCGGTGGTCGGAGCGTCGCCCGGTGCCGCCCAGGAAGTCGGCGGTCCAGGGCGCGGACGTGGTGCCGCGGTCCTTCGTCCAGTCCCAGTAGGGCACGGTGACCGACGAGTCGACCCGGCGCAGCGCCTCCTCCAGGTCCAGCAGGAACTTGCGGTGCCAGGGCAGGAAGGAGGGCGCCATGTGCGCCGTACGCAGCCCGTCCTCGCCGTCCGAGACGTAGTACTCGATGTGGGTGCGGACGAACTCGTCGTACTCGCCGCGCCGTTTGATCTCCAGCAGCGCCTTGACGAACCGCCGCCGCTCGGTGCGGGTCAGCGTGCTGACGTCCTTACGCGTGTACGCCATGCCGTCCCCCGGAACGGTGGTCGTGCCCCTGAGGGTCGTGCCCCTCGACGGCCGGCGTGTCGCGCAGGTGCTCGACGGGACCGAGTTCGTCGACGGCGCGGCGGGCCGCGGAAAGGGGGGTGGGGTACGACCGGTAGTGATCGATCATGGTCAGCCAGCTGCCGTCGGCCCGGCGCATCAGGTGCAGCGGACGGCCGTCCACGGTGACGTGCCAGGTGCCGGCGCGCCCCGCGGCGGACCAGACGCCGCGGATCCGGCGCCCCCGGTAGGTCTCGTCGAAGGCGCCGCTCCCCGCGGGCTCGGCGGTGTGCGGCTCGGGGCGGGAGGCGGCGACCAGCGGCGTCAGGGTGACCGCGAGAGCCGGGGCGAGCAGCCCTCGCATCAGCTGGCGCCGGGTGCCGTGCGCCGGACCGCCTCTCGCCCGGCTCTCCGCCCCGCGATCCTGCTCCTGCTCCTCCTGCTCCTGCTCCGTGGCGCTCGTTGTCACGCCCGCGTCAACGGCCATGGCTCGCTCCTCGTCCGGTTCCGGTGGTCCGCACCACTAACCGGCCGACGGGCCACTCGGTCACCGCTCGCAGGGCCAGTCGGAGCACGGGACGGCCCGGGCGCGTGAACGACGCTGCGGGTCAATACACCTAGAGCCCCGGTCCGACGCCCAGGTCGGCCACGGGAACCGCCTGGACGACGGGGGCCGCCACACCGGCCTCCGGGAGCTTGGCCGCCGGCAGGCCGAAGGCGTCGGCGCGCGGCGCGGTGAGCGGCGCGTCCAGGGACAGACCGGGTGCCAGGGTGCGCAGCCCGGCGGCGGGGGCGTCGAAGGCGGCGTGGTCGAAGTTGTCGCCGAGGACGCGCGGCACGGGCTGGCGCAGGTCGGCGCCCGGCAGCCCGCCGTGCACCGGCAACTGCGGCAGTGTCCGCTCCGGCAGCAGCCGGCCCTCGACGTAGCGCGGCCCCTCGGGTGCGCCCACCGTGGGCACGGGCAGCTCGCCGGTCATCTCCGGCAGTTCCATGCCGAGGGCCGTCTCCGCGCCGCCCAGGGGCACGGGTACGGGGATCGCGTCGGCCGCGGCGGCGGGGGCCGCGGCCGCGCCCACGGCTGCCGCCACTCCGGTGACGACGGCGGCCAGGGTTCGTCTGGTGGTCGGCTTCATGTCAGGCACGGTCCCTTTCGAGAATGCGGGAAGGCGGGAGGAACGGGCGGGAAGAGCGCACGCGGAAACGGCCCGGGGCTCAGCCGCGCAGCGGGATGCCCCCGAGCCGGCCGCTCTTCGAGTTCAGGTCGGTGGTCGCGTCCTTCACGGTGTGCAGCACGGAGTCCTTGTTCTCGGTGTCGAGCGCGTTCGACTGGTGCTTGAGCGGCATGACGTCGATGGGCTCCGCGGTCAGCGCGTTCACGGCCCCGTTGAGGCTGGTGGGCGTCAGCCGCGCGGTGTCGGCGTCGTAGGCGAACGCGGGCACGGCGGAGCCGGCGACGACCAGGGAACCGGCGACGACCGCGGCGGCCTTGAGGGACTTCATCGTG
Source organism: Streptomyces sp. NPDC058985 (assembly GCF_042740985.1). Lineage (NCBI taxonomy): Bacteria > Bacillati > Actinomycetota > Actinomycetes > Kitasatosporales > Streptomycetaceae > Streptomyces > Streptomyces sp. NPDC058985. The sequence continues at coordinate 43,930 of NZ_JBHYJX010000032.1, read as the reverse complement.
TTCCTTTCTTCGGCGACCCGTGTCACCGGAGGAAATACTGACGCCCTCTCCAACGACCTGTACCGGGCACGGAAACTCCACCGTCCGGAAGACATATGAGATCTCCGGACCCTCGAAAGGCGGAAGGACGGAAAGGCGGAAATACAGAAGGGCCGTCGCGCGACCCCCGAAAGGGGGTGACGCGACGGCCCGGGGACGCGCGGGGCGTCAGGAGGGGTTGGCCGGCAGCGGGTTCGCCGGGACCGCGGCTTCCGGCGTGGTGGCCTCCGGAGCCGCCGGGAGGGCCGGCAGACCGGCCAGGTCCGCGGCGGGCATGCCGTTGGCCACGAGCGTGGCGGCGACGACGTTGGAGATGCCGGTCATCACCTCGTCAATGGCCGGGCTCACCTGCTCGGCGTTGCCGGCGGTGGTGGCCTTGACCAGCGCGTCGATCCGCTTCTGGAGGTCGGCGTAGGCGGTGGCCGCCAGGTCGGGCGCCGCCGCGGTCTGGTCCTCCGCCACGACGGGCGCCGGCAGCGTGACCGGGTTCCCGGCCTGCGGCGCGGTCACGGCCGGCGGCTGGGCCGGGGTGGTCGTGCCGGGCAGGTTCACCGTGTCGCTCGCGGCCGCGTCGTCGGCGTCCGCGTCGGCCGCGTCGGCCTTGGCGAGCGCGTCCTTGACGGCGGCGGCGAACTGGTCGGCGTCGGCGGCGGTGAGCCGGCCGTCGTCGGCCTTGAGGACGGCGTTGAGCAGGTCGGTGACGGGCGTGAGCACTCCGCCCAGGCCGGCCAGGCCGGCGACCTGGCTCTGCAGTTCCGCCATGTCGGGCAGGGGTTCCTGGGACACCGCGTGGGTGCGTTCCCGGGCCGATTCGCCATCGGCCGCCATCACCGCCGGCCCCGAGAGACCGATCAGCAGGCCGGCGCAGAGAGCGGTGGTGGCGATTCGTCGTGCGGGCAGACGCATGGGGGTTCCTTTCGGTGGTGCGTCGGATCTTGTGCCCACCGTGAAAGCGCCTCTGCCGCTCTGCAACCGATCGGTGACCGCGTGTACTCGCCCGGATTTCCCGTCTCCGGCGTCTTACCTGGTGAGACGCCCTGTCAAGGTCCGTAGGCCGTGTCGGCGTCCGCACCCCCCATTCGGGGCAGTGTTCCGCCGTCCGCACACAAACGCGGACCGGCCGCCCGGTCGCGGAGGAACCGCGGTACGGACGGCCGGTACGGGAAGGCGCGAGCCGAGGTCAGTCGTTCTCGCACTCGTTGCCGAACGCCGGGTTCAGCAGGCCGATGACGTCGACGGTGTTGCCGCAGACGTTGACCGGGACGTGGACCGGGACCTGCACCACGTTGCCGGACAGGACGCCCGGGGAGTGGGCGGCGGCGGCCTTCGCGCCGCTGTCGGCAGCGGCGACACCGGCGGTGCCCGCCACCGCGGCGGCGGCGACGGAGGTCAGGGCCAGGCCCTTCGCAATACGCGACATGGAGAAGTGCTCCTTGGGGTTGTCACACACATCCGGGCGGCTGCCCGGCGCACTGTCAACGCGCGGCGCCCACGCGGGTTGTGCCGCCAAAGGGGTGATCTGACGAAGGGCCGGTATTCACAAATCCAACACACTTACCCCGTTTCACCGTATTAGTACGGATAGCGGCTAGAGTCCCACTTCGTTCCCCCACTCCATCGACGCCTCCCCGTCGCACCACTCAGGGACATCGGCCGAGGGCACTCTCCGAGAACTCCCGACGCGGCGGTGACCTGCCGGTTTCCGGCTCGTTTGGCAGCGGGACGCGGCGTGCGCCGGCGTACGCCGCGGCGCGGCCGGCGCCCCGCCGTCAGACGCGTTCTCGCACGTCCCGAGCAGTCTCCGTGAACGAGGAAACGCGCATGCACCTGCCACCGACCGGCTCCCGGCCACGGGTTCTGCATGTCACCCAACCGGTGGACGGCGGGGTCGCCCGGGTCGTGACCGACCTGACGCGGGCTCAGCTCGCCGCCGGGCTGAGTGTCGCGGTCGCCTGCCCCGACGGGAACCTCGCGGACCGCCTCCGCGCCCTGGGCGCCGACGTACGCCACTGGCCGGCCACCCGCTCGCCGGGCCCGGCACTCGTGCCGGAGGTGCGCCGGCTCGCCCGGGTGACCGGGGCCGTGTGCCCGGACCTGGTGCACGCGCACAGCGCGAAGGCCGGTCTCGCGGCGCGGCTCGCGGTGCGGGGGCGGATCCCGACCGTTTTCCAGCCGCACGCCTGGTCGTTCGAGGCGGTCGGCGGTCCCGCCGGGGCGCTCGCTCTGTGCTGGGAGCGGTGGGGCGCGCGATGGGCGGCGCGGACGGTGTGCGTGAGCGAGGCGGAGCGGCGGCGCGGGGTACGGGCCGGGGTCCGCGGACGCTGGTCGGTGATCCCCAACGGCATCGACACCGACCGCTTCCCGGCGTGCGGAACGCCCGAGGACCCGGCCGATGCCGACGGCGTGCGGCTCCGGCACGGCGTCGGCCCGCAGGCCCCGTTGGTGGTCTGCGTGGGGCGCCTGTGCCGGCAGAAGGGCCAGGACGTCCTGCTGGCCGCGTGGCGTTCGGTCCTCGCGCGGGTGCCGGACGCCCGGCTGGTCCTGGTCGGCGACGGCCCGGACCGCGGTCCGCTCACCGCACAGGCTTCGGCGTACGGCTTCCTGGACGGCGCCCGGACGTCGGTGGTCTTCGCGGGCGGTGCGGACGACGTCGCCGCCTGGTACCGGGCCGCCGACCTGGTCGTCCTGCCGTCGCGCTGGGAGGGAATGGCGCTGGCCCCGCTGGAGGCGATGGCCTGCGGGCGGCCCGTGGTGGTGACGGACGTGGACGGGGCCCGCGAGGGCCTGCCGCCCGCTCTGGAGCCGCACTGCCTGGTGCCGCCCGAGGAACCCGCGACACTAGCCGGCGCGGTCGCCGCCCTGCTGCTCGACGCGCCGCTGCGCACGTCGCTCGCCCGCCAGGGACACGCGCACGTGCGGTCCGCGCACGACGTACGGCACACGGCCGCGGCGGTCGCGGCGGTGTACGACGCCCTCCTGGGGGAGGCACGGACGACCGGGACGTGCCTCGCCGACGGCTGCGGGGCGACAGGCGCGGACCTGCCCCTGCCGCACGACGCCCCGGCCACCCCGGACCCGTCCCTCCCGCACGACGCCCCGGCCACCCCGGACCCGTCCCTCCCGCACCACAGCCCGGCCACCCCGGACCCGTCCCTCCCGCACCACAGCCCGGCCACCCCGGACCCGTCCCTCCCGCACCACAGCCCGGCCACCCCGGACCCGGCCCTCCCGCACCACAACCCGGCCACCCCGGACCCGGCCCTGCGTGGCGACGGACCGTCCGACGCCCTCCGTCTCCTCCCCGGCGACCGGCCCGCAGGCATGGGCCGGCCGGCCGTCGTGCCCATCGAGTACAGGGAGTCCACCCACCCGTGACCGCGGAAAGCACCGTCCCCACGCCCTCCGGCCAGGCGCACGACCTCGGCCCGTCCCCCGTCGCGGTCCTGCCGCCGCGCACCCGCCCCGCCGGCTTCCGGCTGCCCGCCGGGCGCACCGCGTCGCGGCCTGACTCACCGCTGCCGCTGCTCGTCGCGGACGGCACGGCGGCGCTGCCGGGATCGCTGGCCCTGACCGGCACCCCGTACCAACCGCTGCTGACGGCACTGCTGGTCGGTGCCTCGCTGCTGCTGCGCCCGCGCCCGGACCCCGACCGGCGGCCCGCGGGGGTGCTGGACGACCTGCCCGCCCTGTGCGGGCGGATCGCGGTGGTCTGGCTGGCGCTGGCGGCACTCGTCGCGGCGTACGACCCGCCGCAGGCGCTGTCCGCGCCCACCCTGCTCCTCGGCTTCCTGCTGCACGCGGCCACGGGCTGCGCCGGGCGGGGCGCCGTGCACCGGCGGCACCGTACGGCGCTGGCGAACCGGCCGCACGCGGCCCTGGTCGTCGGTCCCGCCGCTACCGCGCAGCGGGTGGCCTCGGCGCTGCTGCGCCACCCCCGCTGCGGGGTCCGTCCCGTCGGCGTCGTCACCGACGAACCCGGCGGCACCACCGGCCTGCCCGTGCTGTCCACCGGCGAGGAGGTGCGGCGGGCGGTGGTGCAGAACGGAGTGCGCGACATCCTGACCGTCCACCCTTCCGTACCCACCCGGCAGGAACCGCTGCTGCGGTCGCTGGCGGAGTCCGGCTGCGTGGTGTGGGAGCTGGACGCGGACCTCCCCGCGCGGGACGGCCGGGAACGGCTCGCAGGTTTCTCCCGCCGCCGCCTGGAGCCGGGCGCCCGGCGACCGGCCGGCGCCGGCAAGCGGGTGCTGGACGTGACCGTGTCCGGGCTGCTCCTGCTCCTGCTCAGCCCCGTGCTGCTGGCCTGCGCGACGGTGCTGCGGATGGTCGGCGGGCCGGGCGTGCTGTTCCGGCAGGAGCGCATCGGCCAGGACGGCAGGCCGTTCACGCTGCTGAAGTTCCGCACCCACCGCCCGGCCGACGAGCACGAGTCGGCGACCCGGTGGAGCGTGGCGGACGAGCGCCGGATGCCGTGGTTCTGCCGCTTCCTGCGGCGCACCTCGCTGGACGAGCTGCTCCAGTTGTGGAACGTCTTCCGGGGCGACATGAGCCTGGTCGGCCCACGCCCCGAACGGCCCTTCTTCGTGGCCCAGTTCAGCCAGACCTACCCCGGCTACGCGGCCCGGCACCGGGCGCCCGCCGGCATCACGGGCCTGGCCCAGATCAGCGGGCTGCGCGGCGACACCTCCATCGAGGACCGGGCCCGCTTCGACAACGCCTACATCGACGACTGGTCGCTGTGGCAGGACGTCTGCATCCTGCTGCGCACCGCCGTCGCGCTCGTGCGTCCCACGGGGAGCTGACCGAGGTGGCCCACGCCCTTCCCCTGCGGCCGGCGGCGCGCGTACGGCGGCTGCCGCCCGTGCTGGCCGTGGTCGCGGTGGTCGCGCTGCTCGCCCTGCCGCTCGCGCCGGACGGCGGGGGCGGCATCGGGGACGCGCATCCGGCCGACGCGGTCTCCGCGCTGGTGGTGCTGTACTGCGCGCTGCGGCTGGTACGGGACCGGCGCCGCCCCCTGACCCGCAGGGCGGCCGCGGTGCTGGGCCTGCCGGTGCTGGGTCTGGCCGTCGCCGCCGTGGGCGCCGTCTCGCCGGGGGCGGCGCTCGAGGGACTCGGCCGCTACCTCCAGGTCTTCGTCCTCGTCCCCGCCGCCGTACTGCTGCTCCTGCGGAACCGGGACGACGCACGGCTGCTCGCCTGGTCGATCGTGGGTCTCGCGGTGTGGCAGGGGGCGGTCGGCGTGCACCAGTACGTGACCGGCACCGGCGCCTCCTACCAGGGCGAGCCGATCCGGGCGGTGGGCACCTTCGGGGCGCAGGACGTGATGGGGATGGCGACCGTGGTCTCCCTGGGCGTGGTCTGCGCGGTCGGTCTGGCGCTGGGGCGGACGCCGGTGCGGCACCGGCTGCTCGCCGCCGGGTGCGCGCTCGTCCTGCTGCTGCCGCTCGCCCTGTCGTTCAGCCGGGGCGCGTGGATCGCGACGGCGGTGACCTGCGCGGCGCAGCTCCTGCTGGCCGGGGCGCGCCGGGCACTGGCGGTGGGCGCGGCGGCGGTCGCGGCGGGCGTGGTGCTGGTGGGCGGGCTGGGTGTGGGTACGGCGATGCTCCAGGAGCGGGTCGGCAGCATCACGCAGGTCACCGACGCGCCCGACCAGTCGGTGACCGACCGCTACACGATGTGGGCGGCGGCGGCCGGGATGTGGCGCGAGCGGCCGCTGACCGGGGTGGGGCTGAAGGCGTTCCCCGAACACCGCGACTCGCACGCCTCCCTGGCCCTGTCCTCGGGGAGCGAGACCGACGGCGCCGGTGCCGGGTACCACCGGCAGCCACTGCTGTCCCCGCACAACATGTACCTGCTGGTGCTGGCCGAACAGGGCCTGCTCGGGCTGCTGGCGCTCGCCGGCAGCTGGCTGGCGCTGCTCGTCCTGGGGCTGCGGCGGCTGCGTGCCGTACGGCGCGCCGGGACGGCCGGGCAGGACTGCGGGCTGGTCGCCTGCGGGCTGCTTGTGTGGCAGTTGACCGACTTCGCGTACGCGGACATCGGCGGGCCCTCGACGGTGCTGACGGCGGTGTGCTTCGGCCTGGCGGCCTGGTGGGCGCTCGGGTCCGCGCCGCGTGAGCGGGTGGCACAGCGGTGAGGACCACCCCGCCGCGCGCGGCGGACGGGGCGTCGGTCCCGCCGGCCCGGACCGCCCCGCCGGAGCCGGACGTCGCGGCCGAGACGCGGTCCTCCCGGAGTTTCCTGGCCCGGGCCGCGCTGGTCACCGCCGTGCTGTCGGTGGCCGGGTCGGTGCTCGGGCTGGCCCGGGACCAGGCGCTGGCCCGGCTGTTCGGGGCGGGCAGCGAGACGGACGCCTTCCTGGTGGCGTGGACGGTGCCGGAGTTCGCGGCGACGCTGCTGATCGAGGACGGTCTGGCCTTCGCGCTGGTCCCGATGTTCAGCCTGGCCCTGGCCCGCCGCGCGCGGGGCGCCCCCGGCGACCCTGTCCGCGAACTGGTCGCCGCCACCCTGCCCCGGCTGCTGCCGGCCTTCGTCGCGGTCGGCGCGCTGGTCGTCGTCTGCGCTCCGGCCCTGGTCCGGGCCCTCGCACCGGGCCTGGACGACCACGCCCTGGCCGTGGACTGCACCCGGCTCACCGCCACCTGCGTCGTCAGCTTCGGGCTCGCCGGGTACTGCAGCGCGGCGCTGCGGGCGCACCGCCGGTTCCTGGCGCCGGCGGCGATCTACGTCGCCTACAACACCGGCATCATCACCGCGATGTTCGTGCTCGGCGGGCGCTGGGGGGTGCGGTCGGCGGCGGTGGGGGTCGCGGCGGGCGGTCTGCTGATGGTGGTGGCGCAGGCGCCGTCGCTGCTGCGGCAGTTGCGGCGCCGCGACACCGGCGAGCGGCTCGCGGACGCCGGGGACCCGGCCCGTCCGCTCGCCCTCGCCCTGTTCTCCACCGTGCTGCTCTTCGCGGTGTGCCGGCAGTCGCAGATCCTCATCGAGCGCTTCCTCGCCTCCGGGCTGCCCGCCGGGGCCATCTCGCACCTGAACTACGCGCAGAAGGTGGCGCAGATCCCGATGACGCTGTCGCTGATGCTGTGCACGGTCACCTTCCCGGTGGTGGCCCGCGCCATGGCCGACGGCGACACCGAACGGGCCCGCGAGCGCGTCGAGCGGGACGTGGCGCTGGCGGCCTGCCTGGTGCTCCTTGGCGCCGCCACCGTGGTCGCCTGCGCACCGCAGATCATCGAACTGCTCTTCCAGCGCGGCGCCTTCACGGCGGCCGACACGGCGGCGACCGCGGGCGTCATGCGCGTGTACGCCCTCGGACTGCTCGGGCAGACCGTGGTGGGCGCGCTGGCCCGGTCCTACTTCTCGGCGGGCCGCGCCTCCTGGTACCCGCTCGGCGCGATGGCCGTCGGCATCGCGGCCACCGCCGGCGTCGGCGCCTGGGCCGTCGGCGAGTGGGGGGTGACCGGCATCGCCGCCGCCAACGCCGCCGGCATCACCGTCACCGGGGCCCTGCTGCTCGCCGGGATGGGCCCGCGAAGCGTCCCGGTCCGGGTCCGGCGGGTCCTGGGCGACCTGGCCCGGCCGGTGCTGGCGGCGGCCGTGGCGACCGGCGCGGGCGCGTGGGCCGCGGGCGCGGTGACCGGCCTCGCCGCCTCCCCCGCTCTCTCCACCGGCGTCCGCGCGGCCCTCGCGCTCACCGCGGGCGCCGTGACCGTCTGCGGTGTCTTCGCCCTGCTCGGCCTGGTGCTGGGCGTCCAGGGCGTGCGCCCCGCCCTCCTGTCCGTCCGCTCCGTCACACGAAGGATTCCGCATGGCCGCTTCGGCTTCCGTAGATCCCGTTGACACCCGCACCGGGGGCCGTCCGCGCCCCGGCTCCGTCCCCTGGGTGGCGATGTACCACTCCGTCGGCGACGCCACGGACGATCCGTACCGCGTCACGGTCACCCCCGGCCGGCTGGACGCGCAGCTCGGCTGGCTGCGGCGGCGCGGGCTGCGCGGTGTGCCGATGACCGAACTGCTCGCCGCGCGGGCCCGCGGCGAGGGCCGGGACCTGGTGGGGCTGACCTTCGACGACGGGTACGCCGACTTCGTCGAGCACGCCCTGCCGTGCCTGCGCCGCTGGGGCTGCGGCGCCACCCTGTTCGTCCTGCCGGGACGGCTCGGCGGGGTCAACGCCTGGGACCCGCTGGGCCCGCGGAAGCGGCTGCTGACCGCCGACGGCATCCGGCACGCCGCCGCCGAGGGCGTGGAGATCGGCTCGCACGGACTCTCCCACGTCGACCTGACCCGGGCGGACGACGCCGCGCTGAGCGCCGAGACCGCCGAGAGCCGGGCGCTGCTGACGGAGTTGACGGGCGCTCCGGTCGCCGGCTTCTGCTACCCGTACGGCACGGTCGACGCCCGTGCCGCCGAGGCCGTGCGCACCGCCGGGTACGGCTACGCCTGCGCCATCGACCCCGGCCCGCTGACCGGCCGGTACGCGCTGCCGCGGGTGCACGTGGGGCAGCACGACACGCCCGTACGGCTGCTGCTGAAGACGCGGCTGCACCGGCTGCGCCGCCGTCCCGTGGCGGGGGTCTGACGTGCCGGACCTCAAGGCGCTGCACATCATCACCGGCCTCGGCGTGGGCGGCGCCGAGCAGCAGCTCCGGCTGCTGCTGCGGCATCTGCCGGTCGACTGCGACGTCGTGACGCTCACCAACCCCGGCCCGGTCGCCGACGGACTGCTGGCGGACGGCGTCCGGGTCGTCCACCTCGGCATGACCGGCAACCGCGACCTGGCCGCACTGCCCCGGCTGGCCCGTCTCATCCGCGCCGGCGGCTACGACCTCGTGCACACGCACCTCTACCGCGCCTGCCTCTACGGACGGCTCGCGGCCCGCCTGGCCGGCGTACGCGCCGTCGTCGCCACCGAACACTCCCTCGGCGACTCCCAGATGGAGGGCCGCCCGCTCACCGCGGGCGTCCGCGCCCTGTACCTGGCCGGGGAGCGGCTGGGCAGCGCCACCGTCGCCGTCTCCCCCACCGTCGCCGACCGGCTGAAGCGGTGGGGGGTGCCGGCGCCCCGCATCGAGGTGGTGCCCAACGGCATCGACCTGGCCCGCTTCCGGTTCGATCCGGTCCAGCGCCTGCGCACGCGCCGCCGCCTGGGCCTGCCGGAGGGCGCGTACGTGATCGGCGGTGTCGGCCGGCTGACCTCGGCCAAGCGGTTCGACGTTCTGGTCCGGGCGCTGGCCGAACTGCCGGACGACTGCTGGCTGCTGCTGGTCGGCGGCGGTCCCGAGGAGCACGTGCTGCGGCGCACCGCCCGCGAGGCCGGGGTCGCCGACCGCGTCCTGCTCACCGGCGAACGCCCCTACGTCCCCGACGGCTCCCCCGGGCCCGACCTGCCCTCGCTGGCCGCCGCGATGGACGTCCTCGCGTCGCCCTCGCCGGAGGAGGCCTTCGGCCTGGCGGTCGTGGAGGGCCTCGCGTCGGGGCTGCCGGTGCTGTACGCGTCCTGCCCGGCGATCGAGGACCTGCCCTCCGGGCACGCGCCGACCGCCCGGCGGGTCACCGGCGGCGCCGGGGACTTCGCCCGCGCCCTCGCCGAGGTCCGGGCCGGCGCCGGGCCCGGTCCCGGGCCGCGCACGGTTCCCGAGGCCGCCCGCCACTACTGCGTCACCCGCAGCGCCGCCCGGCTGATGGACGTGTACGCGACCACCCTCACGCACCCGTTGTCCCCGGCACCCCAGGGAGTCACTTCCACATGACCGAGCCCCTCACCCAGTCCCCGGCCCAGTCCCCGGCCCAGCCCTCGGCGGAGCCCGAGGCCGGGCCGCCCGCCCGCCCGCGCCGCGCACGGGCCGCCCTGCACCGCGTCCGGAACCGCCTGCGGTCGCTGCCGCCCTGGTCGCCGCTGGCGGCGGGTGTCCTGGCAGGCGGGCTGCTCGGCGCCGGCTACGGCCTGCTCACCACCCCGCAGTACACGGCGACCGGCTACGTCGTCGCCGTCCCCACCGACAAGTCCGACCCGGCGACCGCGCTGGGCTTCGCGCAGGCCTACGGGCGGGTCGCCACGCAGCTCGCGGTGCTCGGGGACGCGCAGATGTGGGCGGACGTGCCGGTGGCCCGGCTCAAGGAGAGCGTGCGCACGGCGACCTCGCCGGACGCGCCCATGGTCTCCGTGACGGCCACTTCCGCAGACCCGGAGGAGGCCGCGGACATGGCCAACGCGGTCGCCCGCGCGCTGACGCGGCACGCGGCGGCCTCCGTCGACGACACCCACGTGGAACTGCGGCAGTTCGCACGGGCCACCAAGCCGACCGAGGCGTCCTCCGCGTCCGCCGCGGTGACCGGCCTGGTGGGCGCGAGCGCGGGCGGGCTGCTCGGCGGGCTGGCACTGCTGGCCCGCCCGCGCCGTGCCCCGGCGGACGGCGCGGGCGCGACAGCGGCCGTGCCCGGACCCGCCTCGGCGGCCGGCGTCCGCGGGCAGCTGTGACGGACACGAGGGCGCGCACGGCCGCGCCGCCGGCCGGCTGCACGACCGAACTGGTCACCGACGAGGCGCACTTCGCCGACCTGGCGCCGCAGTGGTCGCGTCTGCACGCCCGGTGCGAGGCCGCGACCCCGTTCCAGAGCCACGCCTGGCTGCACGCGTGGTGGCGCTCGTACGGCACGCGCGGCCGGCTGCGGCTGGTGCTGGCCCGCGACGGCCGCGACCTGGTCGCCGCCGCACCGCTGACGCTCGTACGGCGTCCGGTACCCGCCCTGGTGCCGCTGGGCGGGGCGATCTCCGACTACGGCGACGTCCTGCTGGACGACGAGCGCGGCCCGGACGCGGTGGCCGCGCTCACCGAGGGCCTGTCCCGGGCCGCCCGCACCGCACTGGTCGACCTGCGCGAGGTACGGCCGGGCGCCGCCGCCGAACGGGTCTACGAGCGCTGGCGCGGTCCCCGCCGACGGCTGGCCGACTCGCTCTGCCTGGAGCTGCCCGCCCTCCCGATGGACGAACTGGTCGCCCGGCTGCCCTCGGGCAAGGCCCGCCAGCGGGTCCGTGCCCAGCTGCGGCGGCTGGACTCGCTCGGTGTCAAGAGCCGGACGGTCCTGCCCGACGAGGTCGACGCGGCACTGCGGCGGCTGCTCGAACTGCACCGGTTGCAGTGGCAGGGCCGGAAGGTGACCGGCGAGCACCTCAAGCCGCGGTTCCGCGACCACCTGGTGCGGGCGGTACGGCCGATGGTGTGCGCCGGGGACGCGGTGGTCACCGAGTTCCGGATGGACGACGAGGTGGTGGCCGTGGACGTGACGCTGCTGTCCCGCCGGCTGGCCGGCGGCTATCTGTACGGCGCCCACCCCCGGCTGCGGGAACGCAGGGCGGACGTGGCGGTGATGCTGCTGGACGCGTGCGCCGAGCACACCCGGCAGCCGGGGCGCGGCACGCTCAGCCTGCTGCGGGGCAACGAGCCGTACAAGCACCACTGGCGCCCGGACACGGTGTCCAACCAGCGGCTGCTGCTGGCCCGCCGGCGCACCGCCCCGCTGCTCGCGGCGGCCCTCGGCGACGCCGCCGCGCGACGGCGGGGCAAGGCGCTGCTGCGGCGCCCGGAGCGGAAGGAGGGCGACGGTGGCGGCGGCACCTGACGAGCCCGGCCGCCACCGTCGCGTAGGGCTACTCGTCGCGGGAGAACCAGTCGAGGCGCAGGCAGAGCTTCCCGCCGAGCCAGTACTCGACCCAGTCGCCCAGCTCCAGCGGCGAGCAGCCGGCCGGCGGCCTGGGCGTGGTCTCCGGCACCACGGGCACGGGCGGCGCGGTGGGCGTCGCGGGTGCGGTGGGCTGCGGGGTCCCGGGTACGGGCTCGTCGGTGCGGCCGAAGAGCACGGACCGGTAGACGGCGGTGGAGCGGGGATTGTCGTCGCACTGCCACACGCCGTGCGGGCAGTAGTCGGTGACCGTGTTGTAGACGGGCTGGTGCTCGTCCATCCAGGCCAGCATGCGCCGCATGTACTCGGCGTTGTCGCCGTTGCGGAACAGCCCCCATTCCGGATAGGAGATGGGCTTTCCGTGCTTCTTCGCGAAATCGACGTGTGCCTGGAGTCCGTAGGGTTCCTTCACCTGTTCGTCGAACTTCATGCCGCGTGGCTGGTCGTAGGAGTCCATGCCGATGATGTCGACCGTCTCGTCCCCCGGGTAGCACGTCGTCCAGGGGACGGCGTCCCGGCCGCGGCTCGGCGTGAAGTCGAACCGGAACTTCTGGCCGGGCACCGCCCGCATGGTGGTGACGATCCGCTTCCAGTACGTCTTCCAGGCCTCCGGGTCCGGCCCGCACCGGTGGGTGTAGGTGATGCCGTTCATCTCCCAGCCGAGCACCAGGACCGTGTCCGGGACCTTGAGGGCGACGAGCCGTTCGGCGAGGGCGCGGAAGTGGTGGTCGAACTCCCCGGCGGCGCCCCGGCGCAGCAGTGCGCGCACCTCGTCGTCGCCCACCCCCTCCTCGTTGCGCTCCATCATGGGCACGTTGAGGACGAACATCCGGTCCGCCTTGCGGGTGCGCCAGTCGGCCCACGCTTCGAGGAAGGTGGGGGCGCCCTCGATGTTGCTCCAGCGGTCGCCGGGGAGATAGGTGTGGCCGACGCGGAGTTCGGCGTCGCCCAGCCACTGGCTGAGCCCGGCCATCCGGGCCACGCCGCGCGGGCCGTAGTCCAGGTACGCGCCGAACGCGGGGGTGGCGGGCTTCTTCGCAGGTGCTCCGGGTGCCGGGGCCGCGGGCGTGGGCGCGGGTGCCGGCGGGGTCGGTTCGGCGGCGGCCGTGGGGCCCGCCGCGGCCACCAGCGCCGCCAGCGCGACCGCCGCCGCGACGCCTGCCGGCCGCCTGGACCGGTTCCGTGAATGCCGTACGGACATACCGGCTCCTTTCCTCGCCGTGAATTCCGCTCCGTTACTGACACTCAGTCATATGAAATGCCATCACGCCACCGCCGCTACGGCTTTCGAGTGCGCCGATCGCCCGCACCGGTGAACCGATTCGAAGACGAAGGAAGTTTCCTGTGTCGCTGTTCGACACCCGCGTCCCCGCCGTTCTGCTGCGGACCGACCGGAATCCCTTTCACCACGGAACACTGGGCGCCGTGCGGTCGCTCGGCCGGGCCGGAGTGGACGTGCATGTGGTCGCGGACTGCTCGCGCAGCCCCGTCCGCGCCTCCCGCTACCTGACGGGGCTGCACACTCCCCCGCCGCCCGGCGCGTCGCCCGCCGACATCACGGCGGTCCTGCGCCGGGTGGCGGCACGGATCGAACGTCCCGCCGTACTGATTCCGATGGACGACGCGTGTGCCGTGGCGGTGGGAAGGGCGCGGGCCGAGCTGGCGCCGGCGTATCTGCTGCCGGACCAGCCGGGCGACCTGCCCGGACGGGTCGCCGACAAGGCGGAGCTGGCCGGGGTGTGCGCCCTGCTGGGCGTGCCGCACCCCGAGACGCTGGTCCCTGACGGGCCGGCGGAGGCGGCGCGGGCCGCGTGGCGGCTGGGTCTGCCGGTGGTGGCGAAGTGGAGCCGGCCCTGGCTCGTGCCCCCGGGCGGCGGGCTGCGCAGCACCGTGCTGGTGCGCTCGGCACGGGAGGCCGGGGAGCTGTACCGGAGGGCCGAGGAGGCGGGGAGCCGGCTGCTGCTCCAGGCGTTCCTGCCGCCGGGGCCGGACCGCGACTGGTTCTTCCACGGGTACGCCGACCGCTCGGGCACGGTCCGGGCGGGCGGCCCGGGCCGCAAGACCCGGGCCAGGCCGCGCGGTGCCGGTCTGACCGCGGTGGGCCGCTGGACGCCCAACCCGCAGGTGCAGGCGCTCGCCGAGCGGGTCACCGGCGAGCTGGGCTACCGGGGCGTCTTCGATCTCGACTTCCGCCGCTGCGGTGCGACGGGCGGCTACCACCTGCTCGACTTCAACCCGCGTCCCGGCGCGCAGTTCCGGCTCTTCACCGACTCCGCCGGACTGGACGTCGTACGGGCCCTGCACCTGGACCTGACCCACCGGGACCTGCCGGACGGGGTGCCGCGGCCGGGGCGGACCTTCGTGGTGGAGAACTACGCGCCGCTGAGCGCGCTGCGACCGGCGCCCGACGGGCGGGAGCTGGCCTGGCACGCCCCCGACGACCGGGCGCCGGGCCGGGCCCTGTGGACCCTGTGGGGCCGCCACGTGACCGGCCGGGTGCTGGACCGCGCGCGCAGCCGGCGCGTGCGCCCGGCGGACGAGGCCCCTGCCCGCGCCCGCGTGGTGCGCCAGGCGGGCGCACCGCGGGCCGACCGGGCGGGACAGCCGGACCGCCCGGGGGGCGACCGGGCGGGCAGCCACTGACGCGGGACACGGCCACGGCAACGCCCCCGGTGGCCCATGCGGGCCGGCCGGGGGCGTCGGGGTGGAGCGGGGGTCAGCGCGTGGCGGTGGCCCGGGCCCTGCGGTACAGGATCGCTCCGCCGGCGATCAGCACGGCACCCGCGGCCGCGGCGCCCAGCGTGCCCTCGCTGCCGGTCTCGGCCAGGACGGGCGGCTGCTCGGTCTGCGGGGCGGGCGGAGTCTTCTCCTCCTCGGCGGGCGGCAGGGGCTCCTCCTCGCTCGGGGGCGGGGGCGGCTCCTCCTCCGTGGGCGGGGTGGTGGGCGGCGGGGGCTCCTCCTCGCCGTAGCCGGGGGGCTCCTCCGAGCGGTTCTCGCACTCGTTGCCGAAGACCGGGTTGAGCGCGGCGATCAGGTCGGCCGTGTTGCCGCAGAGGTTGAGCGGCACCTCGATCGGGAGCTGCAGGGCGTTGCCGGAGCCGACGCCCGGCGAACCCACGGCGGTGGCGCTCGCGTCGGCGCCGCTCCCGCCGGTGCTGGAGGCGTCGGTGCCGGAAGCGTCGGCGTCGGACGCGTCGGTGTCGGACTCGGCGGACGTGTCCCCGCCGGAGCCGCTCTTCTTGCTCTCGTCCGAGTCGTTCTCGCACTCGTTGCCGAAGGCGGGGTTGAGCGCCGCGATCACGTCGATCGTGTTGCCGCAGGCGTTCACCGGCACGTCGACCGGGGCCTGGAGGGCGTTGCCGGACGCGACGCCCGGGGAGTTCTTGGCGGCTCCGTCCGCTTGCGAGTCGGCCAGGGCGGGGCTGCCGCACAGGGAAAGGATGCCCGTCGCGGCGGCAGCCGCGACCATCCCCCTGCTCAGAGTCTGTCGCACTCTCGTTGTCTTCCTGCTTGTAGAGATGGCTGGAGAACGATCCGGAGGACAGGCTGCGGAAAGGGGAAGAGCCGGCCCCGAACCAAACGAACTGGCCAAGGCCGGCCGGGACGCAGCCGGTCGGTGCGGAACGACGTCAGTCGTTCTCGCAGTAGTTGCCGAACGCGGGGTTCAGCAGACCAACGACGTTGATGCTGTTGCCGCACGCGTTGACGGGAACGTGCACGGGAACCTGGACGACGTTGCCGGACAGGACGCCCGGGGAGCCGATCGCAGCGCCCTGGGCGTCGGCGTCGGCGAAGGCCGGGGCGGCCATGCCGAGAGCCATGATCGCGCCCGCGACGACGGCAGCGGTTTTCTTCATGAACTTTCCCTTCTCTGCGGTCATGCCTGAATGGCAGCCGAAACCGCGCGAGCACAGCATTGACGGCTCGCACCATGACCTGCAGCCTGCAAACGAGGAATTGACGGCCGGAGCAACTACCGAACGTGGGACACCCCGAAATTCACTCGGATGCCTCACGCCACGGCCCGGCCACTCCCCCAGAAGGGCGACGACGTCAACCGCTTCTCGGCGAAACCCCGGCCCGGGAACGACCGGGCGGCCCACGGGGAAGTCAGCGGGCCGCCCGGGCTGGGCGGGAGGGAACTCAGTCCCGGCCCTCGCCGTTCGCCGACAGAACCGACAGGTCCTCCAGGACGTGCGACAGGGCACCGTCCCGCTTGGCCTGCGTGGAGTTGTCCGCGCACTGCTGGTTCAGGTCGTCCGACAGGACGTTGATGTCCTGGACCGGCACGAGGTTGATGACGGCGGCGTTGATGTCCTCGACGCCCACGCACGGCTTGTTCAGCGTGCCCTCGACCAGCGACAGCTGCGGGCTCATGTCGCCCTTGGTCGCCGAGTTGCCGAACGCCGACTTGGCGCCGTTGCCGTTGGCCACGGCCGGCCCGTTGTCGTCCCCGATGGCAAGAGCCTGAGGAGCGGCGGCAGCCGACATGCCGATCACAGAAGCGGCAGCCGCCGCGGCGACCATTGCCTTCTTGAGCACTTCGCGTTCCTTTCGTCGTAGCGACGCACTGTCCTACGGCCTGATCAACCCGGTGCGCGATGATTGGTTTCGGGCGTTCACCCGGTTGGGCCTCCGCCGGATTCCGAAACGGGTCACTCGGATCGCCGGAATACCGGTGGAATCAAGCAGTCGTACGGACTCCCCGTGTCCGCCGACCGAGTGAACGGGAGAAACCCGGCCGGACTCGTGGAGTTGACCAGTGCGCTCCGGTGGACGGGGTTTCCTCAGAAAGGACTGGCCAGTGATCAAGAAGGTAGCCGCCTACGCGGCGATCGCCGCCTCCGTCATGGGCGCCTCCGCTGCCGCGGCCCCGCAGGCGATGGCGATCGGCGACGACAGCGGGCCCGTCTCGGCCAACGGGAACGCGGCCTCTCAGTACTTCGGCAACTCGGCGACCCACGGCAACATGAGCCCGCAGATGGCGCTCATCCAGGGGTCGTTCAACAAGCCGTGCATCGCGGTCAGTGACATCCCGGTCAGCGTCGTCGGACTGATCCCGATCCAGGACATCCCGGTCCTGTCGGACGACCTGAACCAGCAGTGCGCGGAGAACTCCACGCAGACCAAGCGCGACGGTGCGCTGGCCCACCTGCTGGAGGACGTGTCGATCCTGTCGGCGAACGGCGAGGGCGGCAAGGGCTGACATCGGCCGAGGGGCGGGCCGCCGGGCACAACGGCGGCCCGCCCCTTTCGCGTGTCAGCGCCCGGGCGGCGCGTACAGGGCCTCGATGGCGTCCGCGTACGCCGCGACGGCCGCGTGCCGCTTCACCTTCAGCGACGGGGTCAGCAGCCCGTTCTCCTCGGTGAACTCGCCCTCGACCAGGCGGAAGGCGCGGATCGACTCGGCCCGGGAGACCGCCGCGTTGGCGTGGTCCACGGCCTTCTGGACGTCGGCCCGCATCCTCTCGTCCCGCACGACCTCGGACATCGGGGTGTCGGCGGGCAGCTTGCGCACCGACAGCCAGTGGGCGACGGCGTCCGGGTCGAGGGTGATCAGGGCGCCGACGAAGGGGCGGTTGTCGCCGACGACGAGGCACTGCGCGACGGGCGGGCGGCTGCGCAGGCGGTCCTCCAGGACGGCCGGGGAGACGTTCTTGCCGCCGGAGGTGACCAGCAGGTCCTTCTTGCGGCCGGTGATGGTGAGATAGCCGTCGTCGTCGAGGGAGCCGAGGTCGCCGGTGGCGAACCAGCCGTCGGTGAGGGCCGCGTCGGTGGCCTCCCGGTTGCCCCGGTAGGCGCCGAAGACGATGCCGCCCTTGACGAGCACCTCGCCGTCGTCCGCGATGCGCACGGTGGTGCCGGGGACGGGCGGGCCGACGGTGCCGGGGCGGGGGCCGAGCGGCGGGACGATGGTGGCGGCGGCGGTGGTCTCGGTGAGGCCGTAGCCCTCGTAGACCATGATTCCGGCGGCGTAGAAGAAGAGGTTGAGGTCGCGGTCGAGCGGCGAGCCGCCGCTGATGGCGTAGCGCATCCGGCCGCCCAGTTCGGCCCGCACCCGCCGGTAGACCAGCAGGTCGTACAGGGCCCAGCCGGCCCACAGCCCGAGGGCGGGGCCCTTGCCGCGGCCGAGGAAGCGTTCCAGGTGGGCGCCGCCGAAGCGGACGGCGAGGCGGTGGGCGCGCTCGAAGGAGGCGCCGCGGCCGATCTTCTCGGCGGTGGCCCGGCCGGTGTCGTGGATCTTCTCGAAGAGGTACGGGACGCCGACCAGGAAGGTGGGGCGGAACGACTTGAGCGCGGGGCGCAGTTCGTCGGGCCTGATGCTCGGGAAGTGGCCGATCTCGATGCGGGCCAGCAGGCAGGCGATCTGGATCGTGCGGCCCAGGATGTGGGCGAGCGGCAGGAAGAGGAGCGTCGAGGCGGTCTGGCCGGTGACCTCCTTGAAGATCGGGTGCAGCAGCTCGACCGTGTTGGCGGCCTCGGCGTGCAGGTTGGCGTGGGTGAGGACGCAGCCCTTGGGGCGGCCGGTGGTGCCGGAGGTGTAGCAGACGGTCGCGACCGTGTCCGGGGTCAGGGCGGTGCGGCGCTTGGTGACCTCCTCGTCGCTCACGCCCCGGCCCAGGGCGGTGAGGTCGGCGAGCGCGCCCGCGTCGAGTTCGAAGGCGCGCGGGCGTTCGGGGTGGTCGGCGGTGCCGGCCAGGACGGTGGCGGTGTGGGCGGCGGTCTCGGTGACGAGGTGCCGGGCGCCCGAGTCGCGGACGATCCACTCGACCTGGTCGGCGGAGGAGGTGGCGTAGACGGGGACGGTCTGGCCGCCGGCCGCCCAGATGGCGAAGTCCAGGACGGTCCACTCGTAGCGGGTGCGGGACATGACGGCTACCCGTCCGCCCGGTTCCAGGCCGGCTTCGATCAGGCCCTTGGCCACGGCGGTCACCTCGCGGGCGAACTCGGCCGCGGTGACGGGCCGCCAGGCGCCGTCCACCTCGCGGCGCAGGACCACCGCGTCGGGGGCCTCGGCGGCGTTGGTGAACGGGATGTCGGCGGTGCTGCCGGTGGTGGGGCGTGGCGCGAGGGGTGCGGTGCGGGCCTCGCGGACGGCGCCGTAGGCGTCCCTGACGGTCTCAGTGCTCGCGCGGGACACCAGGTCACCGCGGTTTCTCGCCCGTTTCAGGTCCTTGCGTACGCCCATGTCGGCTCCCGGTCGCTGATCGGCTGGCGTGGTGTCGTGCGCACCCAGACTTGCTTACTCCTGAGTAAACTTACTCAGGAGTAAGCATAGGTCAATGGGTGCGGGCGGACCGATGCGCCTCAGGTCAGCCGGTTCGCCGTGCCGATCGCCTCCGCCAGCCGCCGGACGTCCTCGTCCTCGGTACGGCCGGCCAGGGAGCCGGCGCGCTCGGCGAGTTCACCGAGGCCGGGCGCGCCCGGCAGGGAGCCGTGGCGGGTGTCGCCGTCGTAGGAGGACGAGGACGAGGAACGGAGCGCGTCCGCGAAGTACGCGGCGGTCGCGGTGACCCGCAGGCCACGGTCCGCCTCCCAGACCGAGTCGCCGAGGGCGTCGGTCTCCACGTCGCCGGACTCCTCGTGCGGGGTGCGGCTGCCGGGGTCGAGCCAGCGGACGGTGGCCGTCGCGAGGTGTCCGTCGGCGCCGGGCCGGGTGCGCACGGCGTACAGCGCGGTGACGGTGTGGCCGGGGCCCACCTCGCCGCCGTCGACGCGGTCGTCGCGGAAGTCCTCGTCGGCCACCCGCCGGTTGTCGTAGCCGACGAGGCGGAACTCGGCGACCGTCTCCGGGTCGAAGGCGACCTGGGCCTTGGCGTCGCGGGCGGTCAGCTCGATGTGGCGCGGGAGCTGCTCGCAGAAGACCTCGCGGGCGTCCTCGGCGTCCGAGACGTACGTGGTGTGGCCGTCGCCCCGGTCGGCGAGGCGTTCCATCAGGGCGTCGCCGTAGTCGCTGCCGACGCCGACCCCGAAGAGGGTGATGCCGTGCTCGCGGCGCTCGTCCGCGATGCGTTCGAGGATGGTGTCGGCGTCGGTGTCGCCGGTGTTGGCGAGGGCGTCGGAGACGAGGACGACGCGGTTGGTGGCGCCCTCGCGGCGGCCCTCGACGGCGGTGTCGTAGCCGGTCTCGACGCCCGCGCCGAGGTTGGTGGACTCGGTCGGCTCCAGGCTGTCGATCGCGTCGTGGACCCGGCCGCGGTGATCGCCGAGCCGGGTCATCGGCAGCACCGTCTCGGCCTCGTCGCTGAAGGTGACGAGCGCGACCGAGTCGTCGTCGCGCAGCTGGTCGGTCATGGTGGCGAGGGAATCCTGGGCGAGGTCCAGACGGCCGGGCTCGCCCATCGAGCCGGAGACGTCGATGACGAACGTCAGGGCGGCCGGCGGGCGTTCGCCGCGCTGCTCGGCGGTGCGGGTGGCGAGGCCCACGCGGACCAGCGACCAGTCCTCCTCGTCGGTGCGGGCGCCGTCCACGCTCACCGTGAAGCCGTCGCCGTCGGGACGTTCGTAGTCCTGGCGGAAGCTGTTGACGAACTCCTCGGGCCGGACCGTCGACGGGTCGGGCAGCCGGCCCTCGGAGAGGGTGCGGCGGGCGTAGCCGTAGGAGGCGGTGTCCACGTCGAGGGCGAAGGTGGAGAGGTGGTCGGGGTCGGGGGCGACCTCCCGGGAGTCGCCGTTCCCGCCCGTCTCCCCGGCCTCCCCGGTGGATGTACCGCCGCGCGGGCCGTCGGGCGCGGGTGCGTAGCCGCCGCCCCGGGAGTCGGCGGCGGTGTCCTTCGCCCCGCTTGACGCGTCGCCCCCTCCCCCGCAGCCGGTGAGCAGCAGGCCGCCCGCCGCCGTGAGCGCGAGCAGCGCGCCGACCGGCCTTCGTGTCCGGTACCGCTTCATCGTCCCTACCCCCTGGTTCCGTTGACGCCGACGTACGTGACTGTGACGGCGGGGCGGGGCGGAACGTGCGGGACGGAGCGTCACGGGTGCGTCTCGAAGTGGGCACGACGGCGTGCCGGCGAGACCGGTGGGTGACCCTCCGGTGACCGGACCGAAGTCCGCTCACCGGAGGGCCTGTCGTCCTAGGAGACCACGTCCTTGCGGGAGAAGTTCCGGAAGGCCAGGGCGAACAGGACCAGTGCGTACGTCACCGAGAGCGAGGTGCCCTGGATCAGGCGGGTCCAGTCCAGCTCGGGGCGGACCGTGTCCAGCCAGGCGTACTGCCAGTGGGCGGGCAGGAAGTCCCGCCAGTCGCCGAGGGCGGTCACCTCGTCCAGGACGTTGCCGATGATGGTCAGGCCGACCGCGCCGCCGACCGCGCCGAGCGGGGCATCGGTCTTGGTGGAGAGCCAGAACGCCAGCGCGGCGGTGACCAGTTGCGAGACGAAGACGTACGCCACCGTGAGGGCGAGGCGCTCGGCGGCGGTGCCGGTGGGCAGGCTGCCGCCGGTGGGCAGCTCCAGCGGGCCCCAGCCGTAGGCGGCGGTGCCGACGGCGAGGGCGACCAGGGGCAGCAGGACGATCGCGGCGAGGCTGAGGGTGAGGGCGACGACCAGCTTGGACCAGAGCAGGCGGGCGCGGGGTACCGGCGCGGCGAGCAGGTAGCGCAGGGAGGACCAGCCGGCCTCGGAGGCGACCGTGTCCCCGAAGAAGAGGGCGACGGGCACCACGAGCAGGAAGCCCGCGGAGGCGAACAGGTTCACCGCGGCGAAGTTCGCCCCCGACGCGGTGGCCGAGTCCATCAGGCTGACCTGGTTGTTCGACCCGCCCGGCTCGCCGCCGATCCGGAAGGCGACGAGCAGCACGAACGGGAGGGCGAACAGGATGCCGCCCATGACGAGGGTGCGCCGCCGCTTCAGCTGCCGGACCATTTCGACCCGGACGGGCAGCGTGCGGCCCGCGCGGTAGCCCTCGGCGACCTCCTGGGCGCCGGTGGGTTCGGCGCGTTCGGCCAGCGTGCTCATGCCGAGTCTCCGATCAGGGTGAGGAAGGCGTCCTCAAGGCGCCGGTGGGGGCCCACCGACTCCACGGGCACGTCCAGGCGGACGAGTTCGGGGATGAGGTCGCGGGCGGTGCCGGTGGAGTCGAGGCGGACCAGGAGACCGCCGTCGGTGATGGCCGCCGAGGTCACGCCGGGCAGCGCGGCGACCTTCTCGACGAGGGGCGCGTCCACGCGCGCGTGGGTGCCGACCAGCAGGGTGTCCCCGGAGCCGACGATCTCGCCGACCGGACCGGCCTGCACGAGCCGGCCGTGGTCCATCACCACCAGGTGGGTGCAGCTCTGCTCGACCTCGGACAGCAGGTGGCTGGAGACGATCACCGTGCGCCCGGCCGCCGCGTAGCGGATCATCACCTCGCGCATCTCGCGGATCTGGGGCGGGTCGAGGCCGTTGGTCGGCTCGTCCAGGATGAGCAGGTCGGGCAGGCCCAGCATGGCCTGGGCGATGGCCAGACGCTGGCGCATGCCCTGGGAGTAGGTGCGCACCGCGCGGGCGAGCGCGTCACCGAGGCCGGCGATCTCCAGGGCCTCGTCGAGGTGGGCGTCCTCGGCCGGGCGTCCGGTGGCCCGCCAGTACAGCTCCAGGTTCTCCCGGCCGGACAGGTGCGGCAGGAAGCCCGCGCCCTCGACGAAGGCGCCGACCCGGGAGAGCACCGGTGCGCCGGGGGCGATGGCGTGGCCGAAGACGCGGATGTCGCCGCCGTCCGGCGCGATCAGGCCCATCAGCATGCGCAGGGTCGTCGTCTTGCCCGCGCCGTTCGGCCCGAGGAGGCCGAGCACCTGGCCCTTCTCCACGCGGAAGGACAGGTCCCGTACGGCGTACCGGTCGGCGGACTTGGCGTACCGCTTGGTCAGGCCGGTGATCTGGAGGGGTACGCCGGCCAGCGCGGGGTCGGGGGGCGGGGCCGAGGTGCGGCGGCGGGCGGTCAGCAGCAGGGCCGCGGCGACGGCGGCTCCCGCGAGGGGCGCCCACCAGACCCAGGCGGGCAGCCCGGCCGTCGCACCGGTGTCACCGAGGGCGGCCGGTACCGACAGGCCGCCCTCGAGGGAGACGGTGTAGGTGGCGGGGGCGGCCGGTGAGGCGTAGCCGAGGTCGGTGGAGGCGAGGACCAGGCGCAGCTTGTGGCCGCGCTCCACCTCGTGGTCGACGGCGGGCAGGGTGACCGTGACGTCCTTGCCGGCCTTGGCGTCCGCCACCCGCAGCGGCGTGACCAGTTGCGACGGGAGCACCTGCTGGGCGCCGCCGGGGCCGACGTCGTACACCTTGGCGAAGAGCACGGCGTCCTCGGCGGTGGACTGCACGCGGAGGGTCGCGGTGGGCGAGCCGGTGATCTGGAGGTCCTCGCGCAGGGGCGCCGACTCGAAGGCCGCGTACTGGCCGGGGAAGTCGAGGGAGATGCCGACGCCGAGCGAGGAGAGCCGGGAGAGGCCGCCGGAGCCGCCGATGCCGGGCAGGGCGGAGACGGCGGGCGGGGCGGCCCCCGCCGGGTTCTCGAAGGTCTGCTCGCGTCCGCGCAGTTCGATCGCGCGCGGCTCGCCGCCGAGGCCGGGGTAGGAGTCGGCGCTCACGCCCTCCAGGCGGGGCTCGCCGTCGCCGCTGCCGGTGCCGACGGTGCGGGAGACACGGAAGGCGGGGCCGGTGCCGGCGGACTCGTCGCCCTTCAGATAGCGGTCGAACCACGCGCCGGTGCGGGCCTCGACGCGGTCGGTCTCCAGGTCGCCGCCGTCGTGGCCGCCCGAGACCCAGTCGACGTCCACGGGGGCGCCGTTGGCGCGGATCGCCTTGGCGGCGGCGTCGGCCTGGCTGAGCGGGAAGAGCGAGTCGGTCTGGCCCTGGACCAGCAGTGCGGGTACGTCGATCCGGTCGCCGACGGCCTGCGGGCTGCGCTCCTTCAGGAGCTTCACCGCCTCGGCGTCCGGTGCCCCCTTCTCGGCGACGCGCTGGTACATGCGGCAGAGCGCGGGCTCGAACTTCTCGCAGCCGCCGCCCATGTTGACGAAGATGCCGGCCCAGAGCTTCTTGAAGACGCCGTTCGGGAAGAGGGCGTCCGCCAGGTTCCAGTACGTGATGGCGGGGGCGATGGCGTCCACGCGGTCGTCGTGCCCGGCGGCCAGCAGCGCGACGGCGCCGCCGTAGGAGCCCCCGGCCATGCCCACGCGGGGGTCGCCCTTGCCGTCCAGCCGGACCTCGGGCCGCCCGGCGAGCCAGTCGAT
The DNA here is from genome assembly GCF_042740985.1 of Streptomyces sp. NPDC058985. Lineage (NCBI taxonomy): Bacteria > Bacillati > Actinomycetota > Actinomycetes > Kitasatosporales > Streptomycetaceae > Streptomyces > Streptomyces sp. NPDC058985. The sequence goes on along the minus strand of NZ_JBHYJX010000032.1, from coordinate 20,013 downwards.
CAGCCGGGACACGTCGGCGACCTCGCCGTCCGGGGCGTTGAGCCCGATCTTCCCGGTCGACCTGCCGAAGCCGCGCGCCGACCACGTCAGGACCGCGTACCCGTCCTGGGCGAGGCGCTCCGCCTGGTCCCGGACGTCGGCCTTGCTGCCGCCGAAGCCGTGCGCGAGCAGGACCGCGGGGCGGCGACCGCCGGAGCCGGCCGTGAAGTACGAGGTGTCCAGGCGCACTCCGTCGCCCACTTCCACGACCCGGTCGGCGCGGTGCACCGGGGGCGGGTCGTCGCCGGCGACGGCCGTCCAGGTCCCGGCACCGGCGAGCACGACGACGGCGGCCGCGGCGGACAGTATCCGCCGCGGCCCCCGTAGCAGCCCTCGCACGCGGGGCAGTCGAAGATCCATGCGTCAACGGTACGGGCAGCCGCCGAAAACCGGGGCCCTCCCGGGGGTGAACCACCGCCCCTCCCAGGGGCGTACGGGCGCGGTGGCGCGTACCGCGGGCGCGGTAGGCCGGGTCACGGCCCGGCGGGCTCCCGTACGTCGTCGCGTACGTCGTCGGGGACGGAGACCAGCCAGCGGGTGGCACGGCGCGGGCGCAGGTACAGGGCCCAGTACAGGGTGGCGACGGCCGCGATGCCGCCGGTCCACAGCAGGTGGGCCGTCTCCTGCTGGGTCAGGATGTAGGCGAGGACCGCGATCAGCAGGACCGGCACCGCCGGCCACAGGGGCATGCGCCACGCGTGCGCGTGCCGGTGGGCGCCGCGCCGGGACAGCAGGGCGGCGACCGCGACCAGCAGGTACATCGCGGTCACGGAGACGCCGGTGACGCCGTACAGGGTGTCGAGGTTGACGTAGCACAGCGCGGCCCCCGGCACGCCCACGGCGAGGGTGGCGACCCACGGGGAGCCGAACCGGCCGAGCCTGGCGAAGAGCCCGTTGACCGGCGCGGGCCAGGCCTTGTCGCGGGCGGAGGCGAACAGGACGCGCGAGTTCTGGATGACCATCACGATGCCGGCGTTGATGATGGCGAGGGCCACGCAGAGGCTGACGAAGGTACCGACGGCCGAGTTGGACCAGGCGGTGACCATGGCGCCGATGTCGCCGCCGGTCAGCTCCGCGAGGTCGGAGGCGCCGAAGGTGATGGCGACGACCGGGACCAGGATGATCACCGTGGAGATGGCGAGGGTGGCCAGCACCGTGCGGGCGACGTTGCGGCGCGGGTTCTCCAGTTCCTCGGAGAGGTAGACGGCGGTGGAGAAGCCCTGCGTGATGAAGAGGGCGATGGCGAGCCCGGAGACGACCAGCATGCCCGTCACGGGGTCCGTTCCGCCGCCCGCGCCCCCCACCTCCATCGACGTGAGGCTGCCGGGGCCGCGCTCGGCGTGGGCGAAGCCCAGCACGGCGACGACGGCCGCGGCGATGACCTCCAGGACCAGGAAGACGCCGGTGATCCAGGCGTTGGCGCGCAGGTCGAGCAGCCCGGCGAGGGTGGCGAGCACCATGACGCCAGCGCCCGCCAGGGACGGGTCGAGGTGCAGGATCGGTTCGAGGTAGTCGGCCGTGCCCATCGCGATCACGGGCGGGACGATCATGACGACCAGCAGGGAGAGTACGAAGACCAGCCAGCCCGCCAGGCGCCCGGCCATCGTCGACACCATGGCGTACTCGCCGCCCGCACTGGGGACCAGGGTGCCCAGCTCCGAGTAGCAGAACGCCACGGCGACGCAGAGGAGCGAGCCGACGGCGATGGTCAGGGCGGTGGCGGTGCCGAGCGAGCCGAAGAGGTCGGGGACGACCACGAACAGCGTGGACGCGGGGGTCACGCAGGAGAGCGTGAGGAGCGTGCCGCCGACGACCCCGATGGACCGCTTCAGCGTCCGCGACCGGTCCGGACGGTCCCCGAGGTCCCCGAGGTCCTCGGGTGCCGTCGCGGCGGGCTGGGCGGGACGGAGCGTGTCGGTCATACGCGGTTTCCGATCGACTCGTGCGGCACGGTGCGCGGCGGAGCGCCACCGCCTCCGGTTCGCTCCCGCGGCAAGATGGAATACCGACGGAAACCAGTGCGTCAATGGGTGTTCGTCTACGGAATCAGTCGTCTGAGATGCACGTAGCTTTCGAAAACGGCATCGGATGCGTAGGCCCAGCGGCCGTTCCGGGTGCGCGGGATCCGTTGCGGACGGAGGAAAAAAATACGGCCGTCCGTATAACGGACGGCCGTACGGGGCTTCCCGGGCTTTCCCGGGGAGTGCCTCAGTGGGTGCGCGGGAAGCCCAGGTCCACGCCGGCGGGGGCGTCGGCCGGGTCCGGCCAGCGGGTGGTGACGACCTTGCCGCGGGTGTAGAAGTGCGTGCCGTCGTTGCCGTAGATGTGGTGGTCGCCGAAGAGCGAGTCCTTCCAGCCGCCGAAGGAGTGGTAGCCCACGGGGACCGGGATCGGGACGTTCACGCCGACCATGCCGGCCTCGATCTCCAGCTGGAAGCGGCGGGCCGCGCCGCCGTCCCGGGTGAAGATCGCGGTGCCGTTGCCGAACGGCGAGGCGTTGATGAGGGCGACGCCCTCCTCGTAGGTGTCCGCGCGCAGCACGCACAGCACCGGGCCGAAGATCTCGTCCTGGTAGGCCTTCGCCGTGGTCGGTACCCGGTCGAGCAGGGAGATGCCGATCCAGTGGCCGTCCTCGTGGCCGTCGACCGTGTGGCCGGTGCCGTCCAGGACGACCTCGCAGCCCTCGGCCGCCGCGCCCTCGACGTAGGAGGCGACCTTGTCGCGGTGCGCCTTGGTGATGAGCGGGCCCATCTCGGACGCCGGGTCGTTGCCGGGGCCGATCTTGATCTTCTCCGCGCGCTCGCGGATCTTCTCGACCAGTTCGTCACCGACGGCGCCGACCGCGACGACCGCGGAGATCGCCATGCAGCGCTCGCCCGCCGAGCCGTAGGCCGCGCTCACGGCCGCGTCGGCCGCCGCGTCGAGGTCGGCGTCGGGCAGCACCAGCATGTGGTTCTTGGCGCCGCCCAGCGCCTGCACGCGCTTGCCGTTGGCGGAGGCGGTGGTGTGGATGTAGCGGGCGATCGGGGTCGAGCCGACGAAGGAGACGGCCTTGACGTCCGGGTGCTCCAGGAGGCGGTCCACGGCCGCCTTGTCACCGTGCACGACGTTGAAGACGCCGTCCGGCAGCCCGGCCTCGGACAGCAGCTCGGCGATCCTGACGGCCGCCGACGGGTCCTTCTCGCTCGGCTTGAGCACGAAGGTGTTGCCGCAGGCGATGGCGAGCGGGAACATCCACATCGGCACCATGGCCGGGAAGTTGAACGGCGTGATGCCGGCGACCACACCGAGCGGCTGGCGGATCGAGGACACGTCGACGCGGGTGGCGACCTCGGTGGACAGCTCGCCCTTGAGCTGCACGTTGATGCCGCAGGCCAGGTCGACGATCTCCAGTCCGCGGGCGACCTCGCCGAGCGCGTCGGAGTGCACCTTGCCGTGCTCGGCGGTGATCAGCGCGGCGATGTCGTCGCGGTGCGCGTCCAGCAGCGACCGGAACCTGAAGAGGATCGAGGTGCGCTGTGCCAGCGAGGACTGGCCCCAGGCCAGGTACGCCTCCTTGGCGGCGGCGACCGCGGCGTCCACCTCGTCGACCGAGGCGAAGGCGACCTTGGTGGTGACCGCGCCGGTGGCCGGGTCGGTCACCGGCCCGTACGTGCCCGAGGCGCCTTCGGCGGGCTTGCCGCCGATCCAGTGGTTGACGATGTTCGTCATGACCGAGAACTCCTTCACAGATGGCGGCGACGGGTACCGACGTGCCGTTCGTACAGCGCAGGGCCTTCGACCACGGACGGTCCGGTCGCGGTCTGGGCCATGTCTCCATCTCACCAGGAGTGGGCCTTCCCATGCGCCCGACACAGTGTCTGCGGTTTGGGTGCGGGCGTAGACACATGTTGCGGGCGTACGGCGGGGCGGGGCGCCGTGAGCGCCCGCCGCACGGATGATTCGGCTCGTTGTTCGGATTGTCGCTCGTTGTACTGGAATGTGGGCGACACAGTGGCCGTCGCGTGTATGGGGCGCCGCCTTGATCAAGCTGGTGTCTTCTGCGAATGGAGACGCCGTCATGCGAGTTTGCGACATTCAGCGGTGTGAGGTGCGGCCGGGGCGGCTGGTCGAGTTCACCTTCAGTGAGGCGACGGTGGGGGCCATGGCGTCACTGGCGCCGGACCCGCGGCCGCCGGCGTATATCCAGGAGTCGCACATCAGGACGGCGCGGTCGGTCCGTGAGGGTGGATTGTTCGTGCCGACGTGGCTGGGGGCGGCGTTCGATCTGCCGGGCCGGGTGGATCTCGATGTGCTGGAGCGGGCATTGCGGGGCTGGACGCTGCGCCATGAGACGCTGCGCAGCGGCTTCAGGTGGGCCGGTGACGAGATGCAGCGGTTCACGCTGCGCGAGGGCGATGTCTCGCTGCGGCGTGAGGTGGTCGGTGACTTCGCGGACGCGGGCGCACTGGTCCGATATCTGCAGAACCGATTCGACACGGCGGCGGACGCGCTTCGCTGGCCGAACCTGATTTACACCGCGGTCGTCCGGGACGATTCCACGAGCGTGTACATGGCTTTCGATCACACGAACGTGGACGCCTACTCCCTGCAGCGCATTCCGGAGGAGATCCACGAGCTGTACACGGCGGGTCTCACGGGGCGGCCCGTGGCCGGGATGCCGACGGGGAGCTATGTCGATTTCTGCCGGCAGGAGCGGACGGACGCGGACGGGATCGGTGACACCCACGCGATCGTCGCACGCTGGCGGGAATTCATCGGCCGATGCGGTGGGCGGCTGCCGGCGTTCCCCGTCGATCTCGGCCTGCAGCCCGGTGATGTGCTTCCCCCGCAGAAGCTGGTGTGCGAGCCGCTCACCGACGCGCACGCGGCCGCGGCGTTCGAGGCGCACTGCCGGCCCTACGGCGGCAGCCTCGTGGGGATCCTGGCCGCGACGAGTCTGATCGTCCATGAGATCGGCAGCCAACCCGTCTACCGCACGGTCGTTCCGTTCCACACCCGGCTGAAGTCGGCGTGGTCGGATTCGGTGGGCTGGTACGTCGGGGGCGCACCCATCGAGGTGCCCGCGGCGCGGGACTTCCGCGGGGCGCTGGAGACGGTCCGCGCCGAGTTGCGGGCCAACCGGTCGCTGGCGCGCATCCCACTGGCCCGGGTACTGCCCCTGCTGGGCGGGGATTTCCGCCCGACCTCGCCCGACTTGTACTCGATCGTGTCGTACGTGGACGCCCGCCTGCTCCCCGGATCGTCCCGCTGGACCGAGAGCAAGGCGTACGGGCTGATCAGGGTTTCGTACGGCGACCAGGTGTGCGTATGGGTCAACCGGCTGCACGAAGGACTGTGGTTCGCCTGCCGCTACCCGGACACCGACGTCGCTTACAAGAACGTGCGCCGGTACGTCGAGATGCTGCGGGACGTGATCGCGTCCGTGTCCGCACATGACGCTTCCCCGCCGCGCAGCAGGCGCCCCGTTGACGCAACGCCCCTGCCTTTGAGCGGTGTTGGTGCGACGCCGGGACACACATGACAGCAAATTCACACGATGTGAAGTCATCTGATGCAGAGCAACCCAGCTTTTAATAGGGGGATTTACTGCCACTCGGTGACGCCGTCAATTCATTGACCCCGGAGAGGGACGCGCAGCACGGAAGGCCCTTGATTACTGATAGCGTTCGGCCAGTCACGGTAGGCAATCAGCCTCTCTGTACGAGCGAAAATCCGAGGGTCTTATGCGCAAGCTTCAGCATGTCGTGATCGCAGCGGTGGCAGCGGCGGGTGGCCTGTCGGCCGCCGGCGCCGGCACCGCCGTCGCCGACACCTCCGACAACGCGCCGAAGGTGTACGACCTCTACCGCCCCTACCAGGAGTGCAGCCCGCAGACGGTGTCCCAGAACGACGTCCCGATCGGCGTGCTCGGTATCGCCGGGACCCTGGACACGACCTGCGACCAGTACAACTACGACTTCTCCGGCTGAGCCCGGCCCGCCCGGCGCCCGGGTACGCCGCACTCCTACGAAGGAAAGCGCATCACATGTTCAGCAGGAAGAAGATGACGGCGGTCTCGGTGCTCGCCGGCGGTCTCGCCCTGGCCTGCGCCGGCCTCGCCCACGCGCACGCCGGGAAGGACCCGGGAACCTGCACTCGCGACCTCTTGGGTGGCTTCACCTGCAGCCAGCGGATCCACGGTCAGCTCTCCGAGGACGGTGAAGTCCCCCATCAGGAGACGTGCACGCCGGTGCAGCCCCTCACGCTGCCCGCCGCCCTGGGCCAGGGGCAGTTGCAGCTGGGCCCCAAGGTGACCTGTTCCCCCACGACGACGGGCGCGACCGACGAGGTCGAGAGCGGGCAGGGGCCGTTCGGCCTGCAGCCCCAACTCCTGCATGGGTGACCCTTCCGGCAGGCATGGCGCCTGAGCGGGCGGCGCGGCGCATGGGTCGACACGACGCGTTAGCACAGATCCCGACATATGACGAAATGCGTGTATAGGCTAACGCTCAGTAGTCAAGCCGGGCTTCGTGCCCGAGTACGGAAAGGTCACTCATGCGTAAGTTTCAGCGTGCCGCGGTCGTAGCCATGGCGGTTGCGGGGCTGTCGGCGTTCGGCGCCGGGGCCAGCTTCGCCGGCGAGGGCGACGCGCCCGCACCGGTCTCCGCCGTGGCCAACTCGTCGGCCAACGCGCTGGCGGTCAGTGGCGGTTACTACTTCACGCCGCCGGCGCAGCCGCAGGCCCAGCCGCAGGCCCAGCCGGAGCAGGAGCGGCACGCCGAGCCCGAGCAGTACGGCCACGAGGGCGAAGGCCAGTAAAGACGTTACCGAGAGTTCATTCTTTCGGTGCCGCCATGGGCCCACCGGCCCGTGGCGAACGCAGCCCGGACACGCCACAGTTACTCAGTGTGCGCGTCCGGGCTGCGGCCCATTCGGGCGCCGGTCGCAGCTCACAGCGCGTCCAGGCGCCGACTGATCGGTTCCGACACCTTCACGGGCCCGGGCGCACACCGGTCAACGGCAACCAGCGCCCGGGCCCTATCCGGTAAAGGAATGCAGCACATGTTCACTCCGCGGAAGATCGCCGCCATCTCGGGGATCGTCGGAAGTCTCGCCGCCGCCCTCTGCGCCGGCGCCGGGCACGCGTACGCGGACGGAGGCGCCGACGACTGCGAGAGCAGGGACGGGGTCTGCGTCCGCAAGAGCGAGACTCGTATCGACAAGGACGGCGAGCACATCCTGAGGCAGGATCAGAGCTGCTCGACGACCGACAGGCCGAACGTGGTCTTCCAGGAGCACCAACTGCTGGGCGACGGGGGGTCGGCCAGTGCCGGGCCGGTGGTGGACTGCTCCAACACGGCGAAGCTGCCGAAGGGGTTCAAGAAGCCGCACTTCGTATGAGCACTGCCGGCGAATGCCGGGCCGGGATCATTTCCGGCCCGGCATTTCTTTGCCCGCCCGCGAGATGTCCTTGCCCGCCCGCGAGCGATTACGACACGAACGAACACCGACGCCCAAGGGGCGCTCAACTCATGCAAAAAGCGGGCGTCCCGTAACCGGGACGCCCGCAGCCCACGCCTGTGGGCCGGACTTTCAGCCGCCGACCGCGTTGTTGCAGCCCATCGTCGAGCCCAGGGAGGCCTTCTGCGCGCCCGGGCTGCCCTCGCCGTTCAGCAGGTTGCCGCCCAGGCCGTTGCCGATGCCCACCTGACCGAGGATGTTGACGTTGCTGTCGTGCGACCCACAGCTGCTGGTCTGGCTGACGGTGTAACCGCCGTTGCCGCCCTGGTCGGCATGGGCGGTGCCGACACCCAGGAGCCCAGCGCTCCCGAACGCGGCGACGAGGACGGCGGCCATGCGGAGGTTGTGCATGTCATCTCCGGTGGAGTGAGGTGGAGAACGATCGGCTTTGGTACGGCAGCGAAGACTGATGCGAAAACGGTCCCGGCGCCTGCCCTGAGGGCCCGGTGCCGGGACCGTTCACTGGCTGACGCCGTGGCGTCGGCCCGGAAGGTCAGAAGGCGCTGTTGTTGCAGCCCATGGTGGAACCGAGGTGGGTGGACTGGGCGCCCGGGTTGCCCTCGCCGTTGAGGCCGTTGCCCAGCAGGCCGTTGAGGATGCCGACCTGGCCGAGGACGTCGAGGTTCAGGTCGTGCGACCGGCACTGCGAGCTCTGCGAGATCTTGAACTTGTCGCCCTCGCCACCATGACCCTGGTCGGCGTGGGCCGTGCCGCCCACGAGCCCGATGCTGCCGAGCGCGGCGACCAGAACGGCAACGTTGCGAAGCTTGCGCATTTCATCTCCGGTGAGGTGAGTGGGTGCGATCCGGGAGAGATCGACTTTGTACAGTGCTGGAGATTAATGCGAAATATGGACAAAAAGGGCAACGACGCGCCGCTCTCATCGTGACGCGGCAAAAGCACCCGAAAGACCTATCGCGTACTGCCGGGCCTCGACGCCCGGCCGCCGACTGCCCTACTGCGCCTGCGCGCTGGCGAGGGAGTTCGCCTGGCTGTTGGCCTGGGTGCAGTCGACGCCCCGGGTCTGGGAAGCGGCGAGCAGCGCGACCGGCACATTGGCGGCGAGCAGGTTCTGCGGGCTGCACTCCTGGGACGGACGGAACAGGTTGGCCTGCTGCACCGGACCCCCCTGCTTCGGCTGCGGGGCCTGCGGAGAAACCTGGGGGCTGATCTGCGGGTTCAGCTGAGGGTTGAGCTGCGGGCTGACCGTGGTGCCCCGCTGGGGAGCCGCCTGCTGCGGCGCCTGCGAGCCGTACGACTGCACGGACGCCTGCGCCGAGCTGGCCGAGGCGGCCTGGGCGTCCGGCTGCGAAACGGGCGTCGGCACGGCCCCGTTGTGGCCGACCGGAGTCACCGCGGCGCTGGGGCCGGCCCCGGCGGCGGTCAGACCGCCGGCCGCTGCGACGATGAGCGCGACGTGCTGAAGCTTGCGCATGAAATCCTTTGGCCCTTCATTGACCTGTGCACGGACTTGGCGAAATGCGTTATGCAACAGTGCAGTTGTGCTGCACTGCTGCCTTGGACGGCTGCAATGGACCGTCATTACCTGCCCCGTGCGGAACGAGGTGGGCGAGAGCCCGGATACGGGCTCGGCGCCGCCGTCACCCGTTTGACGCAAGGGGCGCGCGGGCCTGGCACCAACTCCCTTTCTGACAGCGGCAAATGGGTGACGGGCTTTCCTGTGCCGTGACCAGGATGAGGAAACCCTCGTTCCCCGTGGGGAGGGCAGCGTCCGTGGACCTGAGCAGGGGAGCAGGGGATTCGCTGCTGACTCCGACGCGAAGTCCGCGTGCTGCTCAACTCTGACCGCTGCTGACGAGGCGGTGCGAGTATCGCGCCGACTGCACGCGTGACGCGCTGAATTCAGTGGATTTCCAGTTCAGGTATCGAAGGGCCGAGGGTTTCATGCGCAAGCTTCACAAGGTCGCGCTCGTGGTGGCAGCAGCCGGCGGTCTGACCGCCGCCGGCGCCGGCGCCAGCCACGCCGCACCCGTCGGACAAGTCGGTGCCGCTCCAGCATCGACTCCTGACTACCCGGCCACGTACGCCGCCCCGCAGCCCCAGCCGACCGGCCCCTACGCCGCGGCCGGGACGCAGGGAACGGCTCAGGCCACCGCCACGCCGCAGCAACAGCAGTACGCTGCTCCGGCACCGCAGCCGTACCCACAGCCGGCGCCCCAGCCGTACGCCCAGCCGGCACCGCAGCCATACGCCCAGCCCGCACCGCAGCCGTACGCCCAGCCGGCACCGCAGCCGGCACCTCAGCAGTACGCCGCGCCGGCACCGCAGCCGTACGCCCAGCCCGCGCCCCAGCCGTACGCTCCGCCGGCGCCCCAGCAGACGGGCCACGCCTACGCCGCGGCCTCCTCGCACGGGACGGCACAGGCCTCCACCTCGCCCTACCAGCAGCAGGCGGCCCCCATGCAGGCGGCTCCCATGCAGGCGCCCCAGGCCGCCCCCGCGCAGCCGCAGGTCGTGCCGCAGGTCGTGCCACAGGTGATGCCGCAGGTCGCCCCCCAGGTGGCCATGCCCCAGGGCTTCGCGGCAGAGCCCCCCGCGCAGGTCGCCCCCCAGTTGAACCCGCAGGTGAACCCCCAGGTGAACCCGATCCTCAACCCGCACATCTCGCCGGCGGACGCACCGCAGCTGTCCCCGGTCGGCCTCGGACAGGTCGCGGCACCCCCGCTCGGCCAACTGGGGCTCCCCCGACTCGGCTGACGGCCCTCCGGCGCAGCCGCCCGCAATCGACACTCCTGTGTTCCGACACCCCATCCGCTCGACCAACGGAGAACCCATGCGCACGTTTCAGAAGGCAGTCCTCGTGAGCGCCCTGCTCGGCAGCGTCGGCGCCCTCACCGCCACCACTGCCGTCGCCGCCGACGACTGGGGCCGCGACCTCGACATCACGCAGGGCACCGAGTGCCGTTCGCACGACATGAACATCGAGGTGCTCGGCAGCGTCGGCGCCCTCACCGGCCTGGCGGGCAACATCCTGAACGGCGAAGGCAACCCGGGCGCACAGCAGAACCACCTCGGTTCCGACATGGGCTGCAACAGCCAGGCGCTCTGACGTCTCCCCCGGCCGAGCGCCGGGGTCAGTGCGGCCGCAACACGCCATGGGCACCGGAAGGATGCGACATCCCTTCCGGTGCCCAGCCTGTGCGGCGTCCGGGTCAGCGGGTGGCATCCGGGCGGAAGCGGCGGTACAGGACACCACCCGCGAGGAGCAGCGCGGCACTCCCGGCGACGGCGCCGGCCGTGAGGTCCGCTCCGGTGTGGGCCAGTACGGGCGCGGCCGGCTCGGGGCCGGGCTGGGTCCAGACGTGGGCCGGAGTCTTGGGGGCCGGGGTACTCGGGACCGCACGCTCCGGGGCGGCAGGCTCCGGGGCCGGGGTGTTCGGGGCCGGTCGGGCCTCGTCGTCGGGGCCGTTGACGGACTCGTTGCCGAAGACCGGGTTGCCCAGGCCGACCACACTGACGCTGTTCCCGGACACGTTCACCGGCAAGTCGACCGGGAGTTGAAGACCGTTGCCGGAGAGCAGCCCGGGCGAATCGGCAGTGTGGCTCTGAGCCGACGCACCGCTGGAGGCCGCCTCTCCGGTGCTCTCCGGAGAACTGGCGCTGGAGGCGGCCGTTCCGCTGCCGCCCGGCGAACTGCCGTTCCTCGCACCGCTTTTGTTCGCGCAGGAGTTGCCCGCGGCCGGGTTGAGCAACCCCGCGACGTCCACCGTGTTGCCGCAGATGTTCACCGGCACGTCCACCGGGACCTGGATGGCGTTGCCGGAGAGCAGCCCGGGCGAGCCGTCCGCCGCGGCGTCGGCGCCGGCTCCGTCGGCCGCGAAGGCGGAGGACACCGGTAGTGCCAGGGCCATCACGCCGGACGCGGCGGCGGCGAGTACACCGTTTCGGGTAGCCAGTCCCATGAGTTTCTGCCTTCCTGACGATTCGCGGGCAATCACCCGCGCCCCGTCAAACGTGAGGGAGCCCGGCAGAGTTATGGGTAACGCTTTCGAAGCCACCCTCGGGCACTAGTCTTCAGGCGCCTCGCCGCCCGGAAGAAGCTGGAAAGGAGCCTCCGGAAACGACAGACGGCGGGTAATGCGGAGCCGGTCGCGGCCGTGTCACAAGTACCACCGTCGTGTCACAACTGTTGTGCCTTAACGGACCTTCCGTCACAGGCGCGCACGGGCCCTCTCCGGCCGTCACTCCCGGTCGTTCACCCGGCACACGCTTGGTGATCGCCAGCGCAGCGCCCGGCTCCCCCCGGTGGCCGTCCCCGGCCGCCGCCGCGGCGCGCGCGGGGAGGTGCGACTAGTGACCGACCGAAGGCTCTGGTCCTACAAGGACATCGCGGCCCACATCCGGGTGCAGCCCGACACCGTGCGGTCCTACCGCAAGCACGGACTGCTGCCGCCGCCCGACCACGTGGAGGGCGGCAAGCCCTACTGGTACGCGGACACGATCCGGGCCTGGGTGGCGTCCCGTCCGCGCAACCGGAACCGGTAGAGGGCCCGGGACGCGCGGGGAAAACCGTTCTGTGCCCCACCGCCGCGTGGGGCACAGTGCCGCCCATGGACTTCTCAGCGAAACCCGTCCTCACCGGCGAGCGGACCGTCCTGCGGCCGTTCACCGCGCGGGACGCGGACGTGATGTGGGAGATCGTCAACGACCCCGAGGTCGTCCACTTCACGTTCGAGCCCGGCACCGAGATCACCCGGGAACGGCTGCGCTCCTGGTACGGCGTGCGCACCGCCGACCCCGACCGCCTGGACCTCGCCGTCACCGACCGCGCGACCGGCGAACTCGTCGGCGAGGTCGTCCTGTACGACTGGGATCCGGCCGCCCGCAGCTGCACCTTCCGCACCCTCATCGGGGCCCGGGGCCGCGGCCGAGGGCTGGGCAGCGAGGCGACCCGGCTCATCGTCGGCCACGCCTTCGAGCGGGTCGGCCTGCACCGCGTCCAGTTGGAGGTCTACGCCCACAATCCGCGGGCCCGCCGGGTGTACGAGAAGGCCGGTTTCGTGGTGGAGGGGATACGCCGGGAGGCGGCCCTGCGCGACGGCGTGTGGGTGGACGACGTCCTGATGGCGGTCCTCGACCACGAGTGGACCGTGCACGGAGGCGTCGCGGGTGACGGGTGAGGCCGAGTGGGGCCCGGCGAGGTCCGCTTCGATACCCCCTAGGGGTACAGTGGAACGCAAGTGGTCCACGCTGGACCACGGGTACCCGCCGTGCACACCCCGACGAGGAGTAACGACATGACCGCCCAGACCGACACCCAGGGCTCCGTCACCACCGTCTACAAGGTGAGCGGAATGAGTTGCGGACACTGCGAGGGCGCCGTCTCCGGCGAGATCTCCGAGATCGCGGGCGTCACCTCGGTGCAGGCCGTCGCGTCCACCGGCGAGGTCACCGTCGCCTCCGGGGCACCGCTGGACGACGACGCCGTGCGCGCCGCCGTGGACGAGGCCGGCTTCGAGCTCGTCGGCCGGGCCTAGGGGTATCGGCCCAGCACCGACGCTGCGGCGCCCCGCAGTAGCCATCGTCCCCCGGCCGGGCCGCGTACGGTCCGGCCGGACCCGTCTGGAGCCCGGACCATGACCAGCACCACCGCGGACACCGCCACGACCGCCCAGGCCGCCGAACCGGACCTCGCCGAGGTCGAGCTGCTCATCGGCGGGATGACCTGCGCCGCCTGCGCGGCCCGGGTCGAGAAGAAGCTCAACCGCATGGACGGCGTGACCGCCACGGTGAACTACGCGACCGAGAAGGCCCGGATCACCCACCCGGCGAGCACCACCGTCGCCGACCTGATCACCACCGTCGTACGCACCGGGTACACCGCCGAGGAGCCCGCGCCGCCGCCGGAGCCCGAGAGTCCCGAGGACGCGGCGGCGTCCGGACCCGCCGTCGATCCCGAGTCGGCCGCCCTGCGCGGACGTCTGATCGTCTCCGCCCTGCTCGCCGCCCCCGTGGTGCTGCTGGCGATGGTCCCGGCGCTGCAGTTCGACAACTGGCAGTGGCTCTCGCTCACCCTGGCGGCGCCGGTCGTCGTCTGGGGCGGGCTGCCCTTCCACCGCGCCGCCTGGACCAACGTCCGGCACGGCGCGGCCACCATGGACACGCTGGTCTCGCTCGGCACGCTCGCGGCGTTCGGCTGGTCGCTGTGGGCGCTGTTCTTCGGGGACGCGGGCATGCCGGGCATGCGGCACGGCTTCGACCTCACCGTCTCCCGCACCGACGGCGCCTCCGCGATCTACCTGGAGGCCGCCGCCGGGGTCACCGTCTTCCTCCTGCTCGGCCGCTGGCTGGAGGCCCGCTCCAAGCGCCGGGCCGGGGCCGCGCTGCGGGCGCTGATGGAGCTGGGCGCGAAGGACGTCGCCGTCCTGCGTGAGGGCCGCGAGGTGCGGATACCGGTGGCCCGGCTGGCGGTCGGCGACCGCTTCGTCGTCCGGCCGGGCGAGAAGATCGCCACCGACGGGACGGTGACCGAGGGCACCTCGGCGGTGGACGCCTCACTGCTGACCGGCGAGTCCGTGCCGGCCGACGTGGGCGTCGGCGACGCCGTCACGGGCGCCACGGTCAACGCCGGGGGCCGGCTGGTGGTCGAGGCGACCCGGGTCGGCGCGGACACCCAGCTGGCCCGGATGGCGCGGCTCGTGGAGGACGCGCAGAGCGGCAAGGCCGAGGTGCAGCGGCTGGCCGACCGGGTGTCCGGGGTCTTCGTGCCCGTCGTGCTGCTGATCGCGGCCGCCACCTTCGGCGGGTGGCTGGGGGCAACCGGGGACACCGTCGCCGCGTTCACCGCCGCCGTCGCCGTACTGATCATCGCCTGCCCGTGCGCGCTGGGCCTGGCCACGCCGACCGCCCTCATGGTGGGCACCGGCCGGGGCGCCCAGCTCGGCATCCTCATCAAGGGTCCCGAGGTCCTGGAGTCCACCCGGCGGGTCGACACGGTCGTCCTGGACAAGACCGGCACCGTCACCACCGGCCGGATGACCCTGCACGAGGTGTACGCCGCCGAGGGCACCGGCGAGGAGGCGGTGCTGCGGCTCGCGGGCGCCGTCGAGCACGCCTCCGAACACCCGGTCGCCCGCGCCGTGGCGGCCGGCGCCGAGGAGCGGGTCGGCCCGCTGCCGGACGTCGCGGACTTCGTGAACGTCCCCGGGCGCGGCGTGCGCGGGCGCGTGGAGGGCCGTGAGGTGGCCGTGGGGCGCCTCCACGACGAGCTGCCGCCCGAGGTGGCCCGCGCCAGGGACGAGGCCGAGAGCAAGGGCCGTACGGCCGTCGTGGTCGGCTGGGACGGCGCGGCGCGCGGCGTGCTCGCCGTGGCGGACGCCGTCAAGGAGACCAGCGCCGAGGCGGTGGCCGAACTGCGGCGGCTGGGCCTCACGCCCGTGCTGCTGACCGGCGACCACCGGCGCGTCGCCGAGTCCGTCGCCGCCGCCGTCGGCATCGACGAGGTGATCGCCGAGGTGCTGCCCGAGGAGAAGGTCGCCGTGGTGGAGCGGCTGCGGGCGGAGGGCCGTACGGTCGCCATGGTCGGGGACGGCGTCAACGACGCGGCCGCGCTGGCCACCGCCAACCTGGGGCTGGCGATGGGCACGGGGACGGACGCGGCGATCGAGGCGGGCGACCTGACGCTGGTCCGCGGCGACCTGCGGGTGGCGGCGGACGCGATCCGGCTGTCCCGGCGGACCCTCGCGACGATCAAGGGAAACCTCGTGTGGGCCTTCGGCTACAACGTGGCCGCGCTGCCGCTGGCCGCCGCCGGGCTGCTGAACCCGATGATCGCGGGGGCGGCGATGGCCTTCTCCTCGGTGTTCGTGGTCACCAACAGCCTGCGGCTGCGGGCGTTTCACTGAGGTCTCGATGCGGTGGCCCCTCTGGAGTCCGGCACGTACCTCACATAAGCTCTTCACAAGGCTCGCGCATCTTCCTTACGCTGGAGCCCCGGTCGACGTATCGGGTCTCTTGCGCCGGTAAGGGACATATGCAGCATATGCAAGAGACGCAGATCACAGTGATGCGAACGTAACCATCGAAGGGGTTCGAAGGTCTAAGTTGGCGATGTCAGGGAGCGTCTTGGGGGGCGTGAACTGGCATCTGGGGATGTCTTGGGGGACTTTCCCAGAGCTGCGTTGCCGGGACACGTACACCGGAGAGCTTTGAGCGGCCCTCCCGGGCGTGCGCTGTCCCGGCAGACCGCACGACACGTATGAACGCACGACACGTACGAGTACGACGCGTACGAGCACGACACAGCGAATTCAGGCGCTGTCCTCACAGACGCCCGGCCGGATCCCGTGGGGGGAATCCGCACCGGGACATGGGAAGGCGCCCTGGATCGTCGGCCCGTGGGGGGACCGGCGCCAGGGCGCCTTCTGCTGTTCCGGGACACGGACGCGACGGTGCGCGCGCACTCCGGACACGAGGGACACGAGAGAGCCCCGTACCGCTTCGGGGCGGTGCGGGACTCTCCTGGTGCGCGTGCGGGGGTGCCTTGCGGCTCAGCGCTCCTCGACCGGGACGAAGTCGCGCTCGACGACGCCGGTGTAGATCTGGCGCGGGCGGCCGATGCGGGAACCCGGCTCCTTGATCATCTCGTGCCACTGGGCGATCCAGCCCGGAAGGCGGCCGAGGGCGAACAGGACCGTGAACATCTCGGTCGGGAAGCCCATGGCCCGGTAGATCAGACCGGTGTAGAAGTCGACGTTCGGGTAGAGGCTGCGCGAGACGAAGTAGTCGTCGGAGAGCGCGTGCTCCTCCAGCTTCAGGGCGATGTCCAGCAGCTCGTCGGACTTGCCGAGGGCGGAGAGCACATCGTGCGCGGCGGCCTTGATGATCTTGGCGCGCGGGTCGAAGTTCTTGTAGACCCGGTGGCCGAAGCCCATCAGGCGGACGCCGTCCTCCTTGTTCTTCACCTTGCGGATGAAGGAGTCGACGTCGCCGCCGGCGTCGCGGATGCCCTCCAGCATCTCCAGCACCGACTGGTTGGCGCCGCCGTGCAGCGGGCCCCAGAGGGCGTTGATGCCGGCCGAGATCGAGGCGAACATGTTGGCCTGCGAGGAGCCGACCAGGCGGACCGTGGAGGTCGAGCAGTTCTGCTCGTGGTCCGCGTGCAGGATCAGCAGCTTGTCCAGGGCGGAGACCACGACCGGGTCGAGCTCGTACTCCTGCGCCGGGACGGAGAAGGTCATCCGCAGGAAGTTCTCGACGTAGCCGAGGTCGTTGCGCGGGTAGACGAACGGGTGGCCGATCGACTTCTTGTACGCGTAGGCCGCGATCGTCGGAAGCTTCGCGAGCAGCCGGATGGTGGAGAGGTTGCGCTGGCGCTCGTCGAACGGGTTGTGGCTGTCCTGGTAGAAGGTCGACAGCGCCGAGACCACCGACGACAGCATGGCCATCGGGTGGGCGTCGCGCGGGAAGCCCTTGTAGAAGTTCTTGACGTCCTCGTGCAGCAGGGTGTGCTGCGTGATGTCGCCCTTGAACGAGGAGAGCTGGTCGACGGTGGGCAGCTCGCCGTTGATCAGCAGGTAGGCGACCTCCACGAAGGAGGAGCGCTCGGCCAGCTGCTCGATCGGGTAGCCGCGGTACCGGAGGATGCCGGCCTCGCCGTCCAGATAGGTGACGGCGGATTTATAAGCGGCGGTGTTGCCGTAGCCGCTGTCCAGCGTCACCAGACCGGTCTGGGCGCGGAGCTTCCCGATGTCGAAGCCCTTGTCGCCGACGGTGCTGTCGATCACCGGGTAGGTGTACTCGTCGTCGCCGTACCGCAGTACTACCGAGTTGTTGGTGTGCTCGCTCACGTCTTCCCTCACCGACGTAGTGCCTCATCTTCGAGGTGCCCTGACTGTCTCTACCATCCCCCACTTGGCTCAGGAGAGTGCACTCGGGGTCGACCATCGGGCCTATCGGCGGCACTCAGTGCCGCCAACTTGCTCATCCTGCCCCCTCTTTCCCCCTTCCGGAAGTGCTCTGTGACCTTTGCGACTCGTTTGATCGATCATTTTTTTCACACGGGTCAGGAGGTTTACCGGAAGGTTTCAGGGGCGAGGGCCCGCCAGCCGGAAGTCGAGCGCCGTACAGCGCCGCCCGGCCGAGACCGTGCGCACCGCCTGCCCGATCGCCTTGCGGGAGCCGACGAGGACGACCAGCTTCTTGGCCCGGGTGACCGCCGTGTACAGCAGGTTCCGCTGGAGCATCATCCAGGCGCCGGTGGTCACGGGGATGACGACCGCCGGGTACTCGCTCCCCTGGGAACGGTGGATGGTCACCGCGTAGGCGTGGGCCAGTTCGTCCAGTTCGTCGAATTCGTACGGAACCTCCTCGTCCTCGTCCGTCAGTACGGTGAGGCGCTGGTCCACCGGGTCGAGTGAGGTGACCACGCCGACGGTGCCGTTGAAGACGCCGTTCTCACCCTTCTCGTAATTGTTGCGAATCTGGGTGACCTTGTCGCCGACCCGGAAGACACGGCCGCCGAACCGCTTCTCCGGCACGTCGGGGCGGCCCGGGGTGACGGCCTGCTGGAGCAGTCCGTTCAGCGTGCCCGCGCCGGCCGGTCCGCGGTGCATGGGAGCGAGGACCTGGACGTCCCGGCGCGGGTCGAGGCCGAACTTGGCGGGGATACGGCGGGCGGCGACGTCCACGGTGAGGCGGCCGGCCTCCTCCGTGTCGTCCTCGACGAAGAGGAAGAAGTCCTTCATGCCGTCGGTGACGGGGTGCTGCCCGCCGTTGATGCGGTGGGCGTTGGTGACCACGCCCGACTGCTGCGCCTGCCGGAAGACCCGGGTGAGCCGGACGGCCGGGACGGGACCGCCGTCGGCGAGCAGGTCCCGCAGCACCTCCCCCGCGCCGACGCTGGGCAGCTGGTCGACGTCACCGACGAGCAGCAGGTGGGCGCCCGGGGGGACGGCTTTGGCGAGCTTGTTGGCGAGGAGGAGATCGAGCATGGACGCCTCGTCCACCACGACGAGGTCGGCGTCGAGCGGCCGGTCCCGGTCGTAGGCGGCGTCGCCGCCGGGCTTGAGCTCCAGCAGCCGGTGGACCGTGGACGCTTCTGTGCCGGTCAGCTCGGCGAGGCGCTTGGCGGCCCGGCCGGTCGGGGCGGCGAGGACCACCTTCGCCTTCTTGGCGCGGGCCAGCTCGACGATCGAGCGGACGGTGAAGGACTTGCCACAGCCGGGGCCGCCGGTGAGGACTGCGACCTTCTCGGTGAGGGCGAGCTTGACGGCCGCCTCCTGCTCGGGGGCGAGATCGGCACCCGTGCGCTGCTTCAGCCACCCGAGCGCCTTGTCCCAGGCCACGTCCTGGAAGCCGGGCATCCGGTCCTCGTCGGTGCGCAGGAGGCGGAGCAGCTGGGCGCTGAGGGACAGCTCGGCGCGGTGGAAGGGGACGAGGTAGACGGCGGTGACGGGGTCGCCGCCCTCCGGGTCGGGGATCCGCTCGCGCACCACGCCGGGGTCGTCGCCGTCCTCCGCCGGCTCGGCCGCCAGTTCGGCGAGGCACTCGATGACGAGGCCGGTGTCCACCTGGAGCAGCTTCACCGCGTCGGCGATGAGCCTCTCCTCGGGGAGATAGCAGTGCCCCTGGTCGGTCGCCTGCGAGAGCGCGTACTGGAGCCCCGCCTTCACCCGGTCCGGGCTGTCGTGGGGGATGCCGACGGACTGCGCGATCTTGTCGGCGGTGAGGAAGCCGATGCCCCAGACGTCGGCGGCGAGCCGGTAGGGCTGGTTCTTCACGACGGAGATCGACGCGTCCCCGTACTTCTTGTAGATGCGGACCGCGATCGACGTCGACACCTCGACGGTCTGGAGGAAGACCATGACCTCCTTGATCGCCTTCTGCTCCTCCCAGGCGTCGGCGATCTTCTTGGTCCGCTTGGGTCCGAGGCCTGGGACCTCGATGAGCCGCTTGGGCTCCTCCTCGATGATGGTGAGCGTGTCCAGCCCGAAGTGCTGCGTGATCCGGTCGGCGAAGACCGGCCCGATGCCCTTGACCAGGCCGGAGCCGAGGTAGCGCCGGATGCCCTGGATGGTGGCCGGCAGGAGGGTCGTGTAGTTCTCCACGTGGAACTGCTTGCCGTACTGGGGATGCGACCCCCAGCGTCCCTCCATCCGCAGGGACTCCCCGGCCTGCGCGCCGAGCAGCGCGCCGACGACGGTGAGCAGATCACCGGCGCCGCGGCCGGTGTCGACACGGGCGACCGTGTAGCCG
Organism: Streptomyces sp. NPDC058985; assembly: GCF_042740985.1. Classification (NCBI taxonomy): domain Bacteria; kingdom Bacillati; phylum Actinomycetota; class Actinomycetes; order Kitasatosporales; family Streptomycetaceae; genus Streptomyces; species Streptomyces sp. NPDC058985. The sequence continues at coordinate 255 of NZ_JBHYJX010000032.1, read as the reverse complement.
TTCTCCTCGTTGGCGTACGTGATGCGTTCCAGGACGCCGGTGACTTCGGCGAGACCCGGCCGGCTCCCCCGGTCCGCACCACTTTCCGCGCCGGACACCGCCCCACCTGCCCCTTCGCGCCCTTGTTCCGAGTACTGGAAGGAGGCTACCGGCAGCCGCTGACATTGATCCTGATAGTCAGGTTCCGGTGGTCGTGACTCTGCCGCTGACTGAGGTCCTGCTGGACTGTCCTCTGGCTGTTCTGTCCGGCCACCG
>NZ_JBHYJX010000031.1:0-101340 GCF_042740985.1 Streptomyces sp. NPDC058985 | reverse complement strand
GCCCGACACCGCGCGGTGTCGGGCCTTCGGCCTGCTGCTTCTCCGAGCCCCCTGTCGGATTCGAACCGACGACCTTCGCTTTACAAGAGCGGCGCTCTGACCAGCTGAGCTAAGGAGGCACTCGCGCGACGGCACGCGCGCGCGGGTCGCTCCACTCTACACAGAGCCCGGTGAACGGTGGGATTCGAAAATTTCGGCGAAGTTCACAGGCCCACAGGTACTGACAGACCAGGTGAACGCCGGGTACCGTCCTGAGCCAGCTACACCCGTGTGGACTACACCACCACCTTCCTACAACGGATCGTCCGGCACGTTCCTGCCGGTAGAAGGGGGCCCATTCACCATGGCCACAGTTACGTTCGACAAGGCGACCCGCATCTACCCGGGTTCCACCAAGCCCGCCGTCGACGGTCTCGACATCGACATCGAGGACGGCGAGTTCCTCGTCCTGGTCGGCCCCTCCGGTTGTGGCAAGTCCACCTCGCTCCGCATGCTCGCGGGGCTCGAGGACGTCAACGGCGGCGCCATCCGCATCGGCGACCGCGACGTCACGCACCTGCCGCCGAAGGACCGGGACATCGCCATGGTGTTCCAGAACTACGCGCTCTACCCGCACATGTCGGTCGCCGACAACATGGGCTTCGCGCTCAAGATCGCCGGCGTCAACAAGGCGGAGATCCGGCAGAAGGTCGAGGAGGCCGCGAAGATCCTCGACCTCACCGAGTACCTGGACCGCAAGCCGAAGGCGCTCTCCGGCGGTCAGCGCCAGCGTGTGGCGATGGGCCGCGCGATCGTGCGTGAGCCGCAGGTGTTCCTCATGGACGAGCCGCTGTCCAACCTGGACGCCAAGCTCCGCGTCTCCACCCGCACCCAGATCGCCTCGCTCCAGCGCCGTCTCGGCATCACCACCGTCTACGTCACCCACGACCAGGTCGAGGCCATGACGATGGGCGACCGTGTGGCGGTCCTCAAGGACGGTCTGCTCCAGCAGGTCGACTCCCCGCGGAACATGTACGACAAGCCCGCGAACCTCTTCGTCGCCGGCTTCATCGGCTCCCCGGCCATGAACCTGGTCGAGGTCCCGATCACCGACGGCGGCGTGAAGTTCGGCAACAGCGTCGTCCCGGTCAACCGCGACGCCCTGAAGGCCGCCTCCGACAAGGGCGACCGCACGGTCACCGTCGGCGTCCGCCCCGAGCACTTCGACGTCGTCGAGCTGAACGGCGGCGCGGCCAAGACCCTGTCGAAGGACTCCGCGGACGCCCCGGCGGGCCTCGCCGTCTCGGTGAACGTCGTGGAGGAGACCGGTGCCGACGGCTACATCTACGGCACGGTCGAGGTCGGCGGCGAGTCGAAGGACCTGGTGGTCCGCGTCAGCAGCCGCTCGGTGCCGGAGAAGGGCGCGACGGTCCACGTCGTGCCGCGGCCGGGCGAGGCCCACGTGTTCTCGTCGTCCACGGGCGAGCGCCTCTCCGACTGAACGTCCCCGCGCGGGTGATTTTCACCCGCGTTGACGAAAAGTGCCCCGCGGCCTGCTGCGGGGCACTTTTCGTCGTCGTCAAACACCCGGGCAGAACGGACTTTTCACTCCCCGCGCGTCAACCCCCTACCCACTTCGGGGCTGCTCTTCATCCCCCGAAAGGGTGACTAAATGTCGCCAAATCATTACCGGGCGCTACCCTCACTCGCGTGAAGCACTCCGTGAAGCACTCCACTACCCGACAGACGCGACGCGGCCGGGGCCCCGCCCACCGGATCGGCCGCTCTCTCGCCTTCGTCCTGCCCGTCGTCCTGGTGCTCTCCGGGACCCTCGCGGTCACCAGGGTCAACTGGTCCGGGGACCCCTCGGACTCGGTGCTCGCCGCGTCGGAGGCCTCCTCGGCCAAGGCATCCACCTCCCGGACCGCCGCCCGCGCGCCGCACGAGGTGCTGCGCGACCGGCTGCTGACCGAGCTGCAGGAGGAGGACCCGGGCGTCGCCCTCACCCACCTCCAGGAGGCGGTGAACGAACGCCCGTCGCTGGCCGGCCACTGCGCGTCCATCGCCCGCGCGCTCGGCCGCGCCGCCGTCAAGGTGTACGGGCCGACGCGTGCCCAGTCGTACTCCCGCCCCGTCTGCGACACCGCCTTCGCCTCGGGCGTGCTGGCCGCGCACGGCTGAGGAGGCTTCGGGGGCCGGCGGGGCGCCGCGTACAGTTCGGGCATGACCGATCCGAACGCCGCGTCCCGCCACCCCGTCCAAGCCGTCGTCCTGGCGGGCGGACAGGGTTCCCGGCTGCGCCCGTACACCGACGACCGGCCCAAGCCGATGGTCGAGATCCCGGGCACCGGCACTCCGATCATCGGCCACCAGCTCGCCTGGCTCGCCGACGAGGGCGTGACGGACGTCGTGGTCTCCTGCGGCCATCTGGCCGAGGTGCTCCAGCAGTGGCTGGACACCACCGAGCTGCCGCTCTCCGTCACCACGGTCGTCGAGACCGAGCCCCTCGGCCGCGGCGGCGGCCTCAAGTACGCCGCCGCGCACCTGCCGCACCCGGACCAGCCCTGGTACGCCACCAACGGCGACATCTGGACCCGTTTCTCGCTGCGCGACATGGCCGGCTTCCACGCGGAGCGGGACGCCGTCGCGACCCTCGCCCTGGCCCGTCCGCGGCTGCCGTGGGGCGCCGTGCAGACGGACGGCTTCGGCCACATCACCGACTTCATCGAGGCCCCGCCGTCGACCTTCGAGATCAACGCCGGGGTGTACGTCTTCTCGTCCGCCTTCGCCGCGATGCTCCCGGAGCGCGGCGACCACGAGCGGACCACGTTCCCCGGGCTGGCCCGCGAACGCCGGCTCTCCGGCTTCCCGATCCCGCAGGGCTCCTACTGGCGCGCGATCGACACCGCGAAGGACCTGACGGAGGCGGCCCGGGAGTTGGCGGCCCTGTCCGGCCGCTGAGGGGCTCGTCGACGCCGTCCGCGGCCGCACGCGCTGTGCCCACTGACCGTGGGCGACAGCGGAACGGCACGCCCTGTCATGGCCGTCGGCCCGCTGAAGTCGAGGCCGAGGCGTTCGGCGGGGAGGGCGTCTGGGACCGACGGCGGTGCCGACTCCGCCGGTCTAGCGCCTAGCACCATCCATGTCCGCGATTCCAAGGACGCGGCAGGTCCTCGGCTTGACCTCGCACCGGACGCATGGGCGAGCTTCGTGACGTACGCGTCGGAACGCTGACGAGCCAAGCACCCGCCCCGCACCTGTGAACAGTGTGGGGCCACTCCTCATCTCGTGAGTGGCCCCAACTTGCCGAGGACGGCACCGGACCGGCTAGCCCAACAGGCCGCCCACGAGGCGGCCGTTGCCCGGCTGGCCGGTGGAGGAGGAGCCGCCGCCCTCCTCGCTTCCGGAGCCCCCGGTGGAGCCGCCGGTGGAGCCGCCGGAGCCCCCGGAGCCGGTCGAGGTGCCCCCGGCGGTCGGTCCGGCCGAGGTGGTCGGCGCCTGGTTGCGGCCGGCCGGGGACGACTGCCGCGGCGGGGCCTGTCCGCCGGCGCCCTGGGTCTGGCTGGGCGTACCGCCGCCGGTGGTGCCGCTCTCCCGGGTCGCTCCCGGTGTGGTCGCGGCTCCCGTGGAGGGGGTGGTGGCCCCGCTGGTCGCGCCCTGGGTGGGCGAGGCGGAGGCCGAAGGGCTCTTCGGCTCGCGCGTTCCGGGCTCCTGCGGGAGCGGGGCGCCGGGCAGTTCGTTGCGCGGGGCCTCGCCGGGGCCGGGGACGACCACGCGGTCGGCGTCCCGGACGGCACCGCCGAGCACCGAGCCGACCAGGAGGGTCGCACCGGCGACCAGGAAGGTGACGAGGGCGCCGCGGCGCAGGACGTAGCGGCGCAGGTCCCAGATGTCGGCGCGCGGGCCGAGCCGGCGCCAGGCGCTGCCGGCGAGTCTGCCGTCCACGGAGTAGACGGGCGCCCCGGCGATGATCAGCGGCGACCAGGCGGCGAGGTAGATGATGTCCGGCGCGTCGTAGACGGGGACGCTCTTCCAGCTGACGGTGACCAGGAGCGCGGCGGACAGGCCCGCGCCGACGACGGCGGCCACGCGCTGCCAGCAGCCCAGCACGGTCAGGACGCCCACCAGCACCTGGAGGAAGGCGATGACCAGCCCGGCGCCGACCGGGTGCGCGAGGGCGAACTGGCGCAGCGGCTCGGCGACGTCCCAGGGGTGAAGGGTGTTGAGCCACTTCACCATGGAGCCGCGTTCGCCGCCGTCGAAGTAGACGGGGTCGCAGAGCTTGCCCATGCCGGCGTAGATCGAGATGAAGCCGAGGAAGACGCGCAGCGGCAGCAGCACGACGCCGAGGTTCATGCGGCGGCCGGGGAAGTACGCGTGCCGCGCCGGGTCGTCGGAACGGCGCCTGCCGCGCGGCTCGTCCGGGTCCGTGTCGTCGCCGTAGCCGTCGAGGTCCTCGTGGCCCCCGTGGCCGCCGTGGTCTTCGCGGCCGAAGTCCTGGCCGGCGTAGGCGGGTTCGTCGTAAGCGCTGCCGACGGTGCGCATGGCGGGCAGCAGTCGGGTGCCCTCGGGTACGGGGCCGCGCTGGGCGCCGACGAGGGGTGTTTCGAGGGTCTCGGTGGCGGGGCCCGAGTCGTAGTCGTCGTAGCCCAGGGGCCCCCCGCCGAGATCGACTCTGGGGATGACCTGGGTGGCTCCGGCGTCGGCGGCCGGGTCCTCGACGTGGTGACCGGCTCCCGCCCGCACCGCCTGGAGCAGCCGGTGCGCGCCGGTGTCGTCCGGGTCGGACCGTCCGCTCCACACGACGGCCCGGCGACGGCCCGGGGCGGCGGGCATGCGGGGGGTGGCCTGGGTGGCGCTCAAGTGCTGTGCGATCCGAGGCGAATGGGTCCGCCGGGCGGAGGCACCGAACTGCACGCGGAAACTCGCGTGGTTGACGATGACCTCGGCCGGATCGCTCGGCACCTTCACCATGCTCAACGCGGGAGCGTCGTCGTATCCCGACGAGCGGTCCCCCGTGGGTGTGCGGGGTGTTCTGGTGTCCACACTCATCTAACCGAGTGATGTGTCGTTAGGACACTGCCTTGACCGCCCGGATCTGTCCGGACCGCGTCAAACCAGCCCGGACCACCCGGAACACCCCGTGTGGGGGACGGATCCGCACACCCGTCCCCCGCCCGAAGAACCGATCACCCCGGCCGGCTCCACGGGCGACCCGACGTCAGCGCCGCCGCCGCGCCGCCTCGTACAGCACGATCCCCGCCGCCACACCCGCGTTGAGCGACTCCGCGCCGCCCGGCATCGGGATCCGCACCCGGAAGTCGCACGTCTCGCCGACCAGCCGGGACAGTCCCTTGCCCTCGCTGCCGACCACGATGACCACGGGTCCGTCCAGGGCCTCCAGATCGCCGAGTTCGGCCTCGCCGTCGGCGGCGAGGCCCACGACCGTGATCCCGGCCTTCTGGTACGACTCCAGCGCGCGCGTGAGGTTGGTGGCGCGGGCGACCGGTGTACGGGCGGCCGTGCCGGCGGACGTCTTCCACGCACCGGCCGTCATCCCGGCCGCGCGCCGCTCGGGCACGACGACGCCGTGGCCGCCGAAGGCGGAGACGGAGCGGACGACGGCACCGAGGTTGCGCGGGTCGGTCACCCCGTCGAGGGCGACGATCAGCGGGTCCGCGCCCTCGTCGTGGGCGGCGGCGACCAGGTCCTCGGGGTGCGCGTACTCGTAAGGCGGGACCTGGAGGACGAGACCCTGGTGGTTGAGCCCGTTGGTCATCCGGTCCAGCTCGGGACGCGGCGCCTCCATGAGGTTGATGCCACCGCGCTCGGCGGCGAGCTGGAGCGCCTCGCGCACCCGCTCGTCGTTGTCGATGAACTGCTGGACGTAGAGCGTCGAGGCGGGCACACCGTCGCGCAGGGCCTCGTAGACGGGGTTGCGGCCGACGACGAGTTCGGACGTCGACCGTCCGCCCCCGCGCCGCTGCTGCTGCGGACGTCCCGTGGCGCGGCGCGCCTTCGCGTTGGCGGCGCGCTGCTTGGCGTGCCCCTTGCGCATCTCGGCGGGAGGCGTCGGCCCCTTGCCCTCCAGGCCCCGGCGCCGCTTGCCGCCGCTGCCGACCTGCGCGCCCTTCTTGCCGGACATGCGGCGGTTGTTCGCGGCCATGAGTTACCTGTCTCCGCTCTCTACGGGAGTGTGCGTGAAGCTGTGTTCTACGCGGTGTGTTCTATGCAGTGTGCCGCCCGGAGGGCCGGGCGGCACAATCGATCTACGGGACGGACCTCTCCGACCGGCCGGGTCAGCGCGACCCGAGGCTCCAGCGGGGCCCCTGCGGGCTGTCCTCGATGACCAGCCCGGACTGTCCGAGCTGGTCGCGGATGGCGTCCGCGGTGGACCAGTCCTTCCGTCCCCGCGCGGCCTCCCGCTGGTCGAGCACCAGGCGTACGAGGCTGTCGACGACGTGCCGCAGGTCCTCGCCCTGCTCCTGCTCCCCCGCCCAGTGCGGGGCCAGCGGGTCGAGGCCGAGGACACCGAGCATGGCCCGCACCTCGGCGAGCCGCGCCACGGCGGCGTCCTTGTCGTCGGCGGCCAGCGCGCTGTTGCCCTGCCGGACGGTGGTGTGCACGATGGCGAGCGCCTGCGGGACGCCCAGGTCGTCGTCCATCGCCTCGGCGAAGGCGGGCGGCACCTCGGCGGCCGGCTCGACGGTCTGCCCGGCCAGCTCGGTGACGCGCTGCACGAAGCCCTCGATGCGCGCGTACGCCGACTCGGCCTCGCGCAGGGACTCCTCGCTGTACTCGATGGTGGAGCGGTAGTGCGGGGTGCCGAGGTAGTACCGCAGCACGACCGGCCGCCACTGCTTGACCATCTCGGAGACGAGCACGCTGTTGCCGAGCGACTTCGACATCTTCTCGCCGCTCATGGTGACCCAGGCGTTGTGCACCCAGTACCGGGCGAAGGCGTCGCCGAAGCCCACCGCCTGGGCGATCTCGTTCTCGTGGTGCGGGAAGATCAGGTCGATCCCGCCCCCGTGGATGTCGAACTCGCTCCCCAGGTACTTGTGCGCCATGGCGGAGCACTCCAGGTGCCACCCCGGCCGCCCGCGCCCCCACGGCGTCTCCCAGCTCGGCTCCCCGGGCTTGACCGCCTTCCACATGGCGAAGTCCCGCGGGTCCCGCTTGCCGGTCTCGCCCTCCCCGGAGGGCTGGCGCAGCTCGTCGAGGTCCTGGTTGGACAGCGAGAGGTAGCCGGGCAGGGAGCGCACGTCGAAGTAGACGTTGCCCTCGGCCTCGTAGGCGTGCCCGCGCTCGATGAGCCCGCGCATCATCTCGACCATCTCGGTGATGTGCCCGGTGGCGCGGGGCTCGTAGGTGGGCGGCAGGCATCCGAGGGCGTCGTAGGCGTCGTTGAACGCCCGCTCGTTCTCGTACCCGATGGACCACCAGGGGCGGTTCTGGTCGGCCGCCTTCCTGATGATCTTGTCGTCGATGTCGGTGACGTTGCGGACGAACGTGACGTCGTAGCCGCGGTACGCGAACCAGCGGCGCATGATGTCGAAGTTCAGGCCCGACCGGATGTGCCCGATGTGCGGGGCCGCCTGCACGGTGGCACCACACAGGTAGATCGAGACGCAGCCCGGCGTGAGGGGGGCGAAGTCACGGATCTGCCGGGCGCTGGTGTCGTACAGCCGAATAGTCACGAGTCCAGGGTAGTAGGCCCCGAGCAGTGCCAGGGGCACACGGCCGACGTTGGTACCCCGCCTCTTGCCCGACCGAGCCGGACGATCGTGGCGAGTCCAGCCTCTTGCCCGACCGAGCCGGGTGGCGGGTGGGCATAGGCCGGGGTCCAGGGGCGGAGCCCCTGGCGGGGCGCGGGGCGGAGCCCCGCACAGCGCGTCACCCCACCCGCGCCACCAACGCCGTGGCCACCGCCATCAGCCCTTCCCCCCGCCCGGGAAACCCCAGCCCGTCCGTCGTAGCCCCCGACACCGACACCGGCGCCCCCACCACCTCGGACAGCACCTGCTGCGCCTCGTCCCGCCGCTTGCCGATCTTCGGCCGCGCCCCCACCACCTGCACCGCGACGTTCCCGATCCGGAACCCCGCCGCCCGCACGATCCTCGCCGCCTCCGCCAGCAGCGTCACCCCGGACGCCCCGGCCCACTCCGGCCGCCCGGTGCCGAAGTGCTGCCCGAGATCCCCGAGCCCGGCCGCGGAGAACAACGCGTTGCACGCCGCGTGCGCGACGACGTCCGCGTCGGAGTGCCCGGCCAGCCCGTCCCCCTCGCCCTCCCACTTCAGCCCGGCGCACCACAGTTCCCGCCCCGCCTCGAAGGCGTGGATGTCCGTGCCGATCCCGACCTGCGGCAACACCGGCAGCGCGGCCGCCTCAGAACCCCCAGAACCCCCAGAACCCTCAGAACCCATCGTTGAGCCTCCTGCGCGCCAGTACCGCCTCCGCGAGGACCAGATCCAGCGGGCGCGTCACCTTGAACGCCTCCTCGTGCCCCGGCACGACCACCACGGCCGACCCCATCCGCTCGACCATGCTCGCGTCGTCCGTGACGTCGTCGGTCACCGTCGCGTGGGCCCGCACCAGCGTCTCCCGGTCGAAGCCCTGCGGCGTCTGCACCGCCCGCAGCAGCGCCCGCTCCGGCGTCGCCACCACGGGCTCCGGCACGCCGGGGACCTCGGCGGGCTCGACCTGCTTGACGGTGTCGGCGAGCGGCACGGCCGGCACCACGGCGGGCGCGCCCTCCCGTACCGCCTCGATCACGGCGTCCACCGTGTCCACGGGGACCAGCGGCCGGGCCGCGTCGTGCACGAGGACGATGCCGTACTCGGGCGGCAGCGCGTTCAGTCCGAGCCGTACCGACTCCTGGCGCGTCTCGCCGCCCGGGACGACGAGGAAGTCGGTGCGCTCGGGCAGCGCGTGCGCGTCCAGCAGACTCCTGACCTCGGCCGCGCCGTCGGGCGGGGCGACGACCACCACGAGGGAGACCCCGCGGGAGGCGGCCATCGCCCGGACCGCGTGGATGAGCATGGGCGTGCCGCCCAGCGCCCGGAGGGCTTTCGGGGCGCCCGGCCCGAGCCGTACGCCACGGCCGGCGGCCGGAATGACCGCCGCGGTCCTGGCGTTGGCACGGTCGTCGGCGGCCGCGCCGGCCGACAGCGGGGCGGGCGAGGGACGCGAATCGTCAGACATCGGTTCCTGTCAGGTTTGTGTGCTCGACCTAGTTGGGTATGGCCTCACCGTGCCGGGCGCGACGCCTTGACCGGACCCTTCCGTGACCCTGGTCGAGCCCAGAGTCCGGGCCCGGCACACCAGGACCCGGGGGAAGCCTCCCGGGAGGAGCGTACGAGGATGATCGGCATCCGGACGTGCGGATGCACGAAATCAAAAGAGCATCCGGGTACGAACATGCCGCAGCGCCCGGCGACGGCAAAGATGTCATCGGGCACCACGGCATTTCAGTGCGCTGAACCGAGCGGGCGGCGGTCCGCGCCTCGCCTCAGGAGGCGAGCACCTCGTCGAGCAGGGCCTCCGCCTTGTCCTCGTTGGTGTTCTCCGCGAGAGCCAGCTCGCTCACCAGAATCTGGCGGGCCTTGGCGAGCATGCGCTTCTCACCTGCGGAGAGTCCGCGCTCGCGCTCGCGGCGCCACAGATCGCGTACGACTTCCGCGACCTTGATGACGTCGCCGGAGGCGAGCTTCTCCAGGTTTGCCTTGTAGCGACGCGACCAGTTCGTGGGCTCCTCGGCGTACGGCGCGCGCAGCACCTCGAAGACCCGGTCCAGCCCGTCCTGACCAACCACATCACGCACGCCGACGAACTCCGCATTGTCCGCTGGCACACGTACCGTCAGATCGCCCTGAGCGACCTTCAGCACCAAGTAGGTCTTGTCCACGCCTTTGATCTGACGAGTTTCGATAGCCTCGATCAGCGCGGCCCCGTGATGGGGATAGACCACGGTGTCGCCAACCTTGAACGTCATGTGACAGGTACCCCTTCCGTGGCTATCCAGGGTAACACGGAAACGGCGGGTTCTGAATGGCGTTTTCGCAGGTCAGGGCATATCTCGGGGCTTGACAACAGCAACAGGAACGTGCTGCGCGAGGTGAGCGGAAGAAAGAATTCGCAGGTCGGAGCGGCTCTCCAGGCCGGGCGAAACAGGCCCGTCACACACAACCGGAGCGCCACCCACCGGGCTGAACATCCCGATATGTCCGGTTCCAGACGTGCGACTTCCGCTACTCCGTTCGGTGGCCGCGCCGGGGTTCCGGCCGATTCCGGAATTGATCACGAGCCGCGCCGATGGGCCCTCGGTGATCAATTTCCGGGGGCCCGCGCATTCCTTCACCGAAATTTCGCGCACCGATCGACAACCCGTATGGCGGACGGGTTGATAGGTGAATGGCGGACGGATGCGAGCCGCAAAGCGGCCCCTGAAGAGGGCCGGGACTGCCGCCTGCCGGGCGAAGCCCATGGCCCTTCGGGGAGGGTCGGGTGCGGCGGCCCGGGAACGGCTCGGTAGCCTGAGGCCGCTGACAGTCACTTAGGGCGGCTTTATCCGTTGCCGCCACCCCGCTCGAGTCCAAGGAGTTGCCGCCGCCGTGAGCAGCAGCCTTCGACGCGGTGCCCTCGCCGCCGCCGCCATCGCGTTCTCGATCGCCTCGCTCGCCGCGTGCGGTGCCGGTCACAACGCCCAGTCGCTGGAGATCAAGCCGGACAACGCCGCGACGACGGTCGGTGACATCCAGATCCAGAACGCCGTCGTCATCACGCAGCCGGACCTGGAGTCGACGGGCCCGGCGGTGGTCTCCGCCACGCTGTTCAACAACGGCAGGTCGGACCAGACGCTGGAGTCCATCACCGTGGCCGGCACCGACAAGACCGCCGAGTTGAAGCCCGCCGAGGGCCAGAAGGGCGGCCTGACCGTCCCGGCAGGCGGCTCCCTGGTCGTCGGCGGCAAGGACAACGCCGCCGCCGTCCTGCCCAGCAGCCGCGAGGCGATCCAGGACGGCAACGCGCAGAAGATCACCTTCACCTTCAGCAAGGCCGGTGAGGTGAGCCTGCGCGCCTTCGTCGTTCCCGCCGAGAGCTACTTCTCCGGCTGGGGCCCCAGCGACGTCCCGGCGGCGCCCGGCGCGTCCGCACAGCCCTCCGAGGGGGCCTCCGGGGAGCCGTCCGACGGCGAGAGCCAGGGCACCCCGGGCGACGGCGCCTCGGCCCCCGGGACGGGCGAGCAGACCGGCGAAGCCTCGGGCGAGCCCTCCGGCTCGGCGAACGAGACCGGAACGGCGACCTCCGGCACCTCGCAGGGCACCGGCACCGGTGAGGGCACCGACGCCGGCCACTGAGCACCGTACGCACGAAGGGCGGGACCTCCGGGAGGTCCCGCCCTTCGCCGTGTCCGTGGGACGGCTTACCGGCCTACCGGCGTACCGACCGGCCTACCGGCCTACGGCTCGAACTTGTAGCCGAGCCCGCGCACCGTCACGAGGTACCGCGGCGCGCCCGGGTCGGGCTCGATCTTGGCGCGCAGCCGCTTGACGTGGACGTCGAGGGTCTTGGTGTCGCCGACGTAGTCGGCGCCCCACACCCGGTCGATCAGCTGCATGCGGGTGAGGACGCGGCCGGCGTTGCGCAGCAGCATCTCCAGCAGGTCGAACTCCTTGAGCGGCAGGTCGATCTTGGTGCCGCCCACGGTCACCACGTGCCGGTCGACGTCCATGCGGACGGGGCCGGCCTCCAGCGCGGCGGGAGCGACCTCCTCCGGCTCGCCGCGGCGGCGCAGTACGGCGCGGATGCGGGCGACCAGCTCGCGGGAGGAGAAGGGCTTGGTGACGTAGTCGTCGGCCCCTATCTCCAGCCCGACAACCTTGTCGATCTCGCTGTCCTTGGCGGTCACCATGATCACGGGAACGTTCGAGCGGCCGCGCAGCTGGCGGCAGACCTCGGTGCCCGGCAGGCCGGGCAGCATCAGGTCGAGGAGGACGAGATCGGCGCCGTTGCGCTCGAACTCGTCGAGTCCGTCGGGGCCGGTGGTCGCGACGGCGACCTCGAAGCCCTCCTTGCGGAGCATGTACGACAGGGCGTCGGAGAAGGACTCCTCGTCCTCGACGACGAGCACACGGGTCACGGAAGGACCTCCGGGGCGGGAAGCGTTTCGTACGGGGATGTTTGGGGGGATGAGGGGGACCGTTCGGTGTCGTCGGTCTCTTCGCTGAGTCCGGCGTCGTGGTCCGGGCGTCGCGCCGCGCGGTCGCGGGACAGGCCCGATTCCGGCAGTCGCAGCGTGAAGGTGGAACCCTGGCCTTCGGCGCTCCACACCGTGACCTCCCCGCCGTGCGAGGCGACCACGTGTTTGACGATGGCGAGACCCAGACCGGTGCCTCCGGTGGCCCGGGAGCGGGCCGGGTCGACGCGGTAGAAGCGTTCGAAGACGCGTTCCTTGTCCCGCTCCGAGATGCCGATGCCCTGGTCGGTCACGGCGATCTCGATCAGGTCGCCGCCCGGGGCGTTGACGCGGCGGGCGGCTATGCCGACGCGGGTGCGGGCGGGCGAGTAGTTGACGGCGTTCTCGACGAGGTTGCCGAGTGCGGCGGCGAGCTGGCCGCGGTTGCCGCGTACGTGCAGATCCGCCGTTCCTCCGGCGGCCATGGTGATCTGCTTGCTGCCGGCCGCCTGCCGGCAGCGGTCGATGGCCTCGGCGACCAGCTCGTCCACCCGGACGGGCTCGGCGTCGTCGAGGGGGTCGTCGTTCTGCACCCGGGACAGGTCGATGAGCTCCTGCACCAGGTTGGTGAGCCGGGTGGCCTCGATCTGCATCCGTCCGGCGAACCGCTCCACGGCCTCCGGATCGTCCGCGGCGTCCATGACGGCCTCGGACAGCAGGGAGAGCGCCCCGACCGGCGTCTTCAGCTCGTGACTCACATTGGCGACGAAGTCGCGCCGTACGGCCTCGATGCGGCGGGCCTCGGTGAGGTCCTCGACCAGCAGCAGCACCAGCCGGGACCCGAGCGGCGCGACGCGCGCGGAGACGGCCAGGGCCTCGCCCCGTCCGTTCCCGCGCCTGGGCAGGTCCAGCTCGACCTGCCGTATCTCCCCGTCCCTCCGGGTGTCCCGGGCCATCTGGAGCATGGGCTCCACGGCGAGCTTGCCGCCCCGGACCAGGCCGAGGGCGTACGCCGCCGAGCTGGCCTTGACCACCCCGTCGGCCTCGTCGAGGACGACGGCGGAGGAGCGGAGCACCGACAGGACGGTGTCCACCCCGGGCGGAAGGACGGGGTCCGTGTGCAGGGAGGTGCGGGTGGGGCGCTTCTGGTCGCGCTCGCTCCAGCGGAACGCCAGCATGGCGATGACGCCGGTGAGTACTCCGGCGATCGCTGCCACTGCGGCGACCGCCGCGTTCACGTCCATGTCTCCAGGTTAGGCATGCCGTACGTCCTCGCCCCAGCCATCGGGGTGCGACCTCGAACACTCGTCGCCCAGAGTTCACCTTGGAGCCAGTGATGGTTCATTTGTGGTGCCGGAAACGGACGCGTACAGGCCGGAACGTGTAAGCGTGGGGGCACGGCGAGGGGTGCGAGCCGGTGCGAGCCATGTGCGAGCCAGTTCTATGAGCCCCCTAAACGGACGTACGAGAGGGAACCCTGATGCGGGACGCGTACCACGAGGAACTTGATTCGATCGGCGACGGTCTGGTGGAGATGGCCCGGCTGGTCGGGTCGGCGATCGGACGCGCCACGACCGCGATCCTCGACTCCGACCTGAAGCTGGCCGAGGCCGTCATCGAGGGCGATCAGCGGGTCGACGAACTCCAGCACGAGCTGGAGGCCCGGGCGATAACCCTGCTGGCCCGGCAGCAGCCGGTGGCGACGGACCTGCGGATCGTCGTCACCTCGCTGCGGATGTCCGCCGACCTGGAGCGCTCGGGCGACCTGGCCCAGCACGTCGCCAAGCTGGCCCGGCTGCGCTACCCGGAGCGCGCCGTCCCGCACGACCTGCACGCGACCATCCTGGAGATGGGGCAGCTCGCGCAGCGCCTGATGGCGAAGGCCGCCGAGGTGATCATCACGAAGGACGTCGACCTGGCCCTCCAGCTGGAGCAGGACGACGACGCGATGGACCTCCTGCACCGCACGCTCTTCCAGCACCTGATGGACGACCGCTGGAAGCACGGCATCGAGACCGCCGTCGACGTGACGCTGCTCGGCCGCTACTACGAGCGCTACGCCGACCACGCCGTCGCGGTCGCCAAGCGCGTGGTCTACCTGGTCACCGGCGAGCACGCGGACGACCTCCAGGCGGACATCCAGCCGACCACGCAGGTCGAGGGCGCCTGACACCGACCCGCGCGGGGCACTCGGGCGCGGGGCACTCGGACGACGGGTGTGGCGGCGGCCCTGGGACGGCGCCCGGGCCGCCCACACCTCATGGGTCTCGCGCACGGGTGTCGCGGACGAGTGCCGCGCACGGGTGTCGCGTCATTCGACTTGAGTACGGGTACTCAGGCCCCCGGAGCCTCCCACGTCCGACCCTGGACACAGGAAGAAGACGGAGCCGCACCCGGACCCGGGGAGATCGAGATCCCATGAAGAAGACCAGCCCGATACGCACCCTCGCCCGCCTGTCCCGCCTCGCCGTCGCCAATCGCGTCTCGGGGATCTATCTGGCCCTGGTAGGCGGGGCGATGGCCGTGGCGGCGTTGGAGCCCCTGTTCGCGGACAACCCGGACGCGTCCCTGATCTGGGTCTGGCCCGCCCTGTTCACCTTCCCGGCCTTCGGCTTCGTGGCCTGGCTCGGCGAGGGCGGCTGGGGCGGCGACGCGCCCGCGTGGTTCCTCATCGGCGGCATCGTGCTCTCGGCACTGGTCCAGTCCCTGGCGCTGGGTGCGGTGTGGCGGGGCCTGCGCGACCGCCGCGGCAACCGCGGGAGCCTCAGCGCGGCGAACTGACGCCGTAGGCCCCCCTGGGCCGGTCCGGACGCGGATGGAAGAGTGGCCGCATGACGGCACCTGAGGCCACGGTCGTGGCGGTCGACGAGCTCGAGGAACTCGCGGTGGACGCGCTGCGATGGCTGACCGGTGCGGCACGGGAAGCCCCTGGAGGTGGCCTCACCTGGCCCGAACGCCCCTCGGACGCCGAGCCCGACCCACAGCTCTACAGCGGTACGGCCGGCAACATCCCCGTACTCCTGGAGGCGTGGCGGCACTTCGGCGACGACGCCTACGCGGACACCGCCCTGCGCGCGGCCCGCGCCCTCGCGCACTCCGTGGACGAGATCGAGGACGACTCCCTCTACTTCGGCCGCACCGGACTGGCGCTCGTCCTGCGGACCGTGCAGGAGCAGCTCGGCGACGCGGCGTCCGGCGCGGCGGCCGACCACGCGCTGGCCCTCGTCCGGTCCCGCTTCGACGGAACCCGCTGGGGCACGCTCTTCGAGCTGATGGGCGGCAACGCGGGCATCGGCCTCGGCGCCCTGGCGGCCGGCGACGCCGGACTGGCCGTCCTGGCCATGGAGCCGTATCTGCGCACGGCGGAGCCCACGCCCGACGGTGTCCAGTGGGCCCACCGCCCTGACACCGAGGCCCGGTTGCACCACGTCTCGCACGGCTCGCTCGGCATCGCCCTGGCGCTGGCCCGGGTCGGCGCGGACACCGGCCGGGCGGATCTGACGGATCTGGCGCTGGCCGGTGCGACGGACTTCGTGGCCCGTGACGAAACGGGCCCGGAGGACCCGGACGGCTTCCTCGTCCGCCACTCCACACCCCCGTTCCGCCCCGACGTGATCGAGCCCTTCAGCTACGGCTGGTGCCACGGCCCGGCCGGCGACGCCCAGGCCTTCCGGCTGCTGCGGGACGTCACCGCCGACCCCGTCTGGTCCGCCCTCGCCGACCGCTGCTGGCACACGGTCACCCACTCCGGCGTGCCCCGGCGGCTGCGCCCCGGCTTCTGGGACAACAACGGCCGCTGCTGCGGCACCGCGGGCGTCCTCGCCCTGGCCTGCGACCGCATCGCCGAGGGACTCGACCCGTACACCCCCGAAGGTTTCGCCCACCTCCTCGCGACGGACCTGGCCGCACGCGCGACCCGGGACGAGGACGGCGCCCGCTGGTCCAACGTCGAGCACCGCGCCACCCCGAGCACGCTGGAACCGCGCGTCGGCTGGGCCATGGGCAACGCGGGCATCGTCCGCGAGCTCCTGCGCTTCGTACGCCTCACCCGCGGCGGCGACCCGCGCTACGCCTTCACGTGGCCCGACCAGCCCGCCGTACCCGCCGTACCCGCCTGAGCGGAACCCCCCGATCGCACCGGACCACAACGATCGGGCGCCGCGACGTGGCCCCCTGCCACGGTTGACGCAGGAAGGGAGGCCCCGTGATCTCGGCACTGAACAGGCTCATCGATCTCGTCGAGGAGCGCCTCACCGAGGAACTCGACGTACCCGCGCTGGCCGCGACGCTCGGCACGACCGAGTACCACCTGCGCCGGATGTTCTCGTCGCTGGCGGGCATGCCGCTGTCGGAGTACGTCCGCCGGCGCCGTATGACGGTCGCCGCCGCCGATGTCGTACGGGGCGAGGACGACCTGCTGAGCATCGCCGTCCGCCACGGATACGGCTCGACGGAGGCGTTCGGACGCGCGTTCCGGGCCGTGCACGGCGCCGCCCCGCGCGAGGTACGCCGGGCCGGAGGCCCCCTTCAGTCACAACCGCAGCTCAGGTTCCGCCTGACCGTCGAAGGGAGCACTCCCATGGACACCCGTTTCGCCGACCGCCCCGCGTTCCGCCTGATCGGACACGCGACCCGCGTCCCCCTCATCCACGAGGGCGTCAACCCGCACATCCAGGAGCACATCGCGTCCCTGCCGCAGCAGGAGCACGCCCGCCTGAAGTCCCTGAGCGACACCGACCCGGCGGGCCTCCTCCAGGTCTGCGACGACCTCGCCCCCGACGGCGCGGAGGGCACCGACCTGACCTACCTGCACGGCGTCGCGGTCACCCGGGACACCCCGGCCCCCGACGACCTCGACGCCATCGAGGTCCCGGCCGGCATGTGGGCGGTCTTCCGCACCTCGGGCCCCCACCCGGAATCCCTCCAGACCGCCTGGGCGGCGACGGCGACCGAGTGGTTCCCCTCCAACCCGTGGCGCCTGCGCCCCGGCCCGTCGCTCGTGGCGGTCCTGGACCGCACGGAGGACTTCACGACGGCGACGTGCGAGCTGTGGCTCCCGGTGGAACCGGCGTAGTCACGATCCGCCCGGCCACCGATGAGTTCGGTGGCCGGCTCCCGTCCTACCTACTGATGACGGACGCACAGGCAGAACTCCCGAACAGGCGGTACGGACGATGGACGAGCAATTCACCGCGACCCTGCGGAAGAGCCCGAACAAGGGCGGCTGGACCTACGTCGTCTGGCCCGAGTCGGCCGCCTTCTTCGGCACCCACGGCCTGGTGAAGGTCCGCGGCACGATCGACGGCCACCCCTTCCAGAGCTCCTTCATGGCCCTGGGCGACGGCACCCACAAACTGCCGGTGAAGGCGGAGGTGCGGAGGGCGATCGGGAAGGGGGAGGGGGATGAGGTGACGGTGCGGCTGGTGGAGCGGGTGGGTGTCTAGAACGTCCTCCGCCCGCGCGGGAGCAGGGGTTCAGTCGCCGGGAGCGCGGAAGGTGACCTGTCGGCGGGCGGCCTCGTCGATCTCGTCGAGGGTGAGGAGGGGGGTGGCCCGGGTGTGGAGGGCACCGCTGGCCTTCACGGTGAGGCTGACGGCGGCCATGGAGACCGGGTCGGGGAAGTCGACGATGAGCACGACGTCGCTCTCGCCGAAGGCGAAGTACATGGCCTCGACCCGCCCGCCGAGGCCGGTGACGACCTGCTCGACGGCGGCGCGACGACCGCTCGCGCCTTCCCTGAGCAGCCCCTTCGTGCCCTCGTGCGTGTAGGTGGCCTGGATGAGGTACTTGGGCATGGTCAGCCTCCTGCGCCTCGCTGCTGCCGGCGCGCGGACAGCACGGCCCGGTGGTCATTGCCGCTGGGCCGGCCTGATGTTCTGGTTGGCGTGCAGGACGTTGTCCGGGTCGTACGTCCGCTTGACCTGTGCGAGCCGGTCGTAGTGGTCCCGATAGGTGGCCCGGACCCGCTCCTGGCCTTCGCCGGTACCCATGAAGTTCACGTACGAGCCGCCCATGGAGTACGGGTGCAGCTCTTCCCAGTAGTCGACGCACCATTGCCTGATGGCCTCGGCGTTGGCCGGGTCGGGGTCGACACCGGCCAGGACGCCGGACCAGACGGCGTCACGGTAGCTCCACGCGGTGTCGTCCGTGCCCACGCGGTGGGCGGCCCCGTCGACCGGGTAGAGGTGCATCAGCGAGAGCGGGGTGGGGAGGTTCTCGCCGTACTTGAGGTGTACGTCCATGGCGGCGTCCGGGATGCGGTCGAAGAAGTCGCCGCGCCAGTACCACTGGTACCCGGAGGGGATCACGTCGTCGAGCATGCCCTGCAACGCCGGGTAGGGCATCGGTGCCGCGAAGTGGAAGGCCGGCGGTCCGGGCTCCCGCACGGCCGTGAGCGTCTCTTCGAAGCGGCTCGGGTCACCGGTGTAGCACCACACGACGCCGCACATCTTCCGCCCGTGGATTTCCTCGGGGAACGGTGGGCCGGGCGGGATGACGAAGAGCGAGAAGAATCCGTACACGTCCTCGGGAGCCTGCGGGAGGAAGTCGCGGTACCAGGCCAGCACCTCGCGGGTGCGCTCGACCGGCCACACGGTGATCGCGCCTCCGACGGTGTCCACCGGGTGGAGCCGGTAGGTGAAGGAGGTCACGATGCCGAAGTTGCCGCCGCCACCGCGCAGGGCCCAGAACAGGTCCGGATGTTCGGTCTCGCTCGCGGTGACGAAGCTGCCGTCGGCCAGCACGACGTCGGCGGCCAGCAAGTTGTCCACGGTCAGGCCGTACTTGCGGGTGAGGTAGCCGTGACCGCCGCCGAGCGTCAGCCCCCCGACACCGGTCATCGAGATGATGCCGGTGGGTGTGGCGAGCCCGAAGGCGTGGGTGGCGTGGTCGAGGTCGCCGAGCTGACTTCCCCCGCCGGCCTGGGCGGTCCTGGCGACGGGGTCGACGCGTACTCCGCGCATCGGCGAGAGGTCGATGGTGACGCCGCCGTCCACCAGACAGAGGCCGGGGCCGCTGTGTCCGCCGCCTCGGACGGCGACTTCCAGTCCGGCGTCACGGACGAAGGTGAGCGCGGACATCACATCAGCGGCATCCCTGCACGGCACGATGGCAGCGGGATGCCTGTCGATCATCGCGTTGTAGACCTTGCGGGCCTGGGAGTACTCGGCGTCCTTCGGCCCTATGACGGGCCCGCGCAGCTCGGTCTGCATCGCTTCCAGGGTTGCACTCTGCATGACGTTCTCCTTGGAGGAGGCGAGGGCACCCCGCCGTCCCACCCGGCCTCCGCCTTTCCGGTCGCAGCATCGGCCGCCGATTGCCCATCCGGCCGCCGTAAGGCTGACGTTTCCAGCGTCCCGCCGATTACCGGGTCATGCAATTTCCAGGGAGCATGAGAGCACCAGGGCATGCGAATGCCCCTCACCCGCGCAGGTGAGGGGCTGGTCGGGGCCGCGCGGGCTCAGGCGTCGAAGTCGTACTCGAGGACGTACGAAGCGGCGTCCAGGGTCATCTCGTTGACCTCGACCGCGCGGCCGTCGGCCGTGAACGCGGTGCGGCAGATGAGGACGACCGGAGTGCCCGGGGAGATTTCCAACTGGGCCGCCTCGTCCTTCGACGGCATGCGCGAGCGGATCTCTTCACGGAAGTGCACCGGTTCGTGGCCGAGTTCGGCGAGCCTGGCGTATGCCCCGCCCGGTCCGGTGTCCTCCTCGGTGATCCGGGAGCCGGCAACCCCTGACATGGGGAGATAGCTCGTCGCGAGCAGGACCGGCTTGTTGTCGAGGACGAAGCGCCTGCGCCTCACGCATGCCGAGTCCTCGTCGGCCAGATTCAGGACCCCGCCGACGCGTTCCGGCGGCGCTTCCTCGGACACCGTGATCCGGTCGACCTCAAGTGCGCGGTCCTCGACGTCTGCCGACCAGACGGAGCGGCCGTTCCCCCACTGTTCGCGGGCCAGCCGGTCGATGCCTCGGCGCCGGATGGGGCGAAATGCGCGGACGAAGACGCCGGCGCCCTTGCGGGCCTCGGCAATACCTTCGTCCCGGAGAACACCCAGGGCCTGCCGGGCCGTCATACGGGCCACGCCGTACGCGTCCATGAGGTCGTTCTCGCCCGGGAGCCGATCACCGGGACCGTAGTCGCCCGCCTCGATCGCCTCGCGCAGGGAGTCCGCGATGCGCTGGTACTTGGGCCGACGGTCGTCATCGGTCTTGGCCATCCCGGGACCCTCCTCACTCGCCTCTCTAGACACCTTAGGCCACAGGTCGGGCGGGCGCTCGCTGCGTGTAGTCGTAGGCGCCTCATCGGGGTGACAGTCCAGCACTGCACTTAACGTCTCTAGAGAGGTAGCTTCAATCTCAATCCTGAGATGTCTAGAGAGGTGCCAGCCCTTGCCGCGAAGGCGACGGCAGTGGGGGAAGTGAGTGCGGATGTTCTTCTTGATCGACCGGTATCCCTGTGAAGAGTCACCACGGCTCGGGATGATGGCATTGCTGCCGACTCCGGAGTCCGTCCCCCGCGCCCGTCGCTGGTTCCGGAGGTTCATCGCCCCGTACGAACCACGCTGCTCGATCGACGACTGCGTGCTGATGCTCTCGGAGCTCGTGACCAACGCGATTCTCTACGGGACTACGGAATTCGCATGGCTCGTACGGGTCGAGTGGTTCCGTGACGGGACCTCCCTGCGCGTAGAGGTGCACAACCCGGGCCTTCCGGCGAACGTACGCCTCCGCCGACCGGATGCCGGCGACGCCCATGGGCGAGAGCTGCTGCTGGTCGATTGCATCGCCGCATCCTGGCACTCCGGCCCGAGCCGCTTCGGAGGAACGGCCGTCTCCTTCGTGATGGCCGAGGCCTGGCCCCCGTAGAAGAGCAGCGGACAGACGCCCCGATGGCGGGGCTTCCGCCAGAAGGGGGCCAACTGGCCTTGTGTCGAACCCTGGTAGGCACCTCTGTCAGCGCCCCGTCAGTGAGTCCATCCACGCAGCCGTACCCGCGACGACAGGCACCTGGCACCATGCCGGCATGAGCCCGACAGCAGCACTGGCGCAGCAGACCCTGACCGAACGCGGCTTCCGCGGCTTCGTGCCGTTCCGTGAACTGCCCGACAGCGACGTCCCCACCGGTCACGGCATCTACGTGGTGGTCCGCCGGGACACCTCGCCGCCGTCGTTCCTCGCCGCCAGCCCTGCCGGGCACCTCAAAGGCCGCGACCCGTCCGTCACGGCCGACAGACTCGGCGCTGCCTGGGTGGACGGGGCGACGGTCGTGTACATCGGCAAGGCCGCGGGACGGGAGGGTCTGAGGCAGCGCCTCGCCGAATACCGCCGCCACGGCGCCGGTCTGCTGGCCGGCCATTGGGGTGGCCGCTACATCTGGCAGCTGGCCGACTCGGACGCGCTGCTCGTCGCCTGGCAACCGATGGCCGGGGAGGACGCGGCTGAGGCCGAGCAGGATCTGATCGACGAGTTCAGAGCACTCCACGGGGGCGCTCTGCCTTTCGCCAACCTCAGGAACAACGCCCGAAAGGCTCAGGAGGCGGATGCCGACAGCGGCTGACGCCGCCGACCACACACCGGGGCCGACCGCACGGCCCTCGCCGGGCACCGCGGCCACACCAACCCGTCGTGATCACCGGTGACAGGTACACCGTGGCCGGTGACCAGCTCTACCGGATCCGCAACGGCTCCAGCACGGAAACAAGCCCCCTGCGCACGGGAAACCCGCAGCCAGGGGGCTTGATCGGTACCGCTTACTTCTTCTTGCCCTGGGTCTTGCCGGGTATCGTAGTGGGCTGGGTTTTTGCTGTTCAGGGGCGGTGGGCTCGTGTGCCGGGTGATCGTCGTTGGTCGTCATTGACCACTGTCGAGCGGCCTCGGACGGCCCAGGGACCCAGTTCCTCGGGCTGAGTGTGCGACCCGCCGGCCTCAGCGCGAGGGGAGCCTCTTCGGAGGGACCGGGCCCGGGATCACATCCTTGCCAAGGTGTTCCTTGATCAGGTACTTGAGTTCCGGCCCTTCGATGAGCTGGAGCCGGCCATGTTGGCGGGCAAAGTCGTGGCTGGCCCTGCCGAACCACGATGTGGTGATCAGGACCCCCTTGGCAGCACGCTTGTGCTCGACCACTCCGGCGAGCGCCTGGACGGACTCAACACCCACGAGCTTGCTGTAGCGCTTCGCCTGAATGATGCACTCACCGTTGAAGACGGGGTCCTTGCTGACGGCCACCGCGTCAACGCCCTCGTCTTTGGACGCCTGGGTGTTCCAAGCCTCCATGCCGATCGCCTCAAACAGTTGGCGAATTAGGTGCTCGAACTCGGTGGGCGTCAGCTTCACCAGCACGGGCCTGCTGTCCAGGCCAGCGACAACATCCATGCTGTCCATGAGCCGATACTTCGACAGGTCGAACTCGACGATGGGCCGAATCGGTTCGAGATCGTAGGGGTTGGGCGATACCAGGGCGTTGAGTCCCCTGAGGCACTGCGCTGGATCAACCTGACTGAGACGGAGCTTGCCGAACTGCTCCCTGCTGGCGCTGAGCGTCACGAGACAGGGTGAGACCTCTTGACCGGTGGCCCGGTCGACGGTTTTCACATGGCCGTTCAGGATCACGCCCTTGATTACCCGGTCCGGATCGCTCGTCAGGACCTCGTGCACTGTCCTCAGGGCCACTTGTGCCAGGACGGAGGCGTAGATCTCCTTGCGTTCCTTCTCCGGACGAGGCAGGACGGTCGTCTCGTCTCGGTTCTTCACGTACCGGTAGCCACGCGCGGTTGGAACGATCGCCTCAGGCGGCATGTGGATCTCAACGAGTAAGTCACCGGTGGCGGGTCGAAAGGCGATTCGATGCTCGTGCGGGAAGCCCACCGGGTACACCGACGCATCCAGAACGGCTCCTAGATGAGCCTCGACCGCCGCGGGCTCCCCGGCCCTGTACGCCTCGCGCTCCTCATCCAACTTTGCGTTGAAGGTCGCCACCTCCTCAAGGGCTTGCGCTTCGGCCTGGCGGTGCTCGGCACGCTTCCGCTCCAGCGTTGCCAGCCGCTTCTCTTCGGCCCTCCGGTGGCGATCCTGTGCCTCGCCGAACCGCGAACGCGCCTCTGCAACCTCAGCCTCATAGCGCTTCCTGCCAAGACCAAGCACAGCAGCCAGGCCACCGGGTTCCGGTGGTGCGAACTCCTCCCATCGCGGGGAAGGCTCCGGACGAGACCAAGGACGCTCGTCTAACTTCCTCGGCGTGTGAGTCCTCCGCCGGCGTTCAAAGGTCGTCGGCGGATCCCCCACCAGCGCGTCACGGAGTAACTGTCCAAGCTGCTCGACCTCGTGCTCGACCCCGATCGTGCCAACCCGCGCCTGCTCGGCCTGCTGCTCCTGATACGCGGCCTTCCGCTCGCGTTCCTGCCGCTTGCTGGCCGTCTCGGCGGCCTTACGCTCCCGCTCCGCTTGTCGCGCCCGTTGCTCCTGGGCACGTCGTAAAGCTTGCTGCTGCCGCTGATAGTCATTGCCTCGGCCGCTGCCCCGTTGCGCCACCTGTTTGCCCCTCCCCTGGCCCTACTCCGCCACAGGGCTGCATTCCCCTTCGACATCTCAGAATCACGCAGGACAGGGGCGTCACCTCAGCTGGTCCTCACTGTGCACGGTGGACTCAAGTCGTCTGTGCCTCAACCGACGACAGTCAGCCACGATGGCGGGTTTGCCGACCGGCCAGGCGCGCGTGTGCCTCGCTGCACTCCCACTGGTCTCAGCCACGCTGGTCGAGACGCCGTCGACTGGAGAAGCTGGGATGACCGGTCCGTGAGCACACTGCCTGAGCTACCAGCTTGGGAAGCTGCGGTTACTTGCGGCCGGTTCGGGCACTGACCTGCGCGGACATTCACGGTGAGGCCTTGCCAGGCCAGATCGTTTTCACCGTAGTTCCCCGCTGTTCCCCGCTCGATCTGGTGCGCTTGTGGTGCACGCCTGCTACGCAGCCGTGAGCTTCAGCCCCGACTGACTGAACGGCGCGACCACCTGTGCCACTGGCCCGTAAGAACGCGGTTGCACCCCATGAGGAGGGCGAAGCACAGAGCCAGGAGGGCCAGTGCCTTGAATAGGTCAGCGCTCAGGCCGCGATGGGACACGGCGAGGACCCCAGACGCCAGACCGAGAATGAGGATGGCGAGAGTGAGGACGAATGCGAAAAACACAATCAGCGGACGCAGTGCGGTCATGCTCGCCTTCCTCGACAGCGGTCACCCGGATCACATCAAGTGGCGACCTTAGCAGTCGAGTTGCCGCGACTCTCTGCCTTGTTGGGCCCCGCGAGCGGGGTTCTGGCCCCGGCCTTCGAAAGTCAGCCACGATGGCGGGTGCGCCGAGGTCTCGCTGCACCCTCACCGGCCTCAGCCACGAACACCGGTCACGTCGACCACAGCAATCCACGCCGGCCGAAGCGCGGTGGTGAGACCTTGAGCGATGACCTCTTCGTCCCGAAGCAACTTGCGTGGGGCTTCTACCTTGGGCGGTCGTACCTCCGACCTTTGTTGACGCCCGCACGCGTTCGTGCTCGTCCGCCGATGTTCATCGGCGTTGTCACGCAGTTAGACACTCACCTGGGTGCGGCTCCGGTGCAGGGATCAACGGACGTCAGCTCAGTTTCGATCTGGGAGTCGGCCGCAAGCCGTGGGGCAGAGAGTCGCACGCGCGAACAGAGGCCGGCACTGAAGTGCTGGAGGGCGTTCCATTCTCGGTCGCCGATGTAATGAAACCGTGTGCGCCGAAGGATGCAGGAACGCAATGCTGGTGACCATGCCGAACCTCGCACATCCTCTGTTTAGCGCCCCCGTCGAGCTGATCGACAGCGAGATGGTCCGCGGCTTCCTGGCGCTGGAGTTGGAGGAGAGTTTCACCCTCGATTACAAGCGTAATGTCGATGCAGTGTCCGAAACCGTCGCAGCCATGGCCAACAGTTACGGCGGCATCGTCCTCATCGGTGTTGACGCCCACCCTAAGGACAAGAACCTGCCCGGGGAACTGGTCGGGGTCAAGGCGATCGACAAAGACCGGCTGGTCAGCAAGATGGCGACCACCTTCGACCCGCCTGGCTGGACGCCGGACGTCATCCCGGTCACTGTGGACGACCGGCTCCTCCTCGTAGTGCGGATTGACCCGGACAGCGTGCCCCGACCGCTGTTCCACCAGGGAGTCGTCCGAGTCCGTCTGGACGGCCGCAACATTCCTGCTGACCGTCGCCTCGTGTACGCACTCTTCCAGCAGGCCGCCGATCCGGTGCTTGCCTACACCGGTGACCCGCGCTTCCTGCCTGACCACCGCTCGGCCACACGCTTTCAGAGGGCTGCGGCCCCGCCCGACCTAGTCATCCGTGCCGCGGTTTCCCGGCCACTGCGAAGGGACGCCGCCCGTCTTCGACTGCACGGCACAACGGTCGACGCCCTCATGCGGTCGCTAAGTGCGCCCAGTCTCACATGCGCGTACGAGCTGCCGGAGCGGCTGCACGCGCTTGTGCAGCGGGTAGGGACCCACCAGGGCCAGCGGCCATGGACGATCGACCCCGAGCACGGGAACGGTCGTCACGTCCGGCTAGCGGCCGGCCATCCCATTCCCGGTCCGCTTCAGGCCGGCATACGCCTGGAGTGCAGTGCCACGCTGCCCAACAGCGGCAGCAGCCTGGACGTGCTCTTTGACCTGCTTGTCTGGACCGGTGGCAAGAAGATCGCAAACGACTTGTGGGTGCAAGCGTGCTACGAGGCCGTACGCGCGCTGATCCGGCACGCCCTGCCCACCCTCACCCTGGAGCTGCTCGGCACTGCGTCGATTCCCACGCCACCCATCGAACTGCACATTGCTTCCGGCGTCCAGGGGGATCCGTGGCTAGAGAACACGCTCAGCACCGACCTTCTCGGCGAGCCGACCGGCACAGGACGCCTCCGCGGCGGAAGCGAGCACCTGAACGAGGAACTCGTGGCCGCTGGCGACCTGCCGAACGCGGTCATCCAAGCCCTGCGCAACATGGCCCTGGATTGGCGCTACCTCCATCCCAACTTACCGGTCCTGCACGACTGACCAGCAAGCGGACTACGGCGCATAAAGGGCGGCAGTGGATAGGAGTGGAGCAGAGGGGCCTCATGGCGGCCGCTGCCGTGACGGCGTTCCTGGTGGCCTTCCAGGTGAAGGCCGAGATCCTCACGAAGCCTCGCTCATGACCGAACACGGCCCAGAGGTAGCGAAAAGCCCCCTCCCGGCGGAGAACCCGCAGGTAGGGGGCTTGTTCGTGGGTGCTTACTTCTTCTTGCCCTGATTCTTGACCGCCTCGATCGCCGCCGCGGCCGCGTCCGGGTCCAGGTACGTCCCGCCCGGGTTCAGCGGCTTGAACTCGGCGTCGAGTTCGTAGGACAGCGGGATGCCCGTCGGGATGTTCAGGCCCGCGATGTCGGCGTCCGAGATGCCGTCGAGGTGCTTGACGAGGGCGCGCAGCGAGTTGCCGTGGGCGGCGACCAGGACCGTGCGGCCGGTGAGGAGGTCGGGGACGATCGCGTCGAACCAGTACGGCAGCATGCGGCCGACGACGTCCTTCAGGCACTCCGTCTGCGGGCGCAGCTCCGGCGGGAGGGTCGCGTAGCGGGCGTCGTCGAACTGGGAGTACTCGGCGTCGCGGTCCAGCGGGGGCGGCGGGGTGTCGTAGGAACGGCGCCACAGCATGAACTGCTCCTCGCCGAACTCCGCGAGGGTCTGCGCCTTGTCCTTGCCCTGGAGGGCGCCGTAGTGGCGCTCGTTCAGGCGCCAGTGGCGGTGGACCGGGATCCAGTGGCGGTCGGCGGCCTCCAGCGCGAGCTGGGCCGTGCGGATCGCGCGCTTCTGGACGGACGTGTGCAGCACGTCGGGCAGCAGGCCGGCGTCCTTGAGCAGCTCGCCGCCGCGCGTCGCCTCCTTCTCGCCCTTCGGGGTGAGGTTGACGTCCACCCAGCCGGTGAACAGGTTCTTCTCGTTCCACTCGCTCTCGCCGTGGCGGAGGAGGATCAGCTTGTACGGTGCGTCGGCCATGGCTCCGAGCGTAATCGAACCTCCTGATCCCCCGCGCGGGGCGCCCGGTGGGCGGACGGTTGACGGGAAGTGTTAATCCGGTGGCCTCCGGCGACCCCGGGTTCGTAAGTTGTGCGTGCCGCTTCAGCCGCTTACACGCCTACACGCTTGCGCCATTCCACGGGGGGTCCCATGTCCGTCGCCGGTCTCAGACGTGCCGCACGGGAGACCGTCTCCGGGCTCCCCCGCGAGTTCTGGTGGCTGTGGACCAGCACCCTGGTCAACCGGCTCGGCGCCTTCGTCGCCACCTTCATGGCGCTGTACCTGACCATCGACCGCGGCTACTCCGCCTCGTACGCCGGTCTGGTCGCCGCCCTGCACGGGCTCGGCGGGGTGGTGTCCTCGGTGGGCGCCGGGGTGATGACCGACCGGCTGGGGCGGCGGCCCACGCTGCTGGTCGCGCAGACCTCGACCGCCCTGTCCGTGGCCGCGCTCGGCTTCGTGCACCACCCCGTCGCCATCGCCGCCGTCGCGTTCGTGGTCGGCATGGCCAGCAACGCCTCCCGGCCGGCCGTGCAGGCGATGATGGCGGACATCGTGCGGCCCGAGGACCGTATCCGCGCCTTCTCGCTCAACTACTGGGCGATCAACCTCGGCTTCGCGATCTCCTCGATGGCGGCCGGGTTCATCGCCGAGGTCAGCTATCTCGCCGGCTTCATGATCGAGGCGGGGATGACCCTCGTCTGCGCCGTCCTCGTCTTCGTGAAGCTGCCCGAGTCGAGGCCCGAGCCGCAGGCCGGCACGGACGTCCTCGGCAAGGACGCGGCGGTCTCGCTCGGGACCGTGCTGCGCGACGGGCGGTACATGAGCGTCGTCGGGTTGTCGTTCCTCGTCGCCGTGATCTTCCAGCAGGGTTACCTGGGGCTGCCGGTCGCCATGGGCGAGGCCGGGTTCACGCCCGCGGACTTCGGCATGGCGATCGCCGTCAACGGCGTCCTGATCGTCGTACTCCAGATCCCCGTCACCCGGTTCATCGAGCACCGTGATCCGCGGCTGCTGCTCGTCGCCTCGTCCCTGCTGGCCGGGTACGGCTTCGGGCTCACCGCCTTCGCCGGGTCGGTCGGCGTCTTCGCGCTCACCGTGTGCGTGTGGACGCTCGCCGAGATCGTCAACGCGCCGACGCAGACCGGGCTCGTCGTCCGCCTCTCCCCGGTGCACGGGCGCGGCCGCTACCAGGGCATGTACACCATGTCCTGGGCCGTCGCCTCGCTCGTCGCCCCGCTGATGTCCGGTTTCGTCATCGACCGCTGGGGCGCCGAGTGGCTGTGGGGCATCTGCGCCGTCGTCGGCACGGTGGCGGCGGCCGGGTACTGGGCGCTGATGCGGGGGCTGCCGACGGAGGTGGCGGAGGGGGCGGAGGGTACGGAGGTGGCCGCGGCCGGAACGCCTTCGCCCGGAACGCCTTCGCCCGCGAAGCCCGAGACCGAGGTCAGCGCCGCCTGACCCCGCACCGAGCGCCCCACCCACCCCGTCGCCCCGCCCTCACGGATGCATCCGCGCCCCCTTCAGCACCTTGTCCACCGCGTTCTTCGGCCCGTACACCGCGAGTCCCACCAGGTCCAGCTCCGCCGTGGGCACGGCCCGTACCGCCGCGCGGTTGTCGCGGTCGTTGCCCGTGGTGAACAGGTCGGAGGTGAACAGCGCGCGGGGCAGCGCGCGCGACAGCACGCGCGCGTGGGCGTTCTTCAGCGTCTCCTTCGTGCCCTCGAAGACCAGCACCGGCTGGCGGAACATCGGCAGGTAGCCGACGGCGTCCGCGTCCTCGTACGGCTCCCCGATCACCTCGGGGAACTCCTTGCCCAGGCCGCTGACCAGGAAGGCCGTGACGTTCAGGCGCTGCCACGTCTCCAGGTCCTCGCGGAGCAGGACGGCGATCTTGGTGTCGAAGCGGACGGGGGTCTCGGCCTCAGGAGCCTTGGGAGCCTCGAGGGCTGCTTCGTGCGTGCTCATACGGAGAGACTGCCGACCCGCGCCCCGCCGGGTCTTGTACGTTTTTTGCATGGCAGGCCGGCGAAACGACCAGCGGAGCGTCTCCGCCTGGCGACCCCGCGTCCCGGGCGTCGTCGAGGTCTTCCACGCCCACTACACCGAGTACGCCTACCCGATGCACGTCCACGACGCGTGGACGCTCCTGATCGTCGACGACGGCGCCGTACGGTACGACCTGGACCGGCACGAGCACGGCACCCCGCACGACACGGTGTCGCTGCTGCCGCCGCACGTGCCGCACAACGGCTCCCCCGCGACGCCGGACGGCTTCCGCAAGCGGGTCCTGTACCTGGACGCCTCCCGGCTGGGCGACGAGCTGATCGGGCCGGCCGTCGACGCCCCGGACCTGCGTGATCCGCTGCTGCGCCGCCGGGTCGGGCAGCTGCACACCACGCTCGCCCTGCCCGGCGACGAGCTGGAGGCGGAGAGCCGGCTGACGTTCGTCGGCGAGCGGCTGCGGTCCCATCTGGTGCCCCGGGACGAGGCGGGCGCGGAGCGCCGGGACCCCGGCCTCGCCCGGCAGCTGCGGGAGCTGCTGGACGAACGGGTCGTCGAGGGCATCGGCCTGGCGGAGGCGGCCGCGCTGGTGCCGGCCCATCCGGCCCACCTGGTACGGGCTTTCAGCGGCGCCTACGGCATCGCCCCGCACCAGTACCTGATGTCCCGGCGGGTCGACCGGGCCCGGCGGCTGCTGCTGGCGGGACACACCCCGGCGGACGCGGCCGGCCTCACCGGCTTCTACGACCAGGCCCATCTGACCCGGCACTTCAAGCGTCTGGTGGGGGTCACCCCGGGGCGCTACCGCGGCAGCGGCGCCCGCTGAGCGGACGTCACTTCCCGCCGCGCTCGATCAGATGCCGGAACGCCTCCAGGTTCCGCGTCGACTCCCCCCGCGCGGTGCGCCACTCGTGCTCCTTGCGGATGGCGGACGCGAAGCCCAGCTCCAGCAGGGTGTTGAAGGCACCGTCGGCGGCCTCCAGGACCTGTCCGAGGAGCCGGTCGATCTCGTCGGGGGTGACGGCGGCCAGGGGGAGTTTCGCGGTGACGTAGACGTCGCCGAGGCGGTCGACGGCGTAACCGACGCCGTAGAGCTTGAGGTTGCGCTCCAGCAGCCAGCGGTGGACGGCCGGTTCGTTCTCGTCGGGGTGGCGGATGACGAACGCGTTGAGGGAGAGCGAGTGCCGGCCCAGGAGGAGGGAGACGGTCGTCGACAGCTTGCGGGTGCCGGGGAGTTTGACGACGTAGTTGCCGGGTTCGGGGCTCTCCCATTCGACGTCGGCGTCCCCCAGCGCCTCCTCGATCACCTCTGCCGTCGTCCCGCGCGCGTCAGCCATGGTGCGAGCGTACGCGACGGCGGTGGGCCTGGATCGCGGCCGTGTAGACGTCGGCCGTGGCGGCGGCGGCGCTCTCCCAGCCGAAGGACTGGGCGTGCCGGGCGGCGGCGTCGCCCATCCTCGGCGTCAGCTCCGGGTTGTCGGCGAAGTCGCGCAGCACGCGCGCGTACGCGGCGGGGTCGTGGCCCTGGACGAGGCGGCCGGTGAGCCCGTCCCGCACGGCGACCGGGAGGCCGCCGACCGCCGCGGCGAGCACCGGCGTGCCGGCCGCCTGGGCCTCAATGGCGACGAGGCCGAAGGACTCGCTGTACGACGGCATGACGAGCACGGACGCGGCCCGGAACCAGTCGGCGAGCTGCTCCTGCCCGACGGGCGGGCGGAACCGCACGACGTCAGCGATGCCGAGGCGCGCGGCGAGCTTCTGCAGGCCCTCCGGCTTGGCGAGGCCGCTGCCGCTGGGGCCGCCGACGACGGGGACGACGATGCGGGAGCGGAGGTCCGGGCGTTCGTCGAGGAGTACGGCGACGGCGCGCAGCAGTACGTCCGGTGCCTTGAGGGGCTGTATGCGGCCCGCGAAGAGCGGGATCAGCGCGTCCTGGGGCAGGCCGAGGCGGGCGCGGGCGGCGGCGCGGGCGTTGCCGCTGCGGTCCGGGCCGGGGACGGCGCCCTTGGGGAAGGGGCGGAAGCGGTCGAGGTTCACGCCGGGGTGGACGACGGCGACCTTGGCGGGGTCCGCGGCGTAGTGGCGGACGAGTTCGTCGGCCTCCTCCGCGGTGTTGGCGATGAGGCGGTCGGAGGCGGAGACGATCTGGGTCTCGCCGATGACGCGGGCGGCCGGTTCGGGGGTGTCGCCGTCGGCCAGGTTGGCGTTCTTGACCTTGGCCATGGTGTGCATGGCGTGCACGAGGGGGGCGCCCCAGCGCTGGGCGGCGAGCCAGCCGACGTGGCCGGAGAGCCAGTAGTGGGAGTGGACCAGGTCGTAGTGGCCGGGGCGGTGTCCGGCCCACGCCTGCATGACGCCGTGGGTGAAGGCGCAGAGCTGGGCGGGCAGTTCCTCCTTGGCCAGTCCCTCGTAGGGGCCCGCGTCGACGTGCCGGACGAGGACGCCGGGGGCCAGCTGGACGGACGGCGGGAGTCCCCCGGCCGTCGCGCGCGTGAAGATCTCGACCTCGATGTTGATCGCGGCGAGGCGCTGCGCCAGCTCCACGATGTACACGTTCATGCCGCCGGCGTCGCCGGTGCCGGGCTGGTGGAGCGGTGAGGTGTGCACGGAGAGCATGGCGACGCGGCGGGGCCTGCGCAGCAGCCGGAGCCGCGGGGAGGCCGCCGGTGAGCGACGCCCGAGCCTGCTGACGTACTGGCTCACGAGCCATTCCTCCTCGCTGCGGGCATGCCGGTCGGAGGGCACGCGCCGCCCTCCAAGGGGGGAACACCGGACGACCGTGCTCCATTTCCGGTTTCCCGACCTTTGCCGAATCATTACCGGCTGTCGCTCAACCGTTCGAGCACTGGACGCGTCCCACCCCTCGGGCCGCCTGTGCGCCTGCGCCCTACGGGCTGCCCTACGGGCGCAGCGCCCCGACCCCCCGCGCCCAGGCCGCCCCCAGGTCCGCGTCGGCGGGAAACCTGCCGTGGATCTCGAGTACCACCATCCCGTGGGCGAACGCCCAGAACGAGCGGGCCAGGTCCCGGTCCCCGCCGCAGACCCGCATCAGCGGCGCCGCGGCCCGGCCCTCCAGGCCGGCCGGGAGGGACGCGCGGGGCAGCGGACGTTCGGTCATCAGGCAGTACAGGTGGGGGTGGGCCAGCGCGTAGGCCCGGTACGCCTCCGCGAGCGCCGTCAACGAGCCGGGATCCTTCGCCTCCGCGGCCTCCATGGCCTCGCCCGCCTCGGCGAGCGCCTGGACGATCAGCTCGGTCTCGACCGCCTCCTTGTCGGGGAAGTGCTTGTACAGGGAGGGGGCCTTGATGCCGAGGCGGTCGGCGACGGCCCGCAGGGTGAGCGCGGCGGGCCCGGACTCCTCCAGGAGCGCGCGGGCGGCCGCGGCGATCTCCCGGGCCCGGGGGGACAGGCGGTCAGTCACGCTGGTAGCCCTCCTTGGTGCGCAGTCCGTAACCGAAGGCGCGATCGTACGAGATGTGCGCGAGCCACCCGCACAGCGCCGCGAACGCGGGCGCCCAGGTCACCGGCGTCACGGTGTGGAGCACCACGAGCGCGAGCGGGATCAGGGCGCGGTGGGCGGCGTTGTAGTACGGCACCGCGCGGGGCGTCAGCCGCCCCTTCTCCATGCGAGGCGCGTCGGACAGGCCGACGAGGAAGGTCAGGTCGGGCGCCAGGAAGAAGGCGAAGGCGAGCAGACCCGCGACCCAGCCGTGATCGACAGCCTCCAGGACGGCGAACACCGACCAGAAGAGGGCGCCCAGCAGCCACGCGGCGCGACTCACGACCGCGCGGGTGGTGACCGCGCGGGTGGTCGTGTGGGCGGTGACCGTGCGGGTGGTGCCTGCCGGTGCGACCGTGCTCATGGATGCCTCCCGGGAGAGCGAGCGGGCTAACGTCATTAGCCACAAGGGACAGTAAGGCTAACGCCATTAGCCAGTCAAGCCGCCGACCACCCGGCCACCCGACCACCCGACCACCCGGCCACCCGGAACCGCGCCCCCGCCCGGCCGCATACCCTCGTACACATGCCACCTCCCCGCGCCCCCCGCCCCCTGGGCACGGTCACGCGCGGGACCACGAACCCGAACCGCCTACGCCGCATGGACCGTTGGATCACGGCCACGCACGGCGCCGAACTGCGCCGCGCCGCCGACCCGGTCGCCGTCGACCTCGGCTACGGCGCCGCCCCCTGGACGGCCGTCGAGCTGTTGCACCGCCTGCGCACCGTCGCCCCGCACGCGCGCGTGGTGGGCGTCGAGATCGACCCGGCCCGGGTGGCGGCGGCCGAACCGTACGCACGCGCGGGGCTCGTCTTCCGGCACGGCGGCTTCGAGGTGCCCGTCTCCCCGCCCCCGTCGCTGATCCGCGCGGCGAACGTGCTGCGCCAGTACGACGAGGACGAGGTGGCCGCCGTCTGGCGGCGGCTGTGCGCGCGGCTCGCGCCGGCGTCAGGGCACTCGCGCGGAGGGCTCCTGGTCGAGGGCACCTGCGACGAGATCGGGCGCCGGCACGTGTGGGTGGCGCTGGGTCCCGAGGGTCCTCGCACGGTCACCCTCGCGACCCGCCTCGGCTCCCTGGACCGCCCCTCCGACCTGGCCGAGCGGCTGCCGAAGGCGCTCATCCACCGCAACGTCCCCGGCGAGCCCGTGCACGCCTTCCTGCGCGACTTCGACCGCGCCTGGGCCGCCGCCGCGCCCTACGCCTCTTACGGCGCCCGCCAGCGCTGGATGCGCGCGGTGCGGGATCTGACGGCCGACTGGCCGGTGACGGACGGACCGGCGCGCTGGCGCCAGGGCGAAGTGACGGTGCGCTGGGAGGCGTTGGCACCACGCGGCTGAATCCGCGGGCGGCGGGGGCCGGCCGGACCGGGGACACGGGCCCGGCGGGAACGATCTCCGCGCGGCGTTCGTCACACACCGGGGGAATCGTCGTACGGCGCGGTAGAAGAGGGGAAGCAGGAGGGAAGCGCGGCCTCTGTCGCTTTCCGCGCCGGCATGGCACGATCCCCCGGACGCTATGTTACTGACGGTTAACCAGTTTGGGGGCGAGGTATGCGTACGGGGAAGCATGGCTTGATGACCGCTGCCGTGACCGTGGTCTGCGCGGTCACCGTGCTCGCGGCACCGGGCACCGCGTTCGCGGACCCCGGCCCCACACCGTCACGGGGCACGCCCAGCGCCTCCCCCGCCTCCCCCGCCCCGGACCCCGGGCGCGCCAAGGACCTGGAGGCCGTGCGCAAGAAGCTCGACTCGCTCTACCGCGCGGCCGCCCTGGCCACGGACGAGTACAACGCCGCCGAGGAGAAGGCCGAGCAGCAGAACGCCGAGATCGTCGAGCTTGCCAAGAAGATCGTCCAGGGCCAGGAGAAGCTGGACCGGCTCAAGGACCGCGCCGGCGCCGCGGCCCGCGCCCAGTACCGCACCGGCGGCCTGCCCGACGAGGCCAAGCTGATGCTCAGCGACGACCCGGGCGACTTCCTGGACGGCAGCGGCCGGGTGCTCCAGGGCCAGCGGGCGACCAAGGGCCTGCTCGGCGAGTTGTCCCGCGCGCAGGAGGACCTGAAGACCTACGCGGCGGACGCCTCCGCCCGCTTCAAGAAGCTGGAGGCGAACCGCAAGACCAAGGCCACCGCCCAGAAGAAGATCGAGAAGCAGATCGCGGCGGCCGAGAAGCTGGAGTCCGAGCTGGCCCAGGAGGAGAAGGAGCGCCTCGCCAAGCTGGAGCGGGAGGCCCAGGCCAAGGCCCAGACCGCCTGGCTCGACTCCGGCATCCTCAAGGACCTCGACCGCGAGGCGACCGAGCGGGGACGGAAGGCGGTCGAGTACGCCACCGCCCAGATCGGCAAGCCGTACCAGTGGGGCGCCGAGGGCCCCACGTCCTACGACTGCTCCGGTCTGACCTCCCAGGCCTGGATCGCGGCCGGACAGACGATCCCGCGCACCTCGCAGGAGCAGTGGAAGCAGCTGAAGCGCGTCGACGTCGAGGACATGCGCCCCGGCGACCTGATCATCTACTTCGACGACGCCAGCCACGTCGGCATGTACGTCGGCGACGGCTCCATGGTGCACGCCCCGCGCCCGGGGCGCTCGATCACGATCGCCGGAGCGGGCACGATGCCGATCCTCGGGGTGGTCCGGCCGGACCCGGCGACACCGGATCAGTGACCCGGGCCACGCGCGACGCGCCGGGGACGTGAAGCGGGCCACGTGACCCACCGCACGCCCGGCGCACCCCCCGCGTGACGTTCGTCATCCCCGGTCGGGGGGCGACCTGTCCAACTGCGGCCGATAACGCGGCATATGACAGTGGCCGATGGCGGACCGGCGTGTGCTGGACCATTCCGCAGCGGTGCCGTCACCCGTTATGGTCCCCGTCGGTGGGTCGAGGTCCTTCGCCCCGCCATGCCCTCGGGGGGAGGGAAGGAAACCAAGACAATGCCCGTACCCGTACCGCGGCAGAGGGCGATCCCGGCCGTGGAGTGTGGTCAGGCGCCCGCCGCGTCCCCGGACAGCGGCCCTTCCAAGGAACAGGCCCCGCCCGGGACGAACCCGGCCGACAACCCCACCAGTCAGCGAGAGAACACGACGGAGAAGAGCGAGAACCCCACCAGCCGCCGTGGGAGCACCATCCCCACGAACCTGACGCTGCTGCTGATCGAGGACGATCCGGCCGGCTCGCCGATCGTGCCCGACCTGATCGACCAGACCGGCAAGCCGATCCGCGTCCGCACCGCCCGCAACCTCACCGAGGCCGAGCGGCTGCTGACCGACGACGTCCACTGCATCCTGCTGGACCTCGCCCTGCCGGCTCCGGCCCCGGCCCGCGCCCACGCGGACACCGACGGCGACGGGAGCGGGGAGGGCCACGACGAGCTGGCGGTGCTCAGGCACGTACTGGAGCTGGCGCCCCGGCACGCCGTGCTCGCGCTCACCTCCTCCAGCGACGCCGAGCGCGGCGCGGAGGCCGTGGCGGTCGGCGCCCAGGACTACCTGTTCCGCGACGAGCTGGACGGCCGCCTGCTGAGCCGGGCGATCCGGTACGCCGTGGAGCGCAAGCGGTCCGACTTCGCGGAGCGGCGCCTGGCCGAGGGCCGGCTGCGGGCGCAGGAGAACCGCCGTCTCGAGCGCGGCCTGCTGCCGACCCCGCTGCTCGCGGGCTCCTCGCTGCGTTTCGCCGCCCGGTACCGCCCGGGCCGTTCCCGGGCGCTGCTCGGCGGTGACTTCTACGACGTCGTGCGCACCCCCGACGGCACCGTGCACGCCATGATCGGCGATGTCTGCGGGCACGGCCCGGACGAGGCGGCGCTCGGCGTGGAGCTGCGGATCGCGTGGCGTGCGCTGACGTTGGCGGGGCTCTGCGGCGACGAGCTGCTCGGCACCCTTCAGCAAGTGCTGGAGCACGAGCGCGCCGACGACGAGATCTTCGCGACGCTGTGCGCGGTGGACATCTCCCCGGACGGCCGCCGGGCCGGCCTGTGCCTGGCCGGGCACCCATCCCCGCTGGTCGCCGCCCCTGGCCGGCCCGCACGGCTGCTGCCGTACGACAACAACGGCCCGGCGCTGGGTCTGCTGCCGGGAGCCCGCTGGCCGCGCATGCAGGTGGAGCTGGGTGCCGAGTGGAGCCTGATGCTCTACACCGACGGCCTGATCGAGGGCCACATCGGCGAGGGCCGGGAGCGGCTGGGCCAGGACGGCATGGTGGAGATGGTCCGCCGCCAGTTCGCCGAGGGGCTGCAGGGCGAGCAGTTGCTGCGGGCGACCGTCAACGAGGTGCGCGAGCTGAACGGCGGCGAGCTGGCGGACGACCTGGCGGTGGTCCTGCTGGACCGGACGGCCTGAGCCGCCCGGTCCCGGCGACCGCGCGCCGCGCGGGGTGGGGCCCCGGTCGGGCCGGTCAGCGGCCGCCGTTGTACGGGCCGTAGGGGCCGTCGCTGCTGGAGCCGCGACGGGTGCTGCGGCCGCCGCCCGGCAGTCCGCGCAGCGCGGGCCGCACGTCGACCATGTACACGATGGTCGCGATGAGGCCGATGATCGGCAGGAACGACAGGATGTTGAAGATCAGGTTCACCACGAAGGCGAGCCCGAGGATGATCAGCCAGAAGGGCTTGGTCTTCTTGTCGGCCGCGCGGTAGGCGTCCTCGCGGCGCGTGGCGGCGTCGATCAAAGCGAAGCCGCTGAAAAGGATCAGGGCGATGCTCAGCAGCCACATGAAGCCTGCGAAACCCTGCATCAGCACAACGTCCACCACCAGAATCGGGTCGTCATTACGCGGTCACCGTACCCGGAGAACGGGCCGGACACCCCAAGGGTGCCCGGCCCGCTCCCGGTGACCGCTCCGCCGCCTACTTGGCGGGCGGGGTCGTCTTCTTGGCGGCGGGGGCCTTCTTGGCCGGGGCCTTGCGCGGAGCCGGGGTCTTCTTCGCGGCGGCGGCCTTGTCGTCCGTGACCCGGACGGGCTCGGACGGGGCGGGCTTGGGCTTCGCCGGCTCGACGGCGACGGCCAGCTCCTCCACGTCCTCGGCGATGTCCTCGATGCCGTCGGCGGCCTGGCCGCGCCAGGTGCGCACCGCGTGCTCGCCGCGCTCGGCGACCTTCTCGTAGGTCTCGCGGGCCTTGACGGCGTACTCGGCGGCCACGCCGACCGAGCGCAGCGCGAGGTCCTGGGCGCTCTCGCCGAGCTTCTTGAAGTCGGCGTCGAGGTTGCCGAACAGCTCGTTGGCCTTGGCCTGGAGGGTCCCCTGGGTCTCCTTGACCCGAGCCGTCGCCCGCTCCTGGACGGCCTTCGGGTCGGTGTTGCGCACGGCGTCGATACGCGCCGGCGCCTCGGTGCGCAGCTGCTCCACCAGCACCGGCACCTTCTTGGCCTGCTGGAAGGCCAGGTCGGCGGTGCCCGCGGCGAAGTAGAGCGGGGTGGGGTCGCTGAGGGTCTTGCGCAGGTCGTCGGTGATGGCCATGATGCTGGTCCTCCGGAATGACGTATTACTGAGGGTTTTGTGGTGCTTCGGCGGTCGGCGGGCCCGGTATGACGGAGCCGTCGCCGTCCGCATCGGTCCCGAACCCGTTCTCCCTGCGGAAGGACTCGTAGACCTGGAGCAGGACCTGCTTCTGTCCCTCGTTCAACGAGGGGTCGGCGAGGATGACCGCGCGCGTCTCCACGTCGTCCCGGTCCCGCTCGGCGTCGAGGATCCCCGCGCGGACGTACAGCGTCTCGGCGGAGATGCGCAGCGCCTTGGCGACCTGCTGGAGCACCTCCGCGCTCGGCTTGCGCAGCCCGCGCTCGATCTGACTCAGGTACGGGTTGGACACGCCCGCGGCATCGGCGAGCTGCCGCAACGACAGCTGCGCGTTGCGCCGCTGCTCGCGCAGGTACTCACCGAGATTGCCGACGTTGAGCGAGGCCATGCCTCCACCATGCCCGACCTTGCTAACTATTGCAAGCAAGCTGCTTGCAATAGTGAGCCATCCGGCCCACCCACCCACTTTTTTGTGCGTACTTGGCAGCGGCGCCCGCCGCGCCGAAGCTGATGAGGCGGGTGGACGTCAGGGAGTCGTGCGGGCGGCGGCGTCCGGGCCGGCCTGCCTGGCCATGCGCCGGTGGCCCCAGTCGGAGAGAGGAGAGAGCGCCTCGGCGAGATCACGGCCGAAGCCGGTGAGGGAGTACTCGGTCTTCAGCGGAAGCACGTCGTACACCCGCCGGTCCACGAGCCCGTCCGCCTCCATCTCGCGCAGCGCCTGGGTCAGCACCTTCTCGCTGAGGCCGGGCACCAGCCGCCGCAGTTCGGCCGGGCGGCGCGGGCCGGACTCCAGCAGCCACAGCAGCGTGGTCTTCCACCTGCCCTCGATCACGGCGATCGCGGCGGTCACTCCGCAGGTGTTCGCGTCCTGGCGTCGGTGCGCCATGCCGTATCCCTTCCGTCAGCCTTCGGCCGTCAACCGCCGCGGCGGCACGTGCGACACGTGCGACACGACCCTCGCTTACACCAATTTCTCATTACATCAGGGGAGTTCATCACATGGCCATGCACACCGACCGTTCTGCCGCCGCCGTCACTGTTCTCGGGCTCGGTCCCATGGGACGGGCGCTGGCCGCCGCGTTCCTGGAGGCCGGGCTGCGGACCACCGTCTGGAACCGCACCGCTGGCCGGGACGGCGACCTCGCCGCCCGCGGCGCCGCCGTGGCGGCGTCGGCCGAGGAGGCGGTCGCCGCCTCGCCGCTGACCGTCGTCTGTGTGGTGAACTACGACGCCTCGGACGCCGTACTGCGCCAGGAGCCCGTCGCCGCCGCGCTCAAGGGCCGTACGGTGGTGAACCTGAGCGCCGACACCCCCGAGCGCGCCCGGGACACGGCCGAGTGGGCCGGGCGGCACGGCATCCGCTACCTGGACGGCGCGATCATGACCCCGACGCCGGCCATCGGCACGGACGACGCGGTGTTCCTGTACAGCGGTGCCGAGGAGCTGTACGGGGAGCACCGGCCCGTGCTGGCGGCGCTCGGCGGCAGCCACACCCACCTGGGCGAGGACGCGGGGCGGGCCGCTGCCTACGACGTCGCCCTGCTCGACATCTTCTGGACGGCGATGGCGGGTTACACGCACGCCCTCGCGCTGGCCCGGGCGGAGGGTGTCACCGGCGCCGAACTCGCCCCCTTCGCGCAGGGCATCGCCGCGATCCTGCCGCCGCTGTTCACCGAATTCGCCGCCGACACCGACGCCGGTACGTACTCGGGCGAGCTGAACCCGGTCACCTCGGCCGCGTCGACCATGGCGCACATCGTCCACGCCTCCGAGGCGCACGGCATCGACGCGAGCCTGATGCGCGTGATCGAGGGGCAGGCCCGGCGGGTCATCGCGCTCGGGCACGGCACGGACGGGTACACCCGGGTCGCGGACGTGATCAGCCGGCGCTGACTCCCGCACCGGGGGGTCAGAACGGCAGGGGCCGCCCGTGCACCACGTCCAGCCGGGAGACCGCACGGGTGAGCACCACGTAGAGGCGGTGCAGGCCCCGCCCCGAGGGGCCCTCCGCCGCCGCGATCGCCGCCGGTTCGACGGCGACGACGTGGTCGTACTCCAGGCCCTTGACGACGCTCGCGGGCAGCAGGGCCGCCCGGGCGCCGGGCACCTCCGGGCCGGCCGTTTCGATCCCGGCCGCGCCGAGGGCCTCCCGCAGGCGGGGCACGTCCGTGTCGGCGGCGACGACACCCACCGAGCCCTCCCGGGTGAGCGCGTGCCGTACGGCCTCCACGACCGCCCCCGGCACCGCGCCGGGAGCCACCTCGCGCAGGGTCAGCTCGCCGTCGCCGCGCAGTGAACGGGCCGGCGGTACGTCCACGTCCAGCCGGGCCAGCAGCCGGTTGGCGAGGCCCACGACCTCCCGGGGCACCCGGAACCCGGTGGTCAGCGGCACCACGACGGCGTCCGGCCGGCCCAGGTGGGCGAGGGTCCCGGCCCAGGACCGCGCGGCCCACGGCGTGGTGCCCTGGGCGAGGTCGCCGAGGACGGTGAGCGAGCCGAAGGTGCAGCGGCGGGCGATCGCCCGGCACTCCATCGGGGAGAGGTCCTGGGCCTCGTCGACGACGATGTGGCCGTAGCCCTCGGGATGTTCGAGGAGCCCGGCCACCTCGTCGAGGAGGACCAGGTCGGCGGCGGACCAGCGCGCCGACCGCCACGACCGCGGCGCCCCCGTGGGCCACAGCAGCGCCCGCTGCTCGTCGCCGTCCAGCAGCCCTTCGGCGGCCCGCGCCAGGGCGCCGGGGTCGCCGAGCAGCCCCGCGACGACCTCCTCCGGACGCACCCGGGGCCACACCGCGTCGAGGTGGGCGCCGACCGGCCGGGCCCGTTCGACACGGCGCACCCAGGCGGGCGGGCGGGGTCCGCCGCGCCGTTCGGCCCGGTCCTGGACGTACCGCACGATCCGGGCGCGCACCCGCTCGCGCCCCACGGTGTACGGCGGCTCCTCCTCGCGCACGTCCGCGACAATCCGGGCCAGCGCGTCGGCCGGGACGCGCCGGCGGGCGGCCCCGTCCGGCACGACGAGGTCGCCGGCCGCCTCGGGCGCCACGCGCGCGTACAGGGCGCGGCGCAGCACCTCGGCCGTCCGGGCGTCGTGCTTGACGGCGGCGGTCCGCTCGCCGTCGGTGCCGGTGACCGGGTGCCGGGCGATCTCCGCCGGGAGGGTGGACTGCCGTACGCCGGTCTCGCCGAGGGCGGGGAGCACCTCGGCGATGTAGGAGAGGAAGGCGGGGTTGGGGCCGAGGATCAGCATGCCGCCGCGCCGGATGCGCTGCGGGTGGGTGTAGAGGAGGTACGCGGCCCGGTGCAGGCCGACGGCGGTCTTGCCGGTGCCCGGGGCACCCTGGACGCAGAGGGTGGTGGTGAGGCCGGCCCGGACGAGGTCGTCCTGCTCGGGCTGGATGGTGGCGGCAATGTCCCGCATGGGTCCGACGCGGGGCCGCTCGATCTCCCGGGCGACGAGGGCACTGGCCCGGGACTCGCCGCGCCCGAGGTGCTCGTCCTCCAGCCCGGTGAGGTCGGCCGAGTCCCCGCGGCTGCCGGGCGCCCAGCCGAAACGGCGGCGGACGGCGACGCCCCGGGGGTCGCCCGCGGTGGCCTGGTAGAAGGCGCGGGAGACGGGGGCGCGCCAGTCGACGACGAGGGGCGGGGAGGCGGGATGCTCGCTGATCCGCAGCCGCCCGAGATGCAGCACCGGCGCCTCGGCCTCCGACGCTTCCGCTTCCGCCCCCGCTTCCACCCTCGCTTCCGCTTCCGCCTCCGCTTGCGCTTCCGCGAAGTCCAGCCGCCCGAAGAACAGCGGGCCCTCGGGCAGCTCGCGCAGTTCCTTGGCCCGGCTGCGCAGCCGGTACCCCAGCACCTCGGCGTCGGCGCCGGAGGCGGAGACCTCCTCGCCGGTGACGACGTGCTCCCGGGCCCCGTCGACCATGGCGGCGAGGACGTCCCGGCAGTGCTCGTGGTGGGCGCGTTCGAGGGCGAGGGCGTGCTGGAGAGCGGGCTCGGTCGACGTCATTCCAGCAACCGTACCGGATTACGTAACCGAGTTAAATTACTTACCGAGTAACAGCCAAGCCCGGCAGCCCGGCCGCCAGCCCCCCGAACGCCCGCTCCGCCGCCGCCACCGCGTCCGGCCGCACGTCCGCCACCCGCTCCCCGGCCGCGATCCGCCGCCAGTTCTCCAGCGCGAGGATCCGCTGTACGGCGATGATCTGACCGGCGGCCAGCCGGGCCTCCAGATCACCGCCGAGCACCCGCGCGAGGGCGGCCTCGGACCGTTCGAGCTGCGTGTGCATCCGGGCGACGAGGGCGGGCGTGCCGTAGAGCAGCCGGTGGAAGTCCAGTACGGCGGGACGGTCGTTGAGCCCGGTCACCGGGTCGCCCTGCTCCAGACCCGCCAGGAAGTGGAGCCGCAGCGCGTCGAGCGGATCCGGCCCCTGCCCCGCGACCCGCGCCGCCTCGTCCTCGTGGTCGGCGATGCGGTGCAGGACGAGGTCCTCCTTCGCCGGGAAGTACCGGAAGAGCGTCGGCTTGGACACCTCGGCCGCGGCGGCCACCTCCGCGACGGACACCGCGTCGAACCCCTTCTCCAGGAAGAGCCCGACGGCGACGTCCGACAGCACCTGCAACGTCCGCTGCCTCTTCCGCTCCCGCAGCCCGCTCTCCACCATGCGACGACCCTACGCCGAGGGCGCCGCCTCGAAGTGCCGGTGGCGGATCAGACGTCCGCCGGCAACCTGACCGTGCTCGCGCTCGGTTCTCCGCCGTGCGGCAGTGCGCGGGCGAGATAGGGATTGGCCATGGACTTGTCCGGCAGCCCCAGGGCCGCCGTGGCCTCGGCCAGGGTCATCGCGTAGCTCTGGACGGCGCGCTTGACGTTGGGGGCGTCCAGGCTCGCGCGGGTCACCAGGCGGTCGAGATCGATGTAGGCGGAGCGGACGGTCTCGATCCACCGGTACACCCGCCAGTCGGCCTGCCAGTCGCGGGTGCAGTCGAGGGGCAGCCGACGCTCCCAGCGACGGAACATCCGGTCCCGGATCTCGGGCCGGGTGGGGGTCAGGTGCATGTGGCGCACGAGGTCGTACAGGGGATCGCCCACCATCGCCATCTCCCAGTCGATCAGCGTCAGACCACCCCGGTCCGGTCGGCGCACCAGATTCCAGGGGTTGAGGTCGCCGTGGAGCAGCACGGGACTGCGTCGGCTCAGGGTGTGGCGGGTGAGAATCTGCCCCAGTCGCACGTTGTCCGGCAGCCCGAGTTCCTGGGCCAGTTCCATCGTCGCCTTGGGCAGCTCGCCCACCAGCCGGACCAGCTCACCGCGCAGAAACGGGAAGAAGGCGGCCCTGTTCAGGGGGTCCAGCGCTCCGCAATCGACCTGGGTCAGCTCGCCCAGTTGGTCCACCAGGTCGTCCGCCTCGTACGGACTCAACCCCTGTGCCGGGTGCTCCGGCGGACCGAAGCCGTCCGCCGGGCCCTCGTAGGAGTGGATGGTGAACAGCTCGCTCAGCCCACTGGTGCCCAGGGCCAGGACGCGCGGTGCCCGTACGCGAGCCCCGGAGGTCTCGATCGCCCCCAGGACGGCGTGTTCGCTGAGGAACCTGCGTTCCCGGGTTTCCTTGATGGCGACCTTGCGCCGCACCACGACGGGAAGGTCGACGCCCTCGACGTTCACGACCGTGTTCTGGTGGGCCGTCCCCTTGAAGACCCGCTCGGCGGAGGCCGCACCCTCCTCGAGCAGCGCCCGGCTGACCGCCCACAGGGGGAAGTCACCACGGACCGGCACCCGCTGGTCGCGCTGCCACACGATCTGGGACAGCTTCCGTTCGCGGCTGGACCGCACCCCCCGGGACTCGTGCCACCGGAAGAGGATGCGCTCGATGGCCGGCTCGTCCGGCACGCTCTTGAGCCGCAACGGTTCTTCGGCCGCCAGCAG
The DNA here is from genome assembly GCF_042740985.1 of Streptomyces sp. NPDC058985. Lineage (NCBI taxonomy): Bacteria > Bacillati > Actinomycetota > Actinomycetes > Kitasatosporales > Streptomycetaceae > Streptomyces > Streptomyces sp. NPDC058985. The sequence continues at coordinate 57,180 of NZ_JBHYJX010000031.1, read as the reverse complement.
CGCCCTGCGCACCGCCCGGGTCGCGGCGTCCAGGTCGCGCTGGTCGAAGGAGTCCCCCAGCGACTTCGCCGCCCGCATGACGTCCGGATAGACCGACTGGGCCCGCTCGAAGGCGACGTAGTGCCTCAGATCCCGGTCCAGGCCGTTGACCGCCTTGCCGCGCCGCTCCCCCATCACCTTGCGCCAGGCCTCGACGACCTCCGGCCACTGGTGGTCGGGGTAGCGCATCCGCACCAGGTGCGTGGCGAGGTCGTGCAGGGGGTCGCCGTAGCTGGCCAGCTCCCAGTCGACGCAGATCAGCGGCGGGTCCCCGGCGTAGGAGACGATCACGTTGTCGCGGTGCAGGTCCGTGTGGACCAGGCTGAACGGCCGGCTGACCAGCGTGGGCACCCGCTCGGCGAACCGGACCAGGGCGTCCTCCGGAATACCCAGCATGGCGAACAGTCCCCCGAAGTCGGCCCGGTTGCGCCGCCTGATCTGCTCGTCCGCCGCGAACGCCAGCGCCTTGAGGAAGGCCCCGCCGTCCCGGCTCGACCGCGGCCAGTACGCGGGCAGCGGCGGCAGGTGCTGCCGGCGCACCTGCGTCATGTCCGCCAGCAGCCCGGCCAGCGCGACGATCAGGTCGTGGTCGACCGGCGTGTCGTTGGGGCAGATGCTCGACAGGGGCACGCCCTCGACATAGCTGAGGACGACGACGTCGCGGTGTTTGGCCAGGCAGCGCGGGACGTTGTGCAGCACCCCCCAGATCCGGTTGAGCAGGTCTGCCTCGTCCTGCCAGGTGCGGATCACCACCGGCAGCGCCGAGGGGATGCGCTTGCGTACGGTGACCCGCGCGCCGCGCTCGGCGGCGACCAGCCTGGAGTCCCCCTCGGTCAGCGGCCGCACCATGTAGTTCAGGTTGTGGTGCCCCCGGCCGAACTTCCCGAGCGCCGTCGCCGAGGCCAGGAACCGGTCGAACGCGTCGTCCGCCGCCCGCTCCAGCGCCGGACTGCCGAGCGGGGAGGGACGACTCACAGAGTGCTCCAGGAGGGACGTGCCACGCGCCAGATCTCCGCCGCGACGAAGAAAGTGGCCACACAGTACAGCCACGTCCCACGGTCCGCTGTGAGTACTCCAGTATTCGGGACGCCCAGGGGCAACTCGGGTGACCGGAACGGGCGAACCGCTACTCCCGATGGACGTTCGCCGGTCGGACCGGGTCGGCCAGCAGCTCCCAGCACGAGTCGAACCAGGCCTGCATGCTCTGCACGAACAGCGAGCCCGCCGAGCCCGCGTCCCCCTCGTCGTGCACGTGCCGGGTCAGCACCGAGCCCAGGCCCAGGACGTCCAGTGCCTCGACCTCGGTGCCGTCGTCCAGCAGGATCGTCCTCTCCACGACTTCGTACGGCCCGTGGAGGGCCTCCGCCTCCGGGCGCAGGTAGAGCTTGAAGGTGGGCACCAGCGGCACGTGCCGGACCTCCACGTCCACGGACGGCACCAGCCCCTCGGTCCTCAGGTCGCGCAGGGCCGCGACCAGCGAAGCCGTGTGGCGCTCGGTGATGTCGCGAAAGCGGAGCTGCAAGCGCTCCCGCAGCCGCTGAGCGGAGTCCTCGCCTCCGGGGCCGTCCGGGGCCGTCCTGGGGCGCGGATACGGCAGCTCCAGTCCCTCAGAGGGCAGCAGCATGCGCAGGGTGATGCCGGCGGGCTCGATCTCCTCCGCCCGGATCCGTTCCGCCTGGAGCCGGATGTGCGCGTCCAGGCTCTCCGAGGTCAGGGTGAACACGTCGAGCCGCACGTCCGGCCGGTCGAAGGCGCGTGCGACGAAGGGGCCGAGCGAGACCCGTACCGGTGCCGGCTCCGTCTTCGGGCGGACCGCCGCGTGGATGGGGAGCTTGATCACCCGGGTCCCGCTGCCCTGCCGGGACTCGACCCAGCCCTCCGACTTCAGCTCGCCGAGCACCCGCTGCACGGTGTCGAGCGTGACGCCGAACGCACCGGCCGGCTCGCGCTGGGCCGGGAGGGTCGCGTGCAGTCCGTAGGTGCCGTCGGCCAGTTGCCCGCGCAGCGCCCCCAGGACGCGCTCGAACTCCCTGCCGCCTCCCGCACCGCGTTCCACGCTCATGCAGCACCCGCGGCTCACACGTGCACCCGCCCCGCCGCGTCCTCCCACAGCAGCCGCAGGACCGGCTGCAGGGAGTCGACGACCGTCTCCGCGCCCGCCTCCCTGAGGGCCTTCGCCTTCTCCTCGTTGCGCGCGTAGCCCAGGAACGGCACCCCGGCCCGCTGGGCGGCGGTGAGGTCGGACGTGGTGTCCCCGACCATCAGCGCCTGCGCGGGAGCCACCCCCATGGCGCTGAGGGCGCGGTTGAGGCAGTAGGGGTCGGGTTTGAGCAGGTGCAGGTCCCGGGTGCGGCCGTAGATGTGCGGGGCGAAGCAGTCCAGCAGGCCGCGCGTGGCGAGGTACTCGCCCACCACCCGGGGCGAGTTGTTGGTCGTCACCGCCAGCCCGACCCCGAGCGCCGCCCAGGTGCGGATCAGCGGGTCCGCGTACGCGGTCGGCCACGCGGTCGGTACGGCGCGCAGTTCCTCCCGGGTCAGCCGCTCCTCGAAGTCGGCGACCAGGTCGCTGTCGTGGCGCCGGCGGTTGACCGCACCCAGCAGGACGTGCGGGTCGGGGTGGACCTGCTCCTCCTCGGTCAGCATCCCCTTGAGGCCCAGCCGTTCCAGCCAGTCCACCAGTTCGCCCGCCACCCGGTCGGCGGAGTATCCCGCGAACAGTCTGCAGATGGGGCCGTCGAAGTCCCACAGGACGACGCGGGCACCCCCGACCAGGTCCCCCAGGCCGCCGGCCCGCTCGGTCACCGGTTCCGTCTGATCCGTATCAGGAGTCACTAGGAGAGTGTCATGTCAGTGGTGATGGTTTCCCAGAGGGCGTCGAACCACTTCTGTGATTCCTCCACGAACACGGCGTCCCGATGACCCGCCCGCTTCAGGAAGGAGAAGAGCAGCGACTGGGAGCCGAGGGCGTCGTACATCTCCAGCGTCCGGCTCTCGTACTCCTCCTCGCGCCGGGTCAGCATGTAGTAGCCGAAGAGCGCCTCCTCGCCGTTGAGCAGGTAGAGCTTCATCGGCGGGGTGAACGGCAGGGCGCGGAAGGCGATGTGCACGTCGACGCGGTGGGTGGAGCGCACGGCGTGCAGGTTGTGCTGGAGCACCCGGGCCTGGGCGTTGCGCATCTGGAGCCAGCGCTGGTGGACCGGGTCGTCCTCCTCGTCCTCCACCAGGACGGGGAAGGCCAGCTCGATGTCGCGCGAGGGCATCAGGACGCGGAAGTCGATGGCCTCGGGCCGGATGCGGCCCTCGTGGATCAGACGGAGCGGCTCGCTGAGGGCCAGCATCAGCGTCTCCGAGGTGTGGCACACGACGTCGACCCGCACGCGCGGTGCCGCGAACGCCGCCGCCAGCCGCGGCCCGAGCGAGACCATCGTCGGCTGCGGCTCGCCCCGGGAGGTGGCGGGCTCGGCGATGCGCGGCGGGCTGCCCTTGCTGACGTTGGTGAGGAGACCGTCCTCCTGGAGGGCACGCAGGGCCTGGCGCACCGTGCCGCGCTCCACGCCGAACTCGTCGGCCAGCTCGGCCTGGGTGGGCAGGCGGTCGCCCGCCTTGAGGTCTCCGCCGCGGATCCGCTCCCGCAGGACGTCGGCGATCTCCTGGGCCGAGAGTCTTCTGCTGCCGTTCACGGACACGTTCTCCTGAGTCACGACCAAACGCTACAACTTCGACCTACCTACCGGGAGTTGTTTGAAACTTGTTTATAGGTAGTCGCCAAGTGGGGACAACATAGACAGAGTTGGTTGCCAACTTAGTCCAGTTGGCGGAAGTTTACCTTCCAGAACGTGCCGGACTTCCCGAAGGGGGGAGAAACACCATGCCTGTCCTCGCCCTGGTCTCCACGGTCTTCGTCATCGCCTTCGAGCAGTTCGTCCAGTGGCAGTACGGCGCCACCGGGATCATCGGACTGCTCATGCTCACCATCGGCATCAAGGCGAAGAGCCCGTCCGTCAGCTCCGCCGGCGCGATCCTGCTGGCCCTCCTGGTCGCGGGGCCCGCGCTGTGACCGGGGGCGGTCAGCCCGTGAGCGTCAGCTCCGAGCTGATCGTCCCCCACAGCGCGTCGAACCACAGCCGGGACTGCTTCACGAACACGCCGTCGCGCAGGCCGCCGCGCTGGTCGAAGGCGAACAGCGTCGAGCGGACGCCCTCCGCGTCGTACATCTCCAGCCGCTCGTGACCGACCTCCCGCTCGCGCCGGCTGAGCGTGTAGTACGCGAAGAGCGCCTCCTCGCCGTTGAGCAGGTAGAGCTTCACCGGCGGGGTGAAGGGCAGCGCGCGGAAGGAGACGCGCACGTCGATGCCGTGCGTGGCCCTGAGGCTCAGCAGGTTGTGCCGGAGCACCTGGCCCTGGGCGTTGCGCATGGCCAGCCACCGCTCGTGCACCGGGTCGCCGGCCCCGCCGCCGCCCACCGGCACCGGGAAGGCCAGGTCGATGTCGCGGCTCGGCAGCAGGACGCGGACGTCGACCTTGGCCGGTTTCAGTCGCCCCGCGTGGATCTGGCGCAGCGATTCACCGAGGGCGAGGGTCAGGGAGACGGAGGTCAGACACAGGGCGTCGATCTCCACGTGCGGGGCGGCGAAGGCCTCCGCGATCCGTGGCGCGAGGGCGACGGTGGTGGGCATCGGCGGCGCCGGAGGGCCGGTCGGGGCGCCGTGGAGGCCGGGCGCGACGGTCGCGGGGCTCCCCTTGGACACATTGGTGAGCAGACGTTCCGACTGGAGGACGCGCAGGGCCTGGCGTACGACGCCGCGCTCCACGCCGAACTCCTCGGCCAACTGGGCCTGGGTGGGCATGCGCTGGCCCGACCGCAGCCGACCGGACCTGATCCGGGCGCGCAGTTCGTCGGCCACCTCGCGATGTGTTGCCGGTGGCCGCTGCGGTCTCTCCCGCCCATTGACGGGGGCATGTTCCCGCTCCACGACCAAACACTACAACTTCGCGCCATCTTTGGGCAGTTCGCGGAAAGGTGGTTATGAGACGCATCCAAGCGGAGATAAGTACAGTGAAGTTGGCAGCCAACTTGAGCAACGTGGTCGGACCTTACGGGGGTTGGCCACCACGGTGAACAGGGGGTCCACCATGCCGCTCATCGCCATCGTCGTCGCCGCTCTGGCCATCGGCTTCGAGCAGCTCGTGCAATGGAAGTACGGGCCGATGGGCATCATCGCGTTCGTCGCGCTGTCCATCGGCATCAAGGCGAAGAACACCATGATCGGCGGTGTGGGCGCGGTGATCCTCGTGATGCTGCTCGCCCAGTCCGGTTGATACCGACGTACTGCTGTCCGGGCCCCCTTCCGGAGGGGAGCCGGGAGCCCGGACAGTCAGTCGGCACCACCGCACGAAGGCACCACGGAACAACAACCACAACCGAACAGCGGTACGACAACACAACCGAAGAGCACGCGCTACGGATGCGCACGTCCACCGTCACCGGCAGAAGGGAGCGGCCTCAGAACATGTCCGGGCACCAAGGCCGCCTGGACGTACGCAGCAGGGCGTCGACCACACGGGCGGCGCCCGCTCGTTCTTCCCGCACCCGGCCGAGCGCCGCCAGCCGCACCGCCGACTCGTCGCCCAGCCACAGCGCCCCCAGCTCGCCCACGTCGAGCACGAGATGGGCGCTCTCGGTGGTCGGCGCGCAGGACGCCCCGTCCGGCCCGGCCTCCAGCCGCCACCGCCCGCCGGCCGGCCCTCCCCGGTCCACGGTCTCCAGCACCACCGACCCGCGCCCCTCGTACGTCCGCGCCTCCAGCGCCCGCACGACGTCCAGGATCCGCACCCACAGCCAGTCCGCCTGCGTGACGATCCTCGCCGCGCGCGGGTCCGGCAGGAGGTGCGGGAGCAGGTCGTCGGGGGCCCGCCAGCCGCTCTTCACCGTCGTGATCCAGTCGATCGAGCACAGGTAGTGCCAGAGCGCGCGCTCGGCGGCGGGCGTCGCGGCCAGCAGCCAGTCGACGGTCGCCGTCTCCATCGGCTGCTTGGCGTCGCCCCAGTGGTCGTCGGCCCGGTACGAGACCATGCCCTCGACCTCGCCGTCCGCCGCGCGGTACACGGCGTAGAAGGGCTCGGTCCACGGAGTGCCGTTGGTGTTGACGACGCCGGTCCGCGCCCGCCACCACAGCTCGGGGCGGCTGACCGCGCCCGGCTGGGACCGGCGCACCCGCTCGTGCAGCCCGGGGCCGGCCTTGCGCACGTCCTCGCCGTCCACCAGGTCGATCCGCCCGCCGTCCGCCGGGCCCGCCCAGCGCGGGTCGAGCCCGGCCCGCGGGACGTCGACCGCCCACTCGGTCATGGTGGTGGCGGGTCCGAAGTCGTACCGGCCGTAGATCGGGTACTCGGCCGCGATCAGCGTGGCGACGACGTCCCCGCGCTCCTTCGCCGCCGCCAGGTCCCGCGCCATCATCCGGGTCAGCAGGCCGCGGCGCCGGTGGGTCGCGGTGACCGTGACGTTGGAGACCGCGTCGGCCTGGACGAGGGCGCCCCCGACGGCGGTGACCTCCTGGCCGAAGGACCGGAAGGTCGCCACACAGCGCTCCCCGTCGAAGGCGCCGAGCGACCGGCCCGGCACGAACTGCTCGCGACGGGCCTCCAACTGCGCCGCGGCCACCGCGGGCGGCATGAGGAAACCGGTGTTCAGGGCGCGGTTCCAGTCGGGGAAGTCGGCCTCGGTGATGGGACGTACGTCTATGTCGGTGCGGCTGGTCATGGGCTCACCGTAGGTCGGCCGGCGCACCGGCGTCGCGCGGATTTGCGGCCGGTGAGGGGGCCGGCGCGGGCAGGCCGGCGCGGGCGGGCCGGCGCGGGTGCCGGCGCGGGCTGTGCGGGAGCCGGCGCGGGCCCTCAGAAGGCCGCCCGGATCTCCCCCACCTCGCGCCCGCCGCCGAGCAGCGGCGTACGGCCGATGCGGTCGACCACGTCCCCCTCCACACCGAGCAGCGTCAGCGTGCGGGCCAGGACCGGGCCCAGGGCCCGCGTCGCGCCGTCCTCGACCTTGAAGGCGAGGGCGCGGCCGTCCGGCAGGGCCACCGCCTGGACGGCCTCGGCGCCCATCTTGGAGAGGCTGCCGGGCACCTCCCGCATCAGCCAGGTGTCGGCCCGGCGGGTGCCGGCGACGTACTCGGGGTGGGCGCGCATCGCGTCGGCGACCCGCCGCTCCGCCGTGCCGGGCTCGGCGCCCACGAAGGAGCGGAAGGCGCGGGCGAGACCCACGAGGCTGATCGCCATCAGCGGCGCCCCGCACCCGTCCGTGCCGACGGCGGCGACCGGCTCGCCCGCCGCGTCCTCCACAACCCTGTGGATGGTGCGCTGGAGCGGGTGCTCGGGGTCGAGGTACGTCTCCAGCGGCCAGCCCCGCTGCGCGCAGACCGCGAGCATCGCGGTGTGCTTGCCGGAGCAGTTCATGGTGACCCGGTCGGGCACCGCGCCCGAGGCGAGGTAGGTGTCCCGCTCCTCGGCGTCCAGCGGCAGGTCGGGCGGGCACCGGAGCTGGGCCGGGTCGAGGCCGTACTCGGCGAGCATCTTGCGGACCAGGTCGCGGTGAAACGGTTCTCCGGAGTGGCTCGCGGAGGCCAGCGCCAGCCGCTCCCCCGCGAGGTCGAGACCGGCCCGCAGCACGCCCGCCGCCTGCATCGGCTTGTTGGCGGAGCGCGGGAAGACCGGCGCCGTCACCTCACCGAGCGCCAGCTCCACGGCCCCGTCCGAGCCCAGGACGACCAGACTGCCCCGGTGCCGCCCCTCGACGAAGCCGGACCGGACGACCTCGGCGAGGACGGGCGGCACGACGGGCGAGAGGGCGGAGGTGGGGGCGGACTGCTCCGTCTGAGGCAGCTGGGACGGCTGGGACGGTTGCGTCGGCTGGGGCGCGGGCATCGGCGGTGGCCTTCCGGACGGGTGACCCGCCGCGGCGACGGCCCGGGATCACCGGACCGGAGGGCGGCGCGGACCGCCGCCCTCCGCGTCACACGAGCAGGTCGTCGACTTGTGCTTCCCCCTCACGGTACCGGCGTGCGATCTCCGCGCTGCAGCCGTCCGCCGTGCGCTGCAGCCGCTGCCGGTCCCGGGAGACCTGCTGCTCGTAGCGCACGAGCCGGCCCATCCCGTTGGTCAGCTCGGTGTCGGTGCGGGCCGTCAGGTCCGACAGCTCCACCTCGCCCAGCATCTCCGCCGCCAGCCGCCTGCACTCCTCGCTCCGCGGGGTGCCCAGCGTCACGTGCCGGGCGGAGGAGCGCTGCCGCGCCGGGGCGTCGGCCAGGATCTCCGACAGCCGCTCCACCACGGACCCGGTCACCGCGGTGGTCACCACGGCCGTCGGCCCCCTCCCCGCCAGCTCGGCGCGGAGGATGTCGATACGCCCCTGCAGCAGCCGTCGTACATAGCTGAGGTCCGCCTCCTCGCGCTGCGCGTCCCGGCGGAGCGTGCGCAGCTCCGGCAGGCTCAGCGCGCTCAGGTCGTGCTCCGGGGGCTCGGCCGGCAGCTCCGGGCTGTCCGTGCGCTGCACGGGCGGCCGGGGCGCCTCCAGGCCACCCGGACATGTGAACGCGACTGTCCCGAGGGACTGTCCCGTACTCGGTGTGCTCATGTGCCCTACCGTCCCCTCGCCCGGCGTCTGGGAAGCATCGTGCCACCCCGCATGGCCGCTATGTGACCGAGTGCCCACGATCGGCCCCAGATGGGGGGGTAGGTGGCAGAAAAAGCCCCGTACGGGCCCGCCCGCTCCGACCCTGGGGGCGCACGGCATCATGGCGGGATGCGTGCAGTGGTGCAGAGGGTGGACGGCGCGAGTGTCGTCGTGGACGGCGAGACCGTGGGGGCGATCGACGGCGCGGGGCTGTGCGTCCTGGTCGGCGTCACCCACGAGGACACCAAGGAGAAGGCGGCCCAGCTGGCCCGCAAGCTCTGGTCGGTGCGGATCCTGCACGACGAGAAGTCGTGCAGCGACCTCGGCGCACCGCTCCTGGTGATCAGCCAGTTCACCCTTTACGGCGATGCCCGCAAGGGACGCCGCCCCACCTGGAACGCGGCGGCGCCCGGCGACGTCGCCGAACCGCTCGTCGACGAGGTCGTCGCCCAGCTGCGCTCGCTGGGCGCGACCGTGGCGACGGGCCGGTTCGGCGCGCAGATGCGGGTGTCGCTGACGAACGACGGCCCGTTCACGGTCCTGGTGGAGGTCTGAGCGCAAAGGCTCAGGGTTCCACGACCGTCTCCTGGGCGGCGGCCGTGTCCTCGGCCGTCAGCCGGGCGTCCACCGGCACGTTCCGCTTGACCAGGGCGAGGGCGACCGGACCCAGTTCGTGGTGGCGTACGGACGTGGTGACGAAGCCGATCTTGCGGCCCTCGGGCCCGTCGTCCGCGAGCCGGATCTCCGCCCCGGCCGGCGGCAGGTGCACCTCGCTGCCGTCCAGGTGCAGGAAGACCAGGCGGCGCGGCGGCTTGCCGAGGTTCTGCACCCGGGCGACGGTCTCCTGGCCGCGGTAGCAGCCCTTCTGGAGATGCACGGCCGTGCCGATCCAGCCCAGCTCGTGCGGGATGGTCCGGTGGTCGGTCTCGAAACCCAGCCGCGGCCGGTGCTGCTCGACCCGCAGCGCCTCGTGGGCGAGGATCCCGGCCGCGGGACCGGCCCCGTCGGCGAACGCCTCCAGCCGTTCCCGCGGCAGGAAGAGATCACGGCCGTACGGCGTCTCGCGGACGGCGACGCCCGCGGGGACCTCGGTGATGGAGCCGGCGGGCAGGTGCACGACCGCGGTGTCGGCGGTGCGGTCGGCGACCTCGACCCGGTAGAAGAACTTCATCGACTCCAGGTAGGCGATCAGCGCCTCCTGGCTGCCTGGCTCCACGTGGGCCCAGGTGGTGGTGCCGTCGTCGACCAGGTACAGGGCGTGCTCGATGTGGCCGTTCGCGGAGAGGATCAGCGCTTCGGTGGCCTCTCCGGCCGGCAGGTCGCTGACGTGCTGGGTGAGCAGCAGGTGCAGCCAGGCCAGCCGGTCGTCGCCCGCGACGGTGAGGACACCGCGGTGGGAGAGGTCGACGAAGCCGGTGCCGTCGGCGAGGGCACGCTGCTCGCGGAACAGGTCGCCGTAGTGGGCGGCGACGCCTTCGTCCACGCCCTCGGCGGGGACGGCGCCGGGCAGGGACAGCAGGGGGCTCTTCATACGCCTAGCCTACGACTCGGTAGTTGAACCCTTCAGGGTGCAGTCGCGGCACCGGCCGAAGATCGCGAAGTGCTTCATGTCGGTGTCGAAGCCGAACTCCTCGCGGAGCTTCGCGGTGAAGTCTGCGGCCACCGAGACGTCGGCCTCGATCACCTCGGTGCAGTCCCGGCAGACCAGGTGGAGGTGGTGGTGCCGGTCAGCCAGGTGGTAGGTGGGCGCGCCGTGCCCGAGGTGGGCGTGGCTGACCAGTCCCAGCTCCTCCAGCAGCTCCAGCGTGCGGTAGACGGTGGAGATGTTGATACCCGACGCCGTCTTCCGCACCTGGCCGAGGATGTCGTCGGGTGTCGCGTGTTCGAGGGTGTCGACGGCTTCGAGCACCAGCTGCCGCTGCGGGGTCAGCCGGTAGCCGCGCTGCCTGAGGTCGCTCTTCCAGTCGGTGCTCACCACACCCATGAGTCTAGGACTACTTGAAGAAAGCGATCCCGGCTCTCGCCGCGGTCGGTACCGTCGACACCAGCACCGGCACTTGATCCGGAGGACCCTCCCGTGACCGCACACCGCCCGGAACCGCTCACCGAGCCCCTCATCCCCATGCCCGCTCTCACCCCCGAGGCACTTCGCGCCGCGGTCGAGAAGCTGACGCCGAGCCGGGTGCCCGCCTTCGTCCAGGATCTCGTCGAGGCGACCACCAGCGCGCAGCAGAACCAGTCCCTCGCACCGCTGCGCACCTTCGTCCACACCTGGGGAGTGTTCGTGGCGATCCAGCGCCGACCGCCTCTCGCCGCACGTCTGCGACACCTGGAAGAGGTGGTGAGCGCCGGAACGGAGGATCCGGCGGAGGCCATCGCCGAGATCCGGGAGATCCACGCCGCGGCGGAGGCGGAGGTCGGCCTGTGAGCGACTGGAAGTGGGACTACAACCCGAGCGAGGAGTACCTCACGGCCGGACTGCCGGTCGGTGTCGTGGCCGAGGTGGAGCGCATCGCCACCGAGATCGCCGCCCTCGGGTCTGACGCCGAGGGCGCGGGCAGCCGACCGGAGGGGAAGCCCGGCGGATTACGGAACTTCCCCATCTTCGGCGGACGTGGCTTCATCCAGTTTCTCGCGGTCCCCCGGCACGAGTGCGTCTATGTTTGCACCATCGTCTGGCACGGGTGAACGGACGAACCGGTGACTACTTGAAGAAAGCGATCCCGTCGTCCGGCATGTCGTCCGGCAGGGCCTTCGCCCAGCGCTCGACGTCCTCCGGGGTGACGACCTTCTTCAGGTGCGCCGACATGTAGGGGCGCAGCTCGACCTCGGGGGTCTGCTTCTCGCCGACCCACATCAGGTCGCTCTTGACGTAGCCGTACAGCCGCTTGCCGCCGGTGTAGGGCCGAGAGGCGGCGGTGCGGGCCACCGCGTCGGTGACCAGGTCGATCTGCGGCTTCTGGTCGGCCAGCTCGCCGTACCAGATCTCGATGACGCCGTCGTCGCGGGTCATCGTGGCCTCGACCCTGCGGTTCGCGTCGATGCGCCAGAAGCCGTACTCGGACTCCAGCGGGCGGACCTTGTTGCCGTCCTGGTCGAGCACCCAGGTGTGCGAGCGGTACTCCAGGAAGTCCCGGCCGTCATGGGTGAAGGAGACCTCCTGCCCGAAGTTGCACTTCTCGTCGCCCGGGAAGTCGTGCACGCCCGCGCCGGCCCAGTCGCCGAGCAGGAAGACGAGCGGTACGAGGTCCTTGTGCAGGTCGGACGGGATCTCGATCATGATGAGCGGTACTTCCTGGCGTCGGGGATCAGCGCTGGCCCTGGTACAGCTTCTTCACGGTCAGACCGGCGAAGGCGAGAACGCCGACGCAGACCAGGACCAGCAGGGCTTCGAAGAAGATCTCCACGGGGTGCTCCTTGAGCGGGGGGCATACGACAGGGCCGGGGCCCAGCTTACGCGGCCGGGCCCCGGCCTTCCCTGCGAGGTACTCCGTCGCGGTCAGGCGAGCAGCCGGCTCTGCAGCGCGACGGTCTGCTGGAAGGGCACGGCCGGGGCGCCCCCCTTCCGGCTCTGCAGCACCACGGCCAGGATGTCACCGGCCCCGAGGTAGGCCTGCCGGACCTGCTCGGCACCGTAGGGCTCGGGCTCGGTGTAGACGGAGTACGCGAGGTCGCCGAGCTGGGCCTTGACCGGAAAGTCCTCGTCGGGGACGGAGTCGTCCGTACCGCGCACCGCGTAGGCCGGCTTGACGAACGGCGCGACGTGGGTGAACTGGAGTTCGTCCACCACGGCCGCCGTGTCGAAGTGCAGCAGGTAGATCCGCGTGTGCGTGCCGTCCGGGGTGGTCCAGCCGCGGGCGGCGATGTGCCGCAGGCCCTCGTCGACGAGCATCTGCCGCAGCTCGTCACGGTCGAACTCCTCCCGGTACTCCTTGAGGTAGACGTCCGTCGCCAGCCAGCCGTCCTTCCCGCGCAGCGCCCTGTCGGCCTTCGCGCCCTCGGGGGCCGGCAGCAGGAGGTCGCGCGGATCGGCGTAGTGGGCGCCCGCCTTGTTCTCGTCGGCGAACGGTCCCGGGCTGCCGGACGGCAGGGGGGCCGCGGTGAGCGCCGGGTAGTCCCATCGCCCGTCCGTCGCGGTCGCCAGCCCCGGTACGTCCGTCCGCTCCAGGCGGGTGACGCCGTACGCCGTCACCGATCCCACGGCCGCGAGGACGGCGACAGCCGCGGTCCAGCGCAGCACGGCCCGCAGGACGCGGCGGTCCCGCTTCACGGGTGCCGGACGCGGGTCCGGGACCGGCGGCGGGGTGTCCGGCATCGGCGGCAGCACGGGGGCCGGAGAAGTGGTCTGCTCGGTCACACGGACCTCCCGGGCTCGGCGATACGGTTCAGCTGCTCGGTCAGCAGGGCGGTCACGCCCTGGGTGTCGAACGGCCGCATCCCGTCGGCCGTGGCGGTGACCAGCACGTCTCCCTCGTGGGCGGCGCAGAACATCATGTCGAGGTCGTCGTCGGACTCGCCGGGCAGGCGGAAGCAGCGGGCGTCCTTGTGGCCCTTGATCCGCGGGCCCTCACGGAAGACGTCCAGCGCCTCGAAGAACTCGTTCTGGCCGTCCGCCATGGACCGGACGGCCGACCGGTTCTCCATGCGCGCCAGCACGATGGTCACCGTGGCGGATCCCGTCACCCCGTCGGAGGTGAACGTCCCGGTACCGGCGTAGTTGCGCATCGCGATGCCGGTGATGCGGCGGCGGTCGATCTCCTTCTCCAGCTCCTTGCGCTCCGAACGGGGCAGGCCGGCCAGCGACTCCTTGCGCAGGGCGGTGGCCTGGGCGCCGGTCAGCGTGGCGTCCGAGCCGAACTCCCCGATGTCGGGACCGCGCGACCAGCCGTCGCTCCGGAACGGCACCAGCACCTGGGCCAGGCCGGTGGCCTTCGCCGCCGGTGCCTTCTTCGCGGGCGCGGCCTCCGGGAGTGTCCAGACGGGCGCGCCCGCGTCCCGGTCGGCGCCGTTCACGGTCACGACGGTGTATCCGGTGCCCGCGACGACGGCGGCGGCCAGCAGAGCACCGCAGCCGATGACGACGGCCCGGCGCCCGCGCCCGGGCCGCTTCTCGGTGGGCTCCGGAGCCGACGGGGCCGGCTCCTGCGGGTTCTCGTTCACAGCCGCTCCATCTGCCGCTTCGCCAGATCCATGATCATCTTCTTGTCGACCCGCTTCTCGCCGCTGATCCAGATCTCCATCACGACGTCACCCCGCCGGGCGTGCGCCTCCGCGGTGTACACGGGCACGTAGCCGGGCTCGGTCTCCGGCTCCTCGAAGACGTACGCCATCCCGTCCCCGGTCCCGGGAATCGCCCAGCCGTCGGACTCCGGACCCTGCATCACCCAGTACTGCGCCCGTTCACTGGACTCGGCGGCCGCGAGGACGTCCTCCTGGCGGAACTGGACCAGCCGGATCTCCACGGAGTAGGAGTCGCCGTCCCAGGCGGTGACGGCCGCCCGCCGGAACTCTTGCTCCAGCTGTTCCTCGAAACCCTCGCCCGGCTGCTCAAAGGTCTCGGCGTAGGACGCGAGGTCCATCCAGCCGTCGGTGCCCTCCAGCCACTCGGCGTCCTTCGTCCCGCGCGGCTTCTCCAGCAGCAGCTCGCGCAGGTCGCCGTCGGTCCGCACCCTGCGGTCCTGTGCGGCCGGCAGCCGCTTCGGCGTTCGGCCCTCGGCGGGTGCGTGCAGGGGCTGCGCGAGCGACGGCAGCCTCGTCGGCGCACGGTCGGCCTGCACGAGGTACCCCGTGCAGGTGCCGGCGACGAGGCCCAGGACGGCGGCGGCACAGATGAGCAGTGCGGTGCGGCGCCCGCGCCGACGCGGCCGGGGTGCGGCCTCTTCTGCCAAGCCCTCTTCGGCCAAGTCCTCTTCTGCCGAGTCCTCTTCTGCCGCGGCCGGTCTTCCGGCTTCCTCTTCCTCTTCCGCTTCTGCTTCTTCCGGTTCCAGTTCCGGTTCCAAGACGTCCCCCCACAGAACGTGTAGTACGCAATCGATCAGGCGTGCGCACAGGAGACCCATGGCCCCGGCCCGGGGTTGTGGCGCCGTTGATTACGATTCGGCCATGGCGAAGAAGCTCGTGATCAAGGTGACGGCGGGGGCGGACGCGCCCGAGCGGTGTTCTCAGGCGTTCACGGTGGCGGCGGTGGCCGTGGCCAGCGGGGTCGACGTCTCGCTGTGGCTGACCGGCGAGTCCGCGTGGTTCGCGGTGCCGGGCCGGGCCGCGGAGTTCGAACTGCCGCACGCCGCGCCGCTCCCGGACCTGCTCGACTCGCTCCTGGCGGGCGGCCGGGTGACGCTGTGCACCCAGTGCGCGGCCCGTCGCGACCTGACCGAGAAGGACGTCATCGAGGGCGTGCGGATCGCGGGCGCGCAGGTCTTCGTGCAGGAGGCCCTCGCCGACGACACGCAGGCGCTCGTCTACTGACGGGCTGCTGACGGGCTGCTGACGGGCTACTGACCTGCCCGCGTCCACAGGCAGAAGGGGTGCCCCGACGGGTCGAGCAGCACCCGTACGTCGTCCTGGGGCTGGTACTCGGCGAGCCGGGCGCCCTCGGCCACGGCCCGCGCGGTCTCCGCGGCCAGGTCGTCGACCTCGATGTCGAGGTGCAGCATCATCTGCTGGTCGCCCGGACGGCGGGACGGCCACACGGGCGGCACGTACGCGGGCTCCGTCTCGAAGGCCAGCGAGGTGCCCCCGGTGCCGGGCGGCGGGCCGATGAGCACCCAGTGCGGTTCCTCGGCCCGCACCTCGTAGCCGAGCAACCGCAGGTAGAAGGCGGCGAGTTCGTGGGCGTCGTGCGCGTCCAGCACGACGGTGGACAGCTTCGTCGGGGACATGCACGCCATCCTCCCCGAACGCGGACGTCTAGCGCGGCCCCTTCTTCCCGTCCAGCTCGTCCCACCACTCGTCGGACTTGGGGTCGCCGGACGGATCGTCCCACCAGCGGTCGTCCGGGCCCCGGCGGTTGGCGGCCATCGCGGCCAGCGGCGGGATGACCATGGCGACCACGCACATGGCCACCGCGGCCGGCACGGACCACAGGCGCACGACGCCCCAGGCCAGGACGAAGAGCGCGATGCAGGTCCCCATCATGGCGAAGTAGACGTGCCGCCGCCGTGCGTACATACCTCCAGCGTAGATCCGGACACGGGATCCGGACATGCCGAAGGGCCGCACCCCAGGCGTCCAACCCGGTGGGTGCGGCCCCTCGGCCGCCGCGTGGCGCGGGTGCCGTCAGACGGCGATCGCGACCTCCGCGAGACCGCCCTGCTGGGCGACGACCGTGCGGTCGGCGGTGCCGCCGGGGACGAGCGCCCGTACGGTCCAGGTGCCCTCGGCCGCGTAGAAGCGGAACTGGCCCGTCGCGGAGGTCGGCACCTCCGCCGTGAACTCGCCGGTGGCGTCCAGCAGACGGACGTAGCCCGTCACCGGCTCGCCGTCACGGGTCACGTGACCCTGGATGGTGGTCTCACCGGGCTTGATCGTCGAGGCGTCGGGGCCGCCGGCCTTCGCTCCGCACATGTCGTACTCCTGAGGGGTTGGGGGCGGACTTACTTGTTGGCGCCGAGCTCGATCGGCACGCCGACGAGGGAGCCGTACTCGGTCCACGAGCCGTCGTAGTTCTTGACGTTCTCCACGCCGAGCAGCTCGTGCAGGACGAACCAGGTCAGGGCCGAACGCTCACCGATGCGGCAGTAGGCGATGGTGTCCTTCGCCAGGTCGACCTGCTCGTCGGTGTAGAGCTGCTTCAGCTCGTCGTCCGACTTGAAGGTGCCGTCGTCGTTGGCGTTCTTCGACCACGGGATGTTGCGGGCGGACGGGACGTGACCCGGACGCTGCGACTGCTCCTGCGGGAGGTGGGCCGGGGCGAGCAGCTTGCCGGAGAACTCGTCGGGCGAGCGGACGTCGACCAGGTTCTGCGCGCCGATGGCGGCGACCACGTCGTCGCGGAAGGCGCGGATCGCGGTGTTCTGCGGCTTGGCCTTGTAGTCGGTGGCCGGGCGCTGCGGGACCTCGTCGCCGGCGACCAGCTCGCGGGCGTCCAGCTCCCACTTCTTGCGGCCGCCGTCGAGGAGCTTGACGTTCTCGTGGCCGTAGAGCTTGAAGTACCAGTAGGCGTACGACGCGAACCAGTTGTTGTTGCCGCCGTAGAGGACCACCAGCGTGTCGTTGGCGATGCCCTTCTTCGACAGGAGCTTCTCGAAGCCCTCCTGGTCGACGAAGTCGCGGCGGACCGGGTCCTGGAGGTCCTGGGTCCAGTCGATCCGGATCGCGTTCTTGATGTGGTTCTTCTCGTAGGCGGACGTGTCCTCGTCCACCTCGACGATCGCGATGCCGGGGTCGTCCAGGTTCTCCTGGACCCAGTCGGCGTCGACCAGGACGTCGCTGCGGCTCATGTTTTCTCCTCCGGGGCAGTTGCGGCGGGGTGAGCGGTGAGAGGGGTGCGCGCGCTCGGGCCGTGCGGCGGCGCGCGGGTGCCCTGGGCAGGGCGGGTGAGGGGGACGGACGGCGACGGCGCCGTCCGGTCAGAAGGTGCGACAGAGCATGGCGGCAACGCGGCACAGGTCCACTGCCCGCCGCTTCGTCAGATCCGCCTGTCGCTTCATGGGTACCGATCGTAGGGACGGATGCCGGGCCATGTCACCGGCGTGTCGCATGATGAGACGCGATCGTCCGCGATGCGGGATGGGGTGGCGGGTCCCGGGCGGCGCGCGACGCCGTGCGGGCCGGGCGCACGCCGTCGCATCTGCGCTACGGACGGCGCCGTCTCGCCTGTCGGACTTCGGGCCCTCCTGGGCCCTACCCGGCGAGCTTGACGTCCGAACCCTTCACCGTGATCTCGACGCCGTCCTTCGCCGCCTCGACCTTGTCCAGCTCGATGCCGCCCGGCAGTTCGTCGATGGTCTGCTGGAAGTCGGTGATGGCCCGGATCCGGGACTCGGCGAGCTGCCGGCCGCCGATCTCCGGCAGGCCGTCGGCGACGACCTCGACGTCGTTGTCCTTGACCTTGACCGAGCTGAGCACCTGGACCGGCTCGGGCAGGTCCACGCCCAGGACCGTGGCCTGGAGCGACACCTTGATCTTGCCGTTGCCGCCGTCGGAGAGGCCGATGACCTTGGCGGTGATGCCGGGAGCGATGTCCGTGGGCTCGGACTTGGCGGCCTTCATCAGCTCGTCGTAGGCGACGGTCGCGGTGCCGGTGGCGGTGGCCGCGGTGGCGGAGCTGTAGTCGCCGGAGAACGCGACGCCCTTCATGTCCGCGCGCAGCTCGGCGATGCGGATCTTCTCGCCGCCCTGGCCGGTGGACGCCTCGTAACCGTCGATGCCCACCTGGACGTCGTCCAGCTCACCGCCGGCGACCTGGGTGAGGAACGGGAAGCCGTTGATGGACACGTCCGGCGTCGACGGCAGGTTCTCGGTGCTGCGCACCTTGTCCGCGACCTCGTCCTCGGCGAAGTTGACGGCCACACGGTCGGCGATCACGAAGAGGCCGCCCAGAATCACGACGACGACCAACAGTATTCGCAGTGCGCGCATGCGGAGTTCCCCAACCCTGGACGGTCGACGACAGCGGTCCCCCGACGGCCGGTGGCCGTCCAGGCGCGAGCGTAACCCGGGCGGGTGGCGCCGCCCGGGTTCTGTAGACCACCTGTGACACCCGTGCCGGGCGCCCGGCGGTCAGGCCAGCGCCCGGCCCAGCACGTACACGGCCGGCGCGGCGGCGGCCAGCGGCAGGGCCACGCCCGCCGTGAAGTGGACGAAACGGGATGGGTAGTCGTACGCCGCCACCCGGAGGCCGACCAGCGCGCACACCGCCGCGCCCGCGCCGAGCAGCGCGCCCGACGCCCCGAAGTCCGTCGCCGAGCCGACCGCGATCCCCGCTCCGGCCGCCGCGAGCAGCGCGACGACCACGGAACCCGCGGTGGGCAGCGGCAGGGCGCGGGCCACGACCGCCACGGCCACCGCGACCGCGCCGACCGTCACCGCGTCCGCGTCGGCGGCGAGGTAGCCGCCCGCGATCACGGCCAGGGCCGCCGCGGCGACGGTCGCCATCAGGCCGTACATCCGCTCGTCGGGGTCGGCGTGCGAGCGCAGCTGCAGGACGAGGGAGAGCAGCACCCACACCCCGAGCGTGCCGAGGATCGCCGCCGGGGAGCGGTCCGACACCAGCAGCGCCGCGTCGGCGGCCAGCGCGGCCGCGAAGCCCAGCGCGATGCCCTGCCGGGCCGGCCACATGCCGTTCAGCCGGAACCAGCCCGCCGCGGTGACGGCCTGGAGGGCAACGAGCGGGACGAGGAGGGCGTACGTGCCGAGCGCCGCCGCGCCGGCCAGCAGCAGCCCGAGCAGCGCGGTGAGCCCGGCCGGCTGCATCCCCGGGTCGATGATCGGCGAACGCCCTTCGGCACGGGCCCGCTGCGCGTCGGTCACCCGCGTGTTCCCGGCGAGGGTGGCCGGACCGTAGCCGGCGTCGCCGGGCGAGGCGGGCGCGGGCGAGGCGGAGGGGGCTGGGGCCGGGTCCGAAGCCGGGGGAGCGTACGGCTGGGGCTGGGGTTGGGGCTGGTACTGGGGTGCGTACGTCTGTGCCGGAGGCTGCTGCTGGTACTGCTGCCGCGGCTCGGACCCGTACGGCGGCAGGTACGCCGTCTCCTCCGCCGGGACCGGCGGCTGGGTCTGGTGCACCTGCGTCTCCCAGGTCTGCCCCTGCCACTGCTGCGTGTACTGGCCGGCGTTCGGGTCCTCGTACCCCTGAGGAGCCTGGTGGGCCTGGTGGCCCTGGTGGGCCTGCTGATCGGGCCACTGGGCGCCGTACCCGCCCTGCCCGACCCATCTCCCGTGCTCGTCGTACCCCTCGTACCGCTGATGCGGCTGGTACTGCTGATGCGGCTGATAAGGCTGGTCGGTCATCGCTCACCCTCCTGCGAACGGCGGGAGCACCTCGACCGTGCCGCCGTCGGCCAGCCGTACCGTCTCATGCCCGCGGGTGCCCACCGGGTCGCCGTCGACGAGGAACGAGCAGCGCAGCAGCACGCGCGTGAGTTCGCCGGGGTGCCGCTCGCGCACGGCGCCGAGCGCGTCGGCGAGCGTGTCCGCGTCGTACGGCTCCTCGGCCACTCCCGCGGCGGCCTTCGCGGCGGCCCAGTAGCGCACCGTGACCTTTGCCATCTGGTTCCTCAATCAGTTGACGGTGAACACCGTCAGGCTAGCCCGCCTTCGAGACCGCCCAGGCGCCGATCCGGTCCAGCAGGGCCTCGTCCGACGCGTGCTCCGCGTGGCCCATGCCGGGCTCCAGCCAGAGTTCGCCGTGGTCACCGGCGGCCCGGGCCAGCATCCGGGGGTGGTCGAGGGGGAAGTAGCCGTCCCGGTCGCCGTGGACGAGGAGGAGCGGCGTCGGGGCGATCCGGGGCACCGCGTCCACCGGCGACAGCGGTTCCGGGTCCCAGGCCAGGTGATGGATGCGGGTGCGGAAGCCGTAGCGGCCGACGAACCGGCCCTCGGGGCGCGTCACCATCCAGTGCAGCCGGCGCATCGGCGCCGTGCCCCGGTAGTACCAGCGGGCGGGCGCGCTCACCGACACCACGGCGTCCGTCCGCGCCGCGTCGTCCGGGCCGTACAGCGCCGCGTGCCGCAGCACCACCGAGCCGCCCATGGAGAAACCGACGGTCACCACGCGCGCGTGCCCGAAGCCGCGCGCCCACGCCACGGCCGCCGCCAGATCCAGGACCTCGCGGTCGCCGACCGTCGACCGTCCGCCGGAGGCACCGTGGCCCCGGAAGGAGAAGGTGACCACCGCGCCGTACCGGGCGAACCTCCGCGCGATGCGCAGCACGTGCGCCTCGTCCGCGCCCGCGGTGAAGCCGTGTGCGACGACGAACACCAGGTCGGAGGGGTCACCGTCGCTCGCCGCCGGCTTGTACACGGCGTCGATCCGGACCCCGTCGGCGCTGCGCAGGAAGGTGCGTGCGGGCGTGCGGCGGGGCGCTCCCCCGGGCGTCTCGGAATGCGGACGATTCCGTGGACCAGAGGTGGAACGCGCCACATGACCTGACGCTCGGTAGCTCATGTCGGCTATTCTGCTGCGTAGAGGACTCGGGCAGCGTAGCCCCCGGGTCCTTTTGTGCTTCCAGGAGCGTGGCCGATCGTTCACCTCCCGGACGCGCGGCGGGCCCCACGGGCACGGGATCCGCACCGTACGAAGCAGTGCCGTAAACGTCCTCGCAGGGACCGAGGAGGAACCAGACGTTATGGGCGAGCGAAGCGTGCACGACCGTAGGACGACCCAGGCAGGTGGGGCGCGATGAGCTCTCTGCTGCTCCTCACCAACGCCCTTCAGCCGTCGACGGAGGTGCTCCCCGCCCTCGGCCTGCTGCTGCACAACGTCCGCGTGGCTCCGGCGGAGGGCCCGGCCCTCGTCGACACCCCCGGCGCCGACGTGATCCTCGTCGACGGGCGCCGTGACCTTCCCCAGATCCGCAGCCTGTGCCAGCTGCTGCGGTCCACGGGGCTCAGCTGTCCGCTGGTCCTCGTGGTCACCGAGGGCGGCCTCGCCGCCGTCACCGCCGACTGGGGCATCGACGACGTACTGCTGGACACCGCGGGGCCGGCGGAGGTCGAGGCGCGGCTGCGGCTGGCCATGGGCCGCCAGCAGATCGTCGGCGACGACTCCCCGATGGAGATCCGCAACGGCGACCTCTCGGTGGACGAGGCGACGTACTCCGCCAAGCTCAAGGGCCGGGTCCTGGACCTGACCTTCAAGGAGTTCGAGCTGCTCAAGTACCTCGCGCAGCACCCGGGCCGGGTCTTCACCCGGGCCCAGCTGCTCCAGGAGGTGTGGGGCTACGACTACTTCGGCGGCACCCGCACGGTCGACGTGCACGTACGGCGGCTGCGCGCCAAGCTCGGCCCCGAGCACGAGTCGCTGATCGGCACCGTCCGCAACGTCGGCTACCGCTTCGTCACGCCGGAGAAGCCGGAGAAGGCGAAGTCCGAGAAGACGGAGAAGGCGAAGTCCGAGAAGACGGAGCGGGAGAAGACGGAGCGCGAGAAGACGGCGCGCGCCGGGGCGGAGGCCGCGGCGGAGGCCCCCGATACGGCGGCGACGAGGTCATCCAAGGTGTGATACGCCCTGCCCGGAGCGGATCCATCCGCGTAGACTCCGCGCGTGGCCAAGGTGACTCGGGATGATGTGGCGCGGCTGGCGGGAACTTCCACCGCCGTCGTCAGTTATGTCATCAACAACGGACCCCGGCCGGTCGCCCCGGCCACGCGCGAGCGTGTCCTCGCCGCGATCAAGGAGCTGGGGTACCGCCCGGACCGGGTCGCCCAGGCCATGGCGTCGCGGCGCACGGACCTCATAGGCCTGATCATCCCGGACGCCCGCCAGCCCTTCTTCGGGGAGATGGCGCACGCCGTCGAGCAGGCCGCCTCCGAGCGCGGGAAGATGGTCCTGGTCGGCAACACGGACTACGTGGGCGAGCGCGAGGTCCACTACCTGCGGGCCTTCCTCGGGATGCGCGTCTCCGGTCTGATCCTGGTCAGCCACGCCCTGAACGACCTGGCCGCCGCCGAGATCGACGCCTGGGACGCCCGGGTCGTCCTGCTGCACGAGCGGCCCGAGGCCATCGACGACGTCGCCGTGGTCACCGACGACCTCGGCGGCGCCCAGCTCGCCGTACGCCACCTGCTGGAGCACGGCTACGAGTACGTGGCCTGCATGGGCGGCACCGCCGAGACCCCGTCCGTGGGCGACCCCGTCTCCGACCACGTCGAGGGCTGGCAGCGCGCGATGAAGGAGGCCGGGCTGTCCACCGAGGGCCGGCTCTTCGAAGCGCCGTACAACCGCTACGACGCGTACAAGGTGGGCCTGGAGATCCTGGCCGGGCCGCGCCGCCCGCCGGCGATCTTCTGCTCCACCGACGACCAGGCGATCGGCCTGCTGCGGGCCGCCCGCGAGCTGCGCATCGACGTGCCGGGCGAGCTGGCGGTGGCCGGCTTCGACGACATCAAGGAGGCGGACCTCGCCGACCCGCCGCTGACGACGGTCGCCTCGGACCGGCCGGCGATGGCGCGGGCCGCCGTCGACCTGGTCCTGGACGACGGCCTGCGGGTCGCGGGCTCCCGGCGCGAGCGGCTGAAGGTGTTCCCGTCGCAGCTGGTCGTACGGCAGTCCTGCGGCTGCGTGTAGCACCCGCCCGGCAGTCGTCCTTATATCGGGCATACGAGGTTCTGCCGGGCTTCTCAGGCAGCACTCAGGCCGCTCTCATCCTCGGGCGCGAAGCTCATGGACATGACCGAGAGCCTCCGCCGCAACGGCGAGTACGAGCACGCGCAAGAGAACCCGTACGAGAACCCGTACCAGGGTGCCCAGCAGCACGCCTCCTCTCCCGTCAACCCCGAGTGGCCGCCCCCGCCGGCCCAGCCGCC
The DNA here is from genome assembly GCF_042740985.1 of Streptomyces sp. NPDC058985. NCBI lineage: Bacteria > Bacillati > Actinomycetota > Actinomycetes > Kitasatosporales > Streptomycetaceae > Streptomyces > Streptomyces sp. NPDC058985. The sequence goes on along the minus strand of NZ_JBHYJX010000031.1, from coordinate 34,007 downwards.
CGCGGCGCCCTACGCCGGGTTCGCCGCCGACGGGCAGCCCGAGCAGCCGCAGAAGAGGCGCCGGGCCCGTCGCGGCCCCGTCGCGCTGCTCGCGGCGGTGGCGATCGTGGCGGCGGCCATCGGCGGCGGCACCGCGTACGGCATCCAGGAGCTGACCGGCGGCGACACGGTCGCCACCGCCACCAGCACCAACGTCGTACCGTCCAGCCAGAAGGGCACGGTCTCCGGGGTCGCGAAGGCGGTCAGCCCCAGCATCGTCGAGATCAGCGCCACCTCGAACGCCGGCTCGTCCACCGGTTCCGGCGTGATCATCACCGATGACGGCGAGATCATCACCAACAACCACGTCGTCTCCGGCGCCTCGTCGGTCAAGGTGAGGACCAGCGACGGCAAGGAGTACACCGCCGAGGTCGTCGGCACGGACAGCAAGAAGGACCTCGCGCTGATCAAGCTGGAGAACGCCTCCGGCCTGAAGGCCGCGAGCCTCGGCGACTCGGACGCCGTCGGGGTCGGCGACCAGGTCGTCGCCATCGGCTCGCCCGAGGGTCTGACCGGCACCGTGACCAGCGGCATCGTCTCGGCCCTCGACCGCGACGTGACCGTCTCCACCGACGAGGGGCAGCAGCAGCAACAGCGGGGGCAGGGCGGCGGGCAGTGGCCGTTCGAGTTCGGCGGCCAGGAGTTCAACGGCGACACCGGCTCGTCCACGACGACGTACAAGGCGATCCAGACCGACGCCTCCCTCAACCCGGGCAACTCCGGCGGCGCGCTGATCGACATGAACGGCAACATCATCGGCATCAACTCCGCGATGTACTCGGCGACCGAGGCGTCCGCGAGCGCGGGCAGCGTCGGCCTCGGCTTCGCGATCCCGGTCAACACCGTCAAGGCGGACCTGCCCGACCTGCGCGCGGGTGCGAGCAACTGAGCGGCCACGAGTACCCGCGACGAACGTGCGACGCTGAACCCATGAGCCCCGCAGACGGCGACCGCGACCGTGACCTCCAGCGCATCCTGATCGTCGACGACGAGCCGGCGGTCCGCGAAGCCCTCCAGCGCAGCCTGGCCTTCGAGGGCTACGGCACCGAGGTCGCCGTCGACGGCGCCGACGCCCTGGAGAAGGCGGCGGCGTACCGGCCCGACCTCGTCGTCCTCGACATCCAGATGCCCCGCATGGACGGCCTGACCGCCGCCCGCCGGATCCGCGGCGCGGGCGACACGACCCCCATCCTGATGCTGACCGCGCGTGACACCGTCGGCGACCGGGTCACCGGCCTGGACGCCGGCGCCGACGACTACCTGGTCAAACCCTTCGAGCTGGACGAACTCTTCGCCCGTATCCGCGCGCTGCTGCGCCGCAGCTCCTACGCGGCAGCCGTGGAGGCCGCCGCCGAGAACTCCGACACCCTCACCTTCGCCGACCTGACCATGGACCTGTCGACGCGGGAGGTCGTCCGGGCCGGGCGCCCGGTGGAGCTGACCCGCACGGAGTTCACCCTGCTGGAGATGTTCATGGCGCACCCGCGCCAGGTCCTCACCCGGGAGCAGATCCTCAAGGCGGTCTGGGGCTTCGACTTCGAGCCGTCGTCCAACTCCCTCGACGTGTACGTCATGTACCTGCGCCGCAAGACGGAGGCGGGCGGCGAGCCGCGCCTGGTCCACACCGTCCGGGGCGTCGGCTATGTGCTGCGGCAGGGCGGCGCGGAGTGAGCGGACCGGTACGCCGCTTCCGCGCCCTGCCCATCCGGGCGCGGCTGTCGCTGCTGGTGGCGGCGGCGGTGGCGTTCGCGGTGGCGGCTGCGGCGGTGGCGTGCTGGTTCGTGGTCAAGAGCGTGCTGGTGAGTTCGCTGGACGAGGCGCTGAAGGCGAACCGCATGGACCGGCAGCAGGTGAGCCAGTACGTCAACCTCCGCACCGGCCTGTGCGCCCACGATCCCGTCACGCACGAGCAGAACCCCTTCGGCTCGTCCGTCCAGGTCGTCGACAGCGCGGGCGGCAGCTGCCTGATCATCGGCACGGAGGAGGTCCCGCTCACGGACTCCGACCACGCGGTGGCCGAGGGCGAGTCCATCAACGCGCTGCACGACGCCAAGGGGCCGGAGGGCGCCGAGTACCGGGTCTTCACCTACCGCGTGCCCGGCCTGCCGGATGTGGCCGTCTCCGCCGCCCGCCCGCTCAGCGAGGTGAACCGCTCCCTCAGCAACCTCGCCCTCGTCCTCGTCTTCGTCGCGGGCGCCGGAGTGATCGGCGCCGGTGCCGCCGGCCTCTGGGTCGCCCGCACCGGCCTGCGCCCCGTCGACGAACTGACCCGCACCGTCGAACACGTGGCCCGCACCGAGGACCTGACCGTCCGCATCCCGGTCGAGGACGACAGCGACGACGAGATCGCCCGCCTCTCCCGCTCCTTCAACAGCATGACGGCGTCCCTGGCCAGCTCCCGCGACCTCCAGCAGCAGCTCATCGCCGACGCGGGCCACGAACTGCGCACCCCTCTCACCTCGCTCCGTACGAACATCGAACTCCTCACCCGCAGCGAGGAGACCGGCCGCCCGATCCCGGAGGCGGACCGCAAGGCCCTCCTCGCCTCGGTGAAGGCGCAGATGACGGAACTGGCGGCCCTGATCGGCGACCTCCAAGAACTCTCCCGCCCGGACACCGGCCAGCACGAGGGCCGCACGCGGATCCTCCCCTGGCACGACGTCGTCGAGTCCGCGCTGCGCCGCGCCCGCCTGCGCGGCCCGGAGCTGACCCTCACGGCCGACGTGCGGCCGTGGTACGTACGGGCGGAACCGGCGGCCCTGGAGCGGGCGGTCGTCAACATCCTGGACAACGCGGTGAAGTTCAGCCCGGAGTCCGGCACCGTCGACGTACGCCTCGCCGACGGCGTCCTCACCGTCCGCGACCACGGCCCCGGCATCCCCGCCGACGAGCTCCCGCACGTCTTCGACCGCTTCTGGCGCTCCCCGTCGGCCCGCGCCCTGCCGGGGTCCGGCCTGGGCCTGTCGATCGTGGCGCGGACGGTGCAGCAGGCGGGGGGCGAGGTGACCCTGACCCCGGCGGAGGGGGGCGGCACGACGGCGACCGTCCGGCTGCCGGGGGCGCCGAAGCCGCCGCCGGAGGTCCCGTAGTGCCGGTCGCCGTGAGCCGTCAGCCGGCCGTGAGGACCGTCACGCCCAGGTCGGTGAGCCGCCCCAGCACAGCGCGTTCGGGGGCGGCGTCAGTGACCAGCGCACCGATCTGGTCCAGGGCGCGGTAGCGCGAGGCCGTGCCGATCTTCTCGGACGAGGCCGGCACCCAGGTCTCCGCGGCCCCCGCGGACAGGGCGCGCTTCATCGCCGCCTCTTCGGCGCCGCCGGTGGTCAGCCCCGTCTCGGGGTGGACGCCGAGGAGGCAGAGTCGGCCGAGACGTTTCCGCGCCGCCTCGATCGCGGCCGCTCCGCGGGCTTGTCTCTGACAGCGACCCTCTGGTCGGCGGGGACCCGGAGCGGCTCCATCTCCGCTTCGTTGCCGATCGACACGTCGTCGTCAACGTGATCGACCACGTGGCCCTCTGACATCGGCGCGCCGCTCCTTACCTCACACGATTGAGTGAGGAGGAACTGTTTCCCCAGGTCAGACATGTCCCGGTACTTACCGTGATCGCATTGCTTGTGCCCCGAGCACGCTCAGCCCACACTTGAGGAGGTGACGTCACCATGACCGCTCTTGCACACGAGAGGCCCGAGACCATGTCTGAGCTCAGGACCACGACCGGGCCGGAGACGGGTACCGAGAACGGGCCCGGCCTGGACGAGGTCGTGTGGCAGGCATGGAAGGCCGTGGAACTTCCGGAGGGCTACCGCGCCGAGATCATCGAGGGAGCCATCGAGGTGTCGCCCACCGGTCGCCTTTCCCATGCCCAGATCGCCAACCGGCTGCGCAACGCGCTGGTGCGCTTTCTGGGAGAGGGCGAGTACTCGGCGTACCAGGACGCCAATGTCATCTTCCGGCGCAAGGGGTGGATCCCCGATGTCTTCGTCGCGCCGGAAGACCTGGAACCGTACGCGGACGAGGACGGGCTCGGTGTCGATGCGGCGGCGGTGCGACTGGTGGTAGAGGTGGTCTCTCCCGGAAAGCGCCACGAGGACCGCGACCGGGTCAGGAAACGCCGTGAGTACGCCCGTGCCGGCATTCCCGTGTACGTGATCATCGACGACTACGACGCGCAGGGCACCGTCACTGTCCTCACCGAGCCTCGGCCCGACAAGGCCGATTGGCTGGGCGTCGTACGGGTCCCCTACGGAACCGATGTCGACATCCCGAAGGGTCCTGCCACGGGCTTTGTGATCGGAGAGACGATCACCGGCCCCAAGCGGACCTGAACCGCACAGGGACGAAGGGCCCGGTATTCGCAGGGCTCGTACGGCCCGCGGATACCGGGCCCTTCCCAGGCCGGTGACGGCTACCGCACGACCGTGATCCGGTCCGCAGCCGGCGGTTCGATCGGGTCGGTCGCCGACGAGTTGGCCGTCAGGTACTGCTCGAGGGCGGCCAGGTCGTCACCGCCGACCAGTTCGTTCGCGCCCTCGTTCAGGGTGGGGAAACCGTCGCCGCCGCCCGCGAGGAAGCTGTTGGAGGCGACGCGGTAGGTGGCCGACGGGTCGACGGGGGCGCCGTTGAGGCGGATCGAGTCCGCCACCACGCGGTCCGCGCCGGACTTCGTCAGGTCCAGGGTGTAGGTGAGGCCGGACGAGACCTGCAGGATCTTCGGGGCCGCCTCGTTCGGGCCGCTGACCTGCTCCTTGAGGACCTGGACCAGCTGGGCGCCCGTGTAGTCCTTGAGGTTCACCGTGTTGGCGAAGGGCTGGACGGTGAAGCCCTCGGCATAGGTGACCACGCCGTCGCCCTCGGCGCCCGAGGACGCGTAGGTCAGCGGGGCCCGGATGCCGCCCGGGTTCATCAGGGCCAGGTCGGTCTCCGGGTCCTGGGTCCTGCCGTACGCGAGCTGCGCGTCGGCGATCAGGTCGCCCAGCGGGGACTCGGTGCCGTCGCGGGAGATGTCGGCGGAGATGTGGCCGACGGGACGGTTGCCGATCGGGGCGGCCAGCGTGCCCCACTTGTCGATCAGCCGGGTCATGTCGGGCGCCTTCGGGACGTCCCGCGTCACCACGTGGTTCGCCGACTTCACCGACGTACGCGCGATGTCGCCCGTGCGCCGGTCGTAGGTCAGCGTGGTGTCCGTGTACAGGCGGCCGAAGGACGCGGCCGAGGTGACCATGCGGGGGTTGCCCGCCGGGTCCGGGATCGTGCAGACGTACGCGCTGTGCGTGTGCCCGGTGACCAGCGCGTCGACCTGCGGCGTGATGTTCTTCGCGATGTCGACGATCGGGCCGGAGACGCCGTCGCCGGCGCCCGGGGCGTCGCAGTCGTAGTTGTAGGAGGTCGACGCCGGGAAACCGCCCTCGTGGATGAGGGCGACGATCGACTTCACGCCCTGGCGCTGGAGCACCTTGGCGTACTTGTTGATCGTCTCGACCTCGTCCTTGAAGGAGAGGCCCTTCACACCGTCCGCCGAGACGATGTCCGGGGTCCCCTCCAGGGTCACGCCGATGAAGCCGACCTTGACGCCGTTCTTCTTCCACACCCAGTACGGGTCGAGGATCGGCTTGCGCGTCTTCTCGTCCAGGACGTTCGCGGCCAGGTACGGGAAGTCGGCGCCCTTGAACCTCTTGTCCGTGTAGCAGCCCTCGGTGGGGTGGCAGCCGCCCTTCTGGAGGCGGGCCAGTTCCTTCGCGCCCTCGTCGAACTCGTGGTTGCCGACGGACGTCACGTCCAGGTCGAGCTTGTTCAGCGCCTCGATGGTCGGCTCGTCGTGGAAGAGCCCGGACAGCAGCGGGGACGCGCCGACCATGTCGCCGCCGGCCGCGGTGACGGAGTAGCGGTTGCCCTTGCGGGCCTCGCGCAGGTGGGTGGCGAGGTACTCCACACCGCCCGCGTCGACCGTCTTCGTCGTGCCGTCCGGCTGGACCTCGGTGACCCGGCCGGAGGAACCGGCGGGCGGCTCCAGGTTGCCGTGCAGGTCGTTGAAGGAGAGCAACTGGACGTCCTGGTAGCGGCCGTGTCCGTGCCCGTGGCCGTGCCTTTGCCCGCTCGCGTCCGCGTCCGCGGTCGCCGACGCCGGCAGGGCCGCGGCGGCGAGCGCCCCGGCGGTGACGACCGTGGCGGCGGCGAGGAGACGGCCGGTGCGGCGTCTGCGGCGCGACTGGTGCGGCTGTGCTGTGGCTGGCATGCGCCCCCCTGTGGGTGTGCGTGGCGCGAGCCGCTGAGGGACGGCTCGTCGGAGCGGCAGCCTAGAGTCAACGCGCGTAGCGCGACAGGGGGTTCGGGGTTACATCCTGGTTTACGTTCATCCCGGTCGGCTGCCGCCGCTTTGCCCACCCGGCCCTTTACCCTCGTACGCATGACCAGCGACGACACCGTGCGGCCCGGCCGCCCCCGCTCGATCGAGACCCTCGCCGAACTGACCCCGGAGCAGACCGGCGCGGTCCTCGCCCTGCTCACCGAGGCGGCCCGGAACGACGGGCAGCACGCCGTGTCCGAGCAGGGCCGGCTGCACCTGCGCGGCCCCGCGCGGGAGGGCATCGCGCACCTGCTGCTCACCGTCGACGGCGAACTCGTCGGCTACGCCCAGCTGGAGGGCACCGACCCGATCGAGCCGCCGGCCGCCGAACTGGTCGTCCACCCCTCGCACCGCGGCCAGGGGCACGGACGCGCCCTGGGCTCCGCGCTGCTCGCCGCCTCCGGCAAGCGGCTGCGGATCTGGGCGCACGGCGGCCACTCCGCCGCCCGGCACCTCGCGCAGGTGCTCGGCCTGACGTTGTTCCGCGAACTACGGCAGATGCGGCGGCCCTTGGCCGGTCTCGACCTGCCGGACCCGCGGCTGCCCGAGGGAGTCACCGTCCGCGCCTTCGTACCCGGGCAGGACGACGCGGCCTGGCTCGCGGTGAACGCCGCCGCCTTCGCCCACCACCCCGAGCAGGGCTCCCTCACCCAGCGGGACCTCGACGACCGCAAGGCCGAGGAGTGGTTCGACCCGGCCGGTTTCTTCCTGGCCGAGCGGGCGGGCGAGCTGATCGGCTTCCACTGGACCAAGGTGCACGCGCAGGAGGGCCTGGGCGAGGTGTACGTCCTCGGCATCCGCCCCGACATCCAGGGCGGCGGCCTGGGCAAGGCCCTGACCACCATCGGCCTGCGGCACCTGGCCGGACAGGGGCTGCCCACGGCGATGCTGTACGTGGACGCGGACAACAAGGCCGCCGTGTCCGTCTACGAGCGCCTGGGTTTCGTCACCCACGAGACGGACCTGATGTACCGCACGGAGTCCTGAGCCTCCCTCGCCACGACCACCGCCGCCCACAGCACCGCCCACCGGTCGCTCCCGGCCGCCCACCGGGGATCGCCGGGCGTCACCAAAGCCGCCCAGCCCTCCGACATCGATCGGCAGGAGCGCGAGGAGCAGGGCCGGGGCGTCCGCAGCGGGAAGGCCGACTGCCCGCGCCCGAGGGCGACGGCGGGAGAGCCGCGTACGGCGGGAAGGGGCCGTGTCGGGGGGTGTCCGCCCGCAGCGGTTGGCGCGTCAACGTCCCGCACCCTTCTGAGGGACCGATTCCGCGCCGTTCCGAGGACGGACACCCCCCGGCGCGGCCCCGACCCACCACCGAACCCGAGGCGCTACGCGCACCCCCACCCACCCCGCACAGGCGCCGCAGGCACCCCGCCAACCCCACACAGGCACCGCAGGCACCGCAGGCACCCCGCCAACCCCGCACAGGCGCCGCAGGCACCCCGCATCCCACCCAGTGACCCCCCGCTATCCCACACGTCATGTCCCCGTAACCATCGATTCAGACAGCCTTGCGACCCTCACCGAATGAAGCCCACCGAGCCAGAGCCTTCCGTGCCCTCCGACGCGCCTGTCCGGCGCGTGGCGCGGAAGAATGGGTTCATGAGGCAGCCGAACACCCAGGCAGAGGTCCAGCACACGCAGCCCTCCGTGGGCTCCATCGCCGCGCACCGCTCGCACACCGTGGCCGCCACGGTCTCCGACCTGGAGCCGGACATCGACGCCGACCTCGACGCGTACGAGGAGTCGGAGGAGTCCCAGGCCGGCGGCGCCCAGCTCCCGCAGGGCCGCTTCCTGGACCGCGAACGCAGCTGGCTCGCGTTCAACGAACGCGTCCTCGAACTCGCCGAGGACCCCGCCACCCCCCTCCTCGAGCGTGCCAACTTCCTCGCGATCTTCGCCAGCAACCTGGACGAGTTCTTCATGGTCCGCGTCGCCGGCCTCAAGCGCCGCATCGCGACCGGCGTGGCCACCCGCTCCGCCTCCGGCCTCCAGCCCCGCGAGGTCCTGGACATGATCTGGGCCCGCTCACGCGAGCTCATGGCCCGCCACGCCGCCTGCTTCCACGAGGACGTCGCCCCGGCCCTCGCCGAGGAGGGCATCCACCTGGTCCGCTGGAGCGAACTGGCCGAGAAGGAGCAGGCCCGCCTCTTCACGCTCTTCCGGCACCAGATCTTCCCGGTCCTCACCCCCCTCGCCGTCGACCCGGCCCACCCCTTCCCGTACATCTCGGGCCTCTCCCTCAACCTCGCGGTCGTCGTCCGCAACCCCGTCACGGGCCACCGCCACTTCGCCCGCGTCAAGGTCCCCCCGCTGCTCTCCCGCTTCCTGGAAGCGTCGCCCGGCCGCTACGTCCCCATCGAGGACGTCATCGCCGCCCACCTGGAAGAGCTGTTCCCCGGCATGGAGGTCCTGGAGCACCACGCCTTCCGCCTCACCCGCAACGAGGACCTGGAGGTCGAGGAGGACGACGCGGAGAACCTCCTCCAGGCCCTGGAGAAGGAGCTGATGCGGCGCCGCTTCGGCCCGCCCGTCCGCCTGGAGGTCGAGGAGAGCGTGGACCGCGAGGTCCTGGACCTCCTCGTCCGCGAACTGAAGATCGGCGAGGCGGAGGTCTATCCCCTCCCCGGCCCCCTCGACCTCACCGGTCTCTTCCGCATCCACAGCCTGGACCGCCCCGAGCTGAAGTACCCGAAGTTCGTCGCCGGCACCCACCGCGACCTGGCCGAGGTGGAGTCCGCCTCCGCGCCGGACATCTTCGCCGCGCTGCGCAGCAGGGACGTCCTCCTGCACCACCCGTACGACTCCTTCTCGACCTCGGTCCAGGCCTTCCTGGAGCAGGCGGCGGCCGACCCGGACGTCCTGGCGATCAAGCAGACGCTGTACCGCACCTCGGGCGACTCCCCGATAGTCGACGCGCTCATCGACGCGGCCGAGTCGGGCAAGCAGGTCCTGGTCCTGGTCGAGATCAAGGCCCGCTTCGACGAGCACGCGAACATCAAGTGGGCCCGCAAGCTGGAGGAGGCCGGCTGCCACGTGGTCTACGGCCTGGTGGGCCTGAAGACCCACTGCAAGCTCTCCCTGGTGGTCCGCCAGGAGGGCGAGACCCTGCGCCGCTACAGCCACGTGGGCACCGGCAACTACCACCCGAAGACGGCCCGCCTCTACGAGGACCTCGGCCTGCTCACTGCGGACCCGCAGGTCGGCGCGGACCTCTCCGACCTGTTCAACCGCCTCTCCGGCTACTCCCGCCGCGAGACCTACCGCCGTCTCCTGGTCGCGCCCAAGTCCCTGCGCGACGGCCTGGTCTCCCGGATCCACAAGGAGATCCAGCACCACCACGCCGGCCGCCCCGCGTACATACGCATCAAGGTCAACTCGATGGTCGACGAGGCCGTGGTCGACGCCTGCTACCGGGCGTCCCAGGCCGGCGTCCGGGTCGACGTGTGGGTGCGGGGCATCTGCGCGCTGCGCCCGGGCGTGGAGGGCCTGTCGGAGAACATCAGCGTCCGCTCCGTCCTCGGCCGCTTCCTCGAACACTCACGGGTCTTCGCCTTCGGCAACGGCGGCGAGCCGGAGGTCTGGTTCGGCAGCGCCGACATGATGCACCGCAACCTCGACCGCCGGATAGAGGCCCTGGTCCGGGTCACCGACCCGGCCCACCGGGCGGCCCTGAACCGGCTGCTCGAGACCGGCATGTCCGACGGCACCGCCTCCTGGCACCTCGGCCCGGACGGCGAGTGGACCCGGCACGCGACCGACGCGGACGGCCAGCCCCTGCGCAACATCCAGGAGATGCTCATAGACGCCCGGAGGCGCCGGCGTGGCACAGCGACACCTTGACCCGACGGACCGGGCCCCCGCGAAGGCGATGGCGCACCCGCACCCGGCCTCGGACTCGGCCTCGGACACCGACGCCCTGGCGTCCTATCTGCGCGGCCAGGCCACGGAGTTCCTCCGAGCCCTGCGCCGGCACCGCGAGACGGGCGCGTCCCCGAACGGCGCGTCACCGGCGACCAGGTCGGCGGCGCCCCCCGCCCCGCCCACGACCCACGTGGAGACGGCCCGCGCCCTGCGCCGGGCCGCCCGCCGCCTCAGCGGCACACTGCACACGTTCCAGCCCCTGCTGGACGCCGACTGGGCGGAGGGCATGCGCCCCGAGCTGGCCTGGCTCTCCGGCACGCTGGCGATGGAACACGCGTACGCGTCCCGCCTGGACCGCCTGCTCCAGGCCCTGCACCGGCTCTCGGGTTCCGCACCGCTCCCGTCCCCACGCCCGGTGAGCGGCGGGACCAGGGCGACGGCGCCACCCCCCGCCACGCCCCCCACCGCCCACCCCGACCGGGGCAACCTCACCGTGGGTGCCGCCAAGGCGGGTGCGCTGCTCGACCGCCAGCTGACCCTGGCCCGCACCCGGGCCCACTCCACCGCCCTCCAGGCCCTCGGCAGCAGCCGCTTCCACGCGGTCGCCGACAAAGTCGCCTTACTGGCCAGCGAGGTCCCCCTGCGGACCACCGGCCCTCTGACCGCCGCCGCGGCCGCCCCCACCGGCCTCCGCCCCCTGGCCATCGCGGCCGAGGACCGCCTGACCGACGCCGTGGCCGCCCTCCCGCTGGTCACCGCGGGCAGCCCGTACAACGCCCAGGCGCTGGTCCACGGCCTCTCCCCCGACCCGTCGCCGCACCCGCAGGACGCCCCCTGGCACCAGGTCCGCCTGCTCCTGCGCCTGCACCGGTACGCCCTCGAGGTGCTGACCGGCGAGCCCACCGGGCACACCGCGGGCACCGCGGAGACCGACCCCGACGACGACTGCGCGGACGTACGCCTGCTCGCCGCGGGCGAGGCCCTCGACCGGCACCGCGACGCCTCGGAGGCCGCGGCGGCCGCGGCCCAGGCGGCCCGTACGCCGCGCATCGCACCGGCGACGGCGTACGCGCTGGGCGTGCTCCACGCCGACCAGCGGCATGAGGTGGAGGCGGCGAGGTACGCGTTCCAGCACAGCTGGCACAAGGAACCCATCAGGCTGCCGTAGCCGCCGCAGGACTCTCCTCGGAACCCGGGACAGGAGGCGCGAGCACACAGTGGTGACCCCCGCAGACACCGTCCAGGCGGCCGGCTGCGTCCTGTGGCGCTCCGCCCCCGAGCACCCCGCCACCCTGGAGCTGTGCCTCGTCCACCGGCCGAAGTACGACGACTGGTCGCACCCGAAGGGCAAGCTCAAGCCCGGCGAGGACTGGCTCGCCGCGGCCCTGCGCGAGGTCGCGGAGGAGACCGGGTACGCCGCCCGGCCGGGCGTCGAACTGCCCACGGTCCGCTACCTGGCGAACGGCCGCCCCAAAGAGGTCCGGTACTGGGCGGCGGCGGCCACCACGGGCGCCTTCGCCCCGTCCGACGAGGTCGACCGCATCCTGTGGCTGGCGCCCGCGGCCGCCCGCGCCCGGCTCACCCAGCCCCGCGACCGGACCCTCGTGGACGCCCTCCTCGCGGCCCTCCCGCCCGGGACCACTCCGTGTCCTTGACGTAAGCGTTCCGTGACCTCACCGCACCGTCCACAGGGGTTCACCCCGCGTTCATTTACGCCCATCGGCGGCTTCACCTGTTCTGCCTAATTTCGGCCTTAGCCGATACGGGTCGCACCCGAAAGCGCGCCCGTATCCCAAAAGCTCGCAGTCCTCGCACGCCGCCGGATTTCAGGACGGCGGCTCCTGGAAGGAACTCCCTCAAGTGAAGCTTCAGCGCATGAACCGGCGGGCCCTCGCTCTCGGTGCTCTCGCCGTCTCCGGCGCCCTGGCCCTCACGGCGTGCGGCTCCGACGACACCGGCGGCAACGGCGGCAGCGGGGACAGCAGCAACGCCGCCGCCAACAGCAACATCAAGTGCGAGGACGCCAAGGGCCAGCTCCAGGCCTCCGGCTCCTCCGCCCAGAAGAACGCGATCGACGCCTGGGTCAAGCAGTACGTCGCCGCCTGCAAGGGCGTGCAGATCAACTACAACCCGACCGGCTCGGGCGCGGGCATCACCGCGTTCACGCAGGGCCAGACCGCCTTCGCCGGTTCGGACTCCGCGCTGAAGCCCGAAGAGGTCGAGGCCTCCAAGAAGGTCTGCAAGGACGGCCAGGCCATCAACATGCCGATGGTCGGCGGCCCGATCGCGGTCGGCTTCAACGTCCCCGGCGTCGACAGCCTCGCCCTGGACGCCCCGACGCTCGCCCAGATCTTCGACAGCAAGATCACCAACTGGAACGACCCGGCGATCGCCAAGCTCAACCCCGACGCCAAGCTGCCCGACCTGAAGATCCAGGCCTACCACCGCTCGGACGAGTCCGGCACCACGGACAACTTCACCAAGTACCTGAAGGCCGCCGCGCCCGACGACTGGAAGTACGAGGGCGGCAAGTCCTGGCAGGCCAAGGGCGGCCAGTCCGCGCAGGGCTCCTCCGGCCTGGCCGGCGGGGTGAAGCAGACCGCCGGCGCCATCTCGTACTTCGAGCTGTCGTACGCCAAGGAGGGCATCAAGACCGTCGACGTCAAGACCGCCGCCGCGGAGCCGGTCGCGGCCACCGTCGAGAACGCCACCGCCGCCATCGGCGCGGCCAAGGTCGTCGGCACCGGCAAGGACCTCGCGCTGGAGCTGGACTACACCCCGGAGGCCGACGGCGCCTACCCGATCGTCCTGGTGACGTACGAGATCGCCTGCGACAAGGGCAACAAGGCGGAGACCCTGCCCGCCGCCAAGTCCTTCCTGAACTACATCGCCTCGGAGGACGGCCAGGGCCTGCTGGCGGACGCCGGCTACGCCCCGATGCCCACCGAGATCATCACCAAGGTCCGCGAGACCATCTCGGGCCTGAGCTGACCCGAGTGCGGTCCGGTCCCCGTCCGGGGGCCGGGCCGCACCGTCCGGTGCACCGCCGCCAGGAGCCCTCGACGGGCTCCGCCCGAGCCGCCGCGTACGACGGCTCCGCAGACCGGAGAACCCGATGGACATAACTACGGACACCCAGAAGCCGACACCCTCCCCCACGCCCCCGCCCACCAGCCCCGGGGACGAGCGCGCCGCCCGCGGCGCCACCCGCCCCGGCGACCGGATCTTCCTCGGGCTCTCCCGCGGGTCCGGCATCCTGGTGCTGGTCATCATGGCCGCCATCGCGGCCTTCCTCACCTACCGCGCCACCCTCGCGATCAGCGAGGACGAGGCCAACTTCTTCACCACCTTCGAGTGGAACCCGAGCGGCGACCCGGCCGAGTTCGGCATCGCGGTCCTGGCCTTCGGCACCGTCGTGTCGTCGATCATCGCCATGCTCATCGCGGTCCCGGTCGCGGTCGGCATCGCCCTGTTCATCACGCACTACGCGCCGCGCGCGCTGGGCGGCCCGATCTCCTACGTGATCGACCTGCTCGCCGCCGTGCCCTCGATCGTCTACGGCCTGTGGGGCGCGCTCGTCCTCGTGCCGCACCTGAACGGGCTCTACGGCTGGCTGGACCAGTACCTCGGCTGGACCGGGATCCTGGAGTGGAACGGCGGCGCGCCGCGCTCGCTGTTCACCGTGGGCATCCTGCTCGCGATCATGATCCTGCCGATCATCACCAACGTCAGCCGTGAGGTCTTCCGGCAGGTCCCGCGCATGCACGAGGAGGCCGCCCTGGCCCTCGGCGCCACGCGCTGGGAGGTCATCCGGATGTCGGTGATCCCCTTCGGCCGCTCCGGCGTCATCTCCGCCTCGATGCTCGGCCTCGGCCGCGCGCTCGGCGAGACCATGGCCGTCGCGATGGTCCTCTCGCCGACCTTCGACATCAGCCCCAGCCTGCTCGACCCGGGCGGCGGCACCTTCGCGCAGAACATCGCCAGCAAGTTCAACGAGGCGACCGTGATGGGCCAGGACGCGCTGATCGCCTCCGGCCTGGTGCTCTTCGTGATCACCCTGGCCGTCAACGGCGCGGCCCGCATGATCATCGCCCGCCGCAAGGAGTACTCGGGGGCCAACGCATGAGCCACGCAACCCTTACCCCCAAGAGCCGCGGTTCCCTGCGCGGCGCGACCCTGCCCAAGTGGTTCCCCTGGGCGGTCGCCGGCGGCTCGGTCCTCGCCGGCCTGGGCATCAGCGCCGCGGCCGGGCTGAACAGCAGCATCCAGTGGGCGCTGATCGCCGCGGTGCTCTTCGTCGCCGGCTCGTACGCCATCTCGGCCCGCGTCGAGGGCGTGCGCCAGGCCAAGGACCGGGTGGCGACCAGCATGGTCTGGGTCGCCTTCCTGATGGCGCTGATCCCGCTGCTCTCCCTGATCTGGGAGACCGTGAAGCAGGGCGTGAAGGTCCTCGACGGCTACTTCCTCAGCCACTCGATGGGCGTGGTCGCCGACAGCGAGCCCGGCGGCGGCATCTACCACGCCATCCTCGGCACCCTGGAGCAGGTCGGCCTCGCCACCCTGTTCTCCGTGCCGATCGGTGTGCTCACCGCGATCTACCTGGTCGAGTACGGGCGCGGCCGGCTCGCCAAGGCCGTCACCTTCTTCGTCGACGTCATGACGGGCATCCCGTCGATCGTCGCGGGTCTGTTCGTCCTCAGCCTGTGGGTCCTGATCCTCGACATGGGCCCGTCCGGCATCGCCGGTTCCTTCGCCCTGTGCATCCTGATGATCCCGGTGGTCGTCCGGTCCACCGAGGAGATGCTCAAGCTCGTCCCGAACGAGCTGCGCGAGGCGTCGCTCGCCCTGGGCGTGCCCAAGTGGCGCACCATCCTCAAGGTGGTCCTGCCGACGTCGATCGGCGGCATCGTCACCGGTGTCATGCTGGCCGTCGCCCGCATCACCGGCGAGACGGCCCCCGTGCTGCTGCTGGTCTGGGGCACCGACTTCATCAACGCGAACCCGTTCCAGGATCCGCAGGAGTCGCTGCCGATGTACATCTACCTCCAGTACAGCGCGGGCTCCGACCCGGCCTACGACCGTGCCTGGGCGGCGGCCCTGACGCTCATCGCGTTCATCATGATCCTCAACCTGGCGGCCCGCGGCATCGCCCGCTGGAAGGCCCCGAAGTCCGGTCGCTGACGCGGCCAAGGCGACAACAGTCAGCGACCCGAAAGAAGCAGTGATTCCCATGGCCAAGCGCATAGATGTCAGCGGCCTCAACGCCTACTACAGCTCCTTCCTGGCCATCGAGGACATCTCGATGACCGTCGAGCCCCGCTCCGTGACGGCCTTCATCGGCCCCTCCGGCTGCGGCAAGTCCACCTTCCTGCGCACGCTCAACCGCATGCACGAGGTCACCCCGGGCGGCCGGGTGGACGGCAAGGTCATGCTGGACGACGAGAACCTCTACGGCACCGGCATCGACCCGGTCGCCGTGCGCCGCGAGGTCGGCATGGTCTTCCAGCGCCCGAACCCGTTCCCGACGATGTCGGTCTACGACAACGTGGCGGCGGGCCTGCGCCTCAACGGCAAGTACAAGAAGTCCCAGCTGGACGACGTGGTCGAGAAGTCCCTGCGGGGCGCGAACCTCTGGAACGAGGTCAAGGACCGCCTGAACAAGCCGGGCTCCGGGCTCTCCGGCGGCCAGCAGCAGCGCCTGTGCATCGCGCGGGCGATCGCGGTCGAGCCGAACGTGCTGCTCATGGACGAGCCCTGCTCCGCCCTCGACCCGATCTCCACCCTCGCGATCGAGGACCTGATCGGCGAGCTGAAGGAGCGCTTCACGATCGTCATCGTGACGCACAACATGCAGCAGGCGGCGCGCGTCTCCGACCGTACGGCGTTCTTCAACCTGGCGGCCGTCGGCCAGCCCGGCAAGCTGATCGAGATCGACGACACGGAGCGCATCTTCTCCAACCCGTCGGTCCAGGCCACGGAG
This sequence comes from Streptomyces sp. NPDC058985, assembly GCF_042740985.1. Classification (NCBI taxonomy): domain Bacteria; kingdom Bacillati; phylum Actinomycetota; class Actinomycetes; order Kitasatosporales; family Streptomycetaceae; genus Streptomyces; species Streptomyces sp. NPDC058985. The sequence goes on along the minus strand of NZ_JBHYJX010000031.1, from coordinate 17,781 downwards.
GACTACATCTCCGGCCGCTTCGGCTAGACCCGCCTCCCGATCCCCTCGCGGTGCTGCATGGCGGTGCCACCGCGAGGAGCACAAGGGCCCGCCCCCGGCAACGGGGGCGGGCCCTCCCAGCTGTCACGCCCTAGAGGAACAGCAGATTCACCAGCCAGAACGACACCGCGGCCACCACGGCAGCGGCCGGCATGGTGATGAACCACCCCATGATGATGTTGCGTGCGACCCCCCACCGCACGGCGTTCACCCGCTTCGTGGCCCCGACACCCATGATCGACGACGTGATGACGTGCGTCGTGGAGATCGGTGCGTGGAACAGGAACGCCGACCCGAACATGATCGACGCGCCGGTCGTCTCCGCGGCGAACCCCTGCGGCGGATCCAGCTCGATGATCTTGCGGCCCAGCGTCCGCATGATCCGCCAGCCACCGGCGTACGTCCCCGCGGAGAGCATCAGCGCACAGGCGATCTTCACCCACACCGGGATCGGGTCGCCGTAGTCCTCGACATCGGCGATGACCAGCGCCATCACCACGATGCCCATCGTCTTCTGGGCGTCCTGCAGACCGTGCCCCAGCGCCATGCCCGCCGCCGACACCGTCTGCGCGATACGGAAACCGCGCTTCGCCTTGTGCGGGTTGGCCCGCCGGAACATCCACATGATCGCGGTCATCACCAGGTAACCGGCGACCAGGCCGATGACCGGGGAGACGAACATCGGGATGACGATCTTGTCGACGACGCCGTGCCAGTACACGGTCGTACTCCCGGCGAGCGCGGCCCCCACCATGCCGCCGAACAGCGCGTGCGAGGACGAGGACGGCAGACCGAAGTACCAGGTGATGAGGTTCCAGACGATCGCGCCCACGAGCGCGGCGAAGAGGATCCCCATCCCCTTCGACCCCTCGGGCGTCTCGATCAGCCCCTCGCTGACGGTCTTGGCGACCCCGGAACCCATGAACGCGCCGGCGAGGTTCATGACGGCGGCCATCGCGAGCGCCGCCCGGGGCGTCAGCGCACGCGTCGACACGGACGTCGCGATCGCGTTCGCCGAGTCGTGGAAGCCGTTGGTGTACGTGAAGAAGAGCGCGACCCCGATGGTCACGACCAGAGCGAAGGTGTCCATGAAGAGGTCAGGACTCCTTGACGGCGATGGTCTCCACCGTGTTCGCCACGTGCTCGAAGGCGTCGGCCGCTTCCTCCAGCACATCCACGATCTGCTTGAGCTTCAGCACCTCTATTGCCTCGTACGTGCCGTTGAAGAGGTGGGCGAGCAGCTTGCGGTGGATCTGGTCGGCCTGGTTCTCCAGGCGGTTGACCTCGATCCAGTACTCGGTGAGGTTGTCCATGGTGCGCAGGTTCGGCATGGCCTCGGCGGTCAGCTCGGCGGCCCGCGCCAGCACCTCGATCTGCTGCTCGACGCCCTTGGGCAGTTCCTCGACGTTGTAGAGGACGACCAGGTCGACGGCCTCCTCCATGAAGTCCATGATGTCGTCGAGGGACGACGCGAGGTTGTAGATGTCCTCGCGGTCGAAGGGCGTGATGAACGAGGAGTTCAGCTGGTGGAAGATCGCGTGCGTGGCGTCGTCACCCGCGTGTTCGGCGGCCCGCATACGCTCTGCGATCTCGGCCCGGGCGGATGCGTCCGCCCCGAGCAGTTCCATCAGGAGTTTCGAGCCCGTGACGATGTTGTCCGCGGAGGCGGCGAACATGTCGTAGAAGCTCGTCTCCCTGGGGGTCAGACGAAAGCGCACGTGGGGTCCTCGGGGTGCATGGGTTTCGGTCAGGCTGATGCTAGGCGCATCATCCGGCCACGGCTAACGGGCCGTCCCCCAGTGTCGCCCATCAGGCAGAGTGATGAGCAGGGGGGCGACGTCGGGGCTCTGCGAAGGGGCCCCTTACCCAGGAAAGTTCGTTACCATATACCCGTCAGGGGTATATGTCCGCAATCCCCTGGATCCCCCGGATCCGAGGAAATCCAGCAGGAGGACGCGATGACGACCACCGAGGCCGGCGCGGGTGCGTCCTCCGCCGCCGTGGAACAGGTGGAGACGGACGGCACGGAGATCGTGACCGACCACGACCGCGGCATCCACGGCTACCACAAGCAGAAGGACGAGCACCTCAAGCGGCTGCGCCGCATCGAGGGCCAGATCCGCGGCCTGCAGCGCATGGTCGACGAGGACGTCTACTGCATCGACATACTCACCCAGGTCTCGGCCTCGACGAAGGCCCTCCAGTCCTTCGCGCTGCAGCTCCTGGAGGAGCACCTGCGCCACTGCGTCGCCGACGCGGCCGTCAAGGGCGGCGCCGAGATCGACGCGAAGGTGGAAGAGGCGACGAAGGCCATCGGCCGGCTACTGCGCACGTGAGCGCTCCTCGGCCACGCGCAGCACCTCGTCGATGCTCTCGAGGCTGAGCCGCTCCCGGGCGGCCGAGGCCGCGATGATCAACTCACCGCACAGCTCGATCTCGGCGAGGGCCACGTGGTCCTGAACCGCCGTGCCGCCGACCGGAGCCACACCCGTCACCTCGTCTCTGCCGTCACCGACTTCCTAGAGTAGGGAGCGGCCTACGCACCGCGCATGGCACGGAAGGGCTAGTTCTTGCCGTCCGCCGCCTCATCCGCGGCCCCGGCCGCCGCCTCGCCGGGCTCCGCCGCGATCCGGCCGGCGTAGATGTCCCGCTCCTCGGGCAACCGTACGCGGACGGCGGTGCCGAAGCCGAAGAGCAGCGTCGTCGAGGCGACGGCCACGGTGCCCTCCTCGCCCCCGTTGACGAAGCTGAAGCGCTGCCGGAGCTTGCGGATGCGCCCCTCGTCGTCCAGGTAGGCGTCGAAGGGCACCTCGGCGGTGGCGAACCCCTCGGCCGCCGCGGCCAGCGCCTTCCGGTTGCCGTCCGAGGCACCGCGTGCCGCCCGCGCGAGATCGGCGGTCCCCCGGTAGTGCCGCACCGCGGTCCCCGCGACCTCGGTGCGCTCCACGAACGTCGCCCGGTGCGTGCCGCGCAGCACCTCGGCGGCGGCGAAGGGGTCCGTCGCCCCGCCGGTCACCAGGTTCCCGTCGGACAGCGAGGCGGTGTCGACCCGCACCCACTTGTCGTCGGGCACGCCGGCGCCCCGGTTCTTCATGAACAGCGCGCCCGGCGCGAGCAGCTCGGTGATCGGCCGGTGCTCACTCGTCCCCGCCGGATCCTGCGGCAGCCGCACCTTCAGCCGCCCCAGCCGCGCCTCGAAGTCGTACACACCCTCGCCGCGGATGGTCACCCGCGTCCCGCCGCTGGCCATCTCCATCGCGGTGCGCGCCTCGGCGCTCCCGGCGGCCACCAGCCGGTCGGCGGCCTGGTGCAGCACGGCGACCGGATCACCGCCGTCCGCCCCCTGCGCGGCGGACCCCGGCCCGGAGCACGCGGCACCGGTCAGACACACGCAGACGACGCCCCCGGCCAGGGCGAGCCCACCGCCCGCCCTCGTCCTGCCCCGCCGCTCCCTCTCCCGCCCGACCATCGCCACCTGCCCCAAGCCGTCCCGCCCGTTCCGGACCCCCTGCCGTCCCGGTTAACGAGGGGCAGGCGACCCCGGTAACGTTGCGGGCGTGGCGCAACAGGACGGCATCGAAGCCCCCGGGGACGCCCCGGAACACCTCACGACGACGGTCGAGCAGGGCCCGTTCTGCCTGGCCCGCTGCACCTGCGGCTGGCGAGGCCCGGCCCGAAGAGCCAGAAGCCAGGCCCGCACAGACGCGGAATCCCATCCCAGCGCGTAGCCCCACCCCCCATAGCTGCGGGCAATCGTGCCGCTGGGGCGGCACGGGTGGGCGCAGCGGCACCCGGCCAGCGCCGGCCCGCGACACCCACCCCCGGCCCACACCACCGCCGGACCACCCACCAGGCCCACTCGTGGAACCCCCACCCCCACACCCCCGTCTCCTCCCAAGACCCCCCCCACGGGACCGCGGAGGCGACATGCACCGGCGCACATTCCTAGGCGGCTCCGCAGCCGCCGCCCTCACCACCACCACGGCCTCGGCCTGCACTGGCACAAGCCCCGGCCCAGCCCCCGGCCCCGGCTCCGGCTCCGGCTCCGGCTCCGGCCCGGCAAAGAACCCCGAGACCACCCCCCGCCTCACCCACACCGCAACCTCCACCCGCACCCTCGCCCCCACCCCCGCCTCCTGGGCAGCCCTGGCCAAATCCCTGGACGGCCCCTTGCTCCGCCCCGGCGACCGCGCCTGGCAATCGGCCCACCGCCTGTACAACACCCGCTTCGACACCCTCGAACCGAGCGCCGTCGCCTACGCCGCCCACCCCGACGACATCCGCACGGCTCTCTCCTACGCCCGCGCCCACCACGTCCCCGTGGCCATCCGCAACGGCGGCCACTCCTACGCGGGCTGGTCCTCCGGCGACGGCCGTCTGATCATCGACGTCTCGAAACTCAACCGCGTCCGGGCGAGCGGCAACGAGGCCACGGTCGGCGCCGGCGCCAAGCTCATCGACGTGTACCGCGCCCTCTCCGCGAAGGGCGTCACGATCCCCGCCGGCTCCTGCCCCACCGTCGGCGTCTCCGGCCTCACCCTCGGCGGCGGCCACGGCGTCGTCTCCCGCGCCTACGGCCTGACCTGCGACAGCCTCACCCGGGCCACCCTGATCACGGCGGACGGCAAGCAGATCACCGCCGACGCCAAGAACGGCCACAAGGACCTGTTCTGGGCCCTGCGCGGCGCGGGCAACGCCAACTTCGGCGTCGTCACCGAGTTCCAGTTCCGCACCCACCCGGCCCCCCGGGCCGTGACGGCGTACCTGACCTGGCCCTGGCGCAGGGCCGCCGCGGTCGTCCGCGCCTGGCAGGAGTGGGGGCCGGACCAGCCCGACGAGATCTGGTCGTCCCTCCACCTGGCCGCCGCCCCCGGCCGCACGCCCACCGTCTCGGTCGCCGCCTTCTCCCTGGGCGGCTACCGCGAACTGCAGAACGCCGTGGACCGGCTGGCCGGCCGCATCGGCTCGTCCGCGAGCAAGGTGTACCTCAAGCGGCGTTCGTACGCGGAGTCGATGGAGATGTACGCGGGCTGCTCGTCGTTCTCCACCGACGCCCGCTGCCACCTGCCCGGCTCCACCCCGGGCCGCTCGCCCGAGGGCGGACTCGGCCGCGAGACGTACGCGGCCCGCTCGGACTTCTTCGACCGCTCGATCCCGGCGGACGGCATCCGCGCCCTGCTCTCCCGCCTCACCTCGGTGCGCGGCGGCGCCGGCAGCATCGCGTTCACCGCGCTCGGCGGCGCGGTGAACCGCGTCTCCCCGACGGCGACCGCGTTCGTGCACCGCCGCTCCCGGACGCTGGTCCAGTACCTCGTCTCGTGGCGGCCGGGCACGAGCGGCACGGACGCCCAGTCCTGGCTGGCCTCCGCCCACAAGTCGATGCGCCCGTACGCCTCGGGCGCCGCCTACCAGAACTACACGGACCCGACCCTGACGGACTGGCGGAAGGCCTACTACGCGGACGCGGCCCCGCGCCTGGCGAAACTCAAGCACCAGTACGACCCGAACCGCGTCTTCAACAACCCCCAGGCGCTCTAGAAACGCGCCCGCGTACGTCCTCTGTACGTCGTCTGTACGTCCTCAGTACGTCCTCTAGGCGGCGAGATCCCGCTCGCCCGCCCCGGCGCTCTCCTTGCGCGCCCCGGGGATCACGGCATCGCGTCCGGCCGTGCCCTCCGGGCCGCGCGCGCTGACCAGCCACCCCACCCGGGGCGACCGCTCGATCGCGCGGGTCAGCGGTGTGAGCAGGGCCATGGCGACCGGCGACAGCAGCAGCGCGACCGCCGTGCCGAGGGCGAAGCCTCCCACGACGTCCGTCGGGTAGTGCACGCCCATGTAGACCCGGGCGAAGCCGCCGAACAGCGCGAGCACGATCGCGGCGATCCCGAACCTGCGGTGGGCCACGAAGAGGGCGACGGCCAGCGCCATCACGAGCGTCGCGTGATCGCTGACGAAGGAGAAGTCGTTCTTGCCCTCGATCAGCACCTCCAGCCCGTCATGCGTCTTGAAGGGCCGGGGACGCTCCACGAAACCCCGTATCGGGACGTTGATCAGTACCGCGACGCCGGCCGCGAGCGGCGCCCACACGAGGGCCGCCACGTGGGAGGCCGCGTCCTCACCGCCGCGCCGCCGCACACCCCACCAGCACCAGAGCACCAGCAGCACGATCGCGAACAGCAGTCCGTACTCACCGACGAACTCCATGACCCGGTCGAACCAGTGCGGCGCGTCCTTGGCCAGGCCATTGATGTCGTAGAGCAGCTCGACGTCGGGGTTCGACCCGGATTCGGCGAGTCCAGCCATGGTGCTGCGGCCCCTTCGTCATGTCCTCCGGCGCACCGAACGCGCGCCTCTTCCGCCACCCCCGTGGTCACCTACACGCACACAGGAACGCACGACTCCCGTTGATACGTTCCACACTCCACTGAATGATCACGCAGACGTTATCGAAGAGAAACACGTCTCCGCAGCTCAGGGCAGGGTTTCACGCTGGGTTCAAACCCTCGCATTCACACCGTGGTGGGCAACGCTTTCGCGCCATCCTCGGTCACCCGCGTGGCCCCGAAGTAGTCGGGGGTGTCGATCGGGTCGAACCGGATCACAGCACCCGTGCGGGGCGCGTCGATCATGTAGCCGCCGCCGACGTAAATCCCCACATGCCGGATGGCCCGTGAGTTGGTGAGATCGTCCGAGAAGAACACCAGGTCACCGGGGAGCAGCTCGTCCCGCGAGGGATGCGGCCCCGCGTTGTACTGGTCGTTCGCGACGCGCGGCAGCTTGATCCCCACGCTCTCGTACGCCGCCTTGGTCAGCCCCGAACAGTCGAAGCGCCCGCCCTGTTCGGGCGTCCCGTTGCCGCCCCAGAGATAGAGCGTGCCGAGCTTCTTCTGCGCGTACGCGATGGCCCCGGCGGCCTGCTCCGAGGGATCCACCCGCGTCTGGGGCGCCGCGAAGCTCTTCTCCAGGGTGGTGATCACCTTCACGTAGTTCCGGGTCTCCTTGTAAGGCGGGACACCCTGGTACTTGATCACCGCGTAGGCCCCCGCGTTGTAGGAGGCCAGCATGTTCTCGGTCGGATTCCCGGGCACGTCCTTCACGTACGACGCGAGGGAGCAGTCGTACGAGGCGGCCGACGGGATCGCGTCGTTGGGATCCCACACGTCCCGGTCCCCGTCTCCGTCCCCGTCGATGCCGTGGGTCGCCCACGTGCCGGGGATGAACTGCGCTATGCCCTGCGCCGCCGCGTGACTCTGCGCCTTCGGGTTGAAGCCGCTCTCCTGGTAGAGCTGGGCGGCGAGCAGCGCCGGGTTGATGGCGGGGCAGAGATTGCCCCACTTCTGCACGAGCGGCTGGTAGGCCGCGGGCACCGACCCCTTGGCGAGCTTCTTCGTCCCTCCGCCGGCACCTCCCGCGAGGTCTCCGGCGACCAGGTAGACGCCCACGACCAGCAGCATCACGAAGGAGAGACCGGAGCCGACGACCACGGTCCCCGCGATCCATGCCTTACGCACCGTCAACCGCCCCTCGCCGTTCAGGAGTCGCCGCCCGGCTCAGTGTAGAGGCGACACCCGTGCGGCGGCCGTCACCGGACGAACACCAAAACGGCCCTTCACCCGACCACCCGTCAGAATCCGCCACCAGGAGTCGAAGACGGCCTGAAAGGGCCTAACGACCGAGCCACCCGGCAGGTTTCGCTCACGCATCGTTGCCCCTCGTGACCTGCCGTGATACACAGAGTGACGATACGACACCTCGTACTCCGCCACGCGCCTCCCTGAGCACCCGGCACGAGGCGGTGGCAAGCTATTCGTACGAAACCCGCCAATCAATGACGCCAAGTCGACATACGACGGCGGCATTGTCGGCGACAATGAGGCCTGACCTCTGCACGTCCGCAGAGGGCGCGGAACTACCCAACAGGGGCGGTGACTTACATGCTCTTTGCGGCCGACGAGGGAGACATCAACACCATCATCGGGGGGATCGCTCCGGACTGGGGCCCCTTCGGCAGCCTGGGCAACGAGGCCAAGATCATGATCGAGGTGGTGATGGCCGTCGCCATTCTGCTCTGCCTCGGCATCGCCATCTGGGGCGCCGCCAAACAGCGCATCGGCGCCACCGCGCTGCGCGACACCTTCAGCGCGGAGCAGGGCAAGGGCCTCATCATTGCCGGGCTGACGGGCGTGTTCATCATCGGCTCGCTCGGCACCCTCTTCACCATCGTGTACGGGATGGCCGTGTAGCCCGGCACCCCACGGTCCCTGTCTCCCCCATCCCACCCGCCCGTCGTGCCAACCGGCTGAGGTTGCGTTTCCCTGATGTCGAGTCACCACACCGCGCCCGCGCGGGAACCAGCACGGCTACCGTCGTACTTCTACGGCAGGCACGACGTCGAGGGGGCGTACGCGGCATGAGTCTCGGAGACGACCACCAGTCCTCCGGCGGTTACGGCGGCACGGGTCACACGCGCACCAGACTGCCCGACGCGGACGGGGGGCCGCGGCGCGGCGGCCGCTCGTCCTCACGGAGCCTGGTCACGGTGGTCGGCGTCGTCGTCCTCCTCATCGCGGCGATCGCCTTCGCGAACCGTGGAGGAGACGATTCCGCATCCCCGGACGACGAGGCGGCCGCCGGCAACCCCAGAACCTCGGCAACGGCCCCCACCGGCACCCAGCCGGTCCAGTCGGGCTTCGCCCACGACGACCAGGGCGCGCAGAGCGCGGCGGCGAACTATGCGGTGGCTCTCGTCTCCGCCGACATCCTCAAGCCGGCCCGGCGTGACGAGATCGTGCGGCAGGTCTTCGTGACCGACAAGCAGGCCGCGCTCGGAGACAAGTTCGACAAGGCCTACAGCAAGCAGTTCCTCAGCTCCATCGGCCTGGACGCGAACGGCAACGCCACGCGTGGCAGCACCTACGTCTCGCGCACCATGCCGATCGGCACCAAGGTCACCCAGTCCACGGATGCCTCCACGACCGTGGAGGTCTGGTGCACCGGGGTATTCGGCACAGCGGGCGAGAAGACCACCAACCCCGTCAGCAGCGACTGGTTCACCATGACCCTGCAGCTGCGCTGGGCGGACGGCGACTGGAAGGTCGAGTCCTTCTCCCAGAAGGACGGTCCCGCGCCGGTCCCCGGAGACAACAAGGCATCCAGCGCCGACGAGATGTCCAAGGCCGTCCAGGAGTACGGAGGGTTCACGTATGCCCGATAACCCGCGCCGCGTACTCAAGGTCGCCGCTGCGCTGACCGCCGTACAGGCCACGGCCGTGCTGCTCGCCACCCGTGCCGTAGCCGCGCCCACACCCTCGCCGACCCCGTCGGACGACAACTGCGATCTCATCGTGGGCCCCGCCAAGGACTACTGCCAACGAGGCGAAGGCGCCGGCGGATCCACCGGAGGTACCGGCGGAGGTAACTACAGCCCCACCGCCGCCCTCGACCCCCTCTCCTCCCTCGCCAAGGGCTGCGCCAAGGCCGCCGCCTGGACCGTCGACAAGCTCAGTGCCGCCGTGCAGGACACCGCCAACGTCGACTTCACGAACCCGACGTTCCTCCAGCAGTACGCCGTCGTCTTCGCGGCGTCGACGATCCTCACGCTCCTCCTGTGGCTGCTGGCCGTCGCCAAGCGAGCCGTGCGCGGCGTCCCGCTCACCACCGCGCTCTCCGAGGCGATCGGGTTCCTCTGGCTCACCGTCCTCGCGTCGGCGTTCACGCCGCTGATCCTGTACACGGTCGTCTCGGCCACCGACGGCGTCACGGACGTCCTCGCCAAGGCCACCGGCGACCAGACGGACACCTTCTTCGGCACGTTCTCCGGCGCCCTGGAGAAGGGCGAGGACATCGGCGGCGGACCGATCATGCTGATCGTCGTCTCCCTGGTGTCGATCCTCGCCGCCGGCGTCCTCTGGCTGGAACTCGTCATCCGCGCCGCCCTGCTCTACGTCGGCGCCCTGCTCGGCACCGTCGTCTACGCCGGCCTGGTCGACAAGAACCTGTGGGGCCACGTCCGCCGCTGGGCCGGGATCATGATCGCCGTGATCCTCGTCAAGCCCGTCATCGTCATCGTCCTCGGGCTGGCCGGCGCCCTGTCGGCCGACGACGGACCCGACGCCTTCTCGGCCGTCGTCTCCGGCCTCGCCATCATCCTCCTCGCGATCTTCGCCTCGGCGATGATCTACCGCTTCGTCCCCGGCTTCGGCGACGAGATCGCGAACGGCCGCAACAACCGCATCATGCAGGGCGCCGAAGGAAAGGCCGCCGCGGTGATCAGCTCCCCGGCGAACCTCGTCGCCCAGGGCATCAGAACCCACAGCGCCCGCAACAACGGCGACGGCGGCGGCCAGTCCTCGTCCTCCGCGGCCGCCCGCCCCTCGAACCCCGCCTCCGGCGGAGTCGCCGCGCACAGCTCGCGCCCCTCGAACGGCGGCGGCGGAAATGTCCCCTCCGCCGCACCCGCACCGCGCTCCGCCAGCCCGGTGAACACGCCCCACGCCGGCAACACCCGCAACAGCAAGAGCACAGGAGGTGACGGGCGTTGACGACCGAGTCCCACGTGTCCCATCCGGTCACGCCCCGCCGTACGTATCTGATCGGCCGCGCCCGGCCGAACGCGATCGTCGGCCGCAACCGCGAGACCGGTGAGATCGCGCTGATCGTCGTGGGCGCCTTCCTCGGCATGATGTGCGGGCTCCTCGTCCCCGTCCTCTCCCTGCGCATCGTGCTGCTCTGCGGCTTCCCGATGCTCGCGCTGGCGGCCGTCTACGTGCCGTACAAGCACCGGACGTTCTACAAGTGGTTCGAGATCAACCGCAGCTTCAAGCGGACACTGCGCAACGGCACCACCTACCGCTCCGGCGCCATCGAGGCCGGCACCCGGGCCGACGGACGTGAGGTCGAGGTCGGCCCACCGCCCGGCATCGGCCGCATCAGCTGGCTGGCGGCGCCCTTCGGCCCCGACGAGATCGCCGTACTGCTGCACGCCGACCGCAAGACCGTCACCGCCGCCATCGAGATCGAGGGCCCTGGCGTCGGCCTGCGCGACTCCGAGGACCAGGAAGCCCTCGTCGACCGCTTCGGCACCCTGCTCAAGCATGTGGCCAACGGCGACGGCTTCGTCACCCGCATCCAGATGCTGGCCCGCACCCTCCCGGCCGACCCCGACGCGCACGCCAAGGACGTCGCCCAGCGCGGCGACGCCAAGTCGCTGCCGTGGCTCCAGCAGTCGTACGACCAGCTCCAGTCGATGGTGTCGACCAGCAGCGAGCAGCACCGCGCATACCTCATCGCCTGTATGCACTACAACCGCGACCTGGCCGCCGAGGCCAACGCCATGGCCCGCGCCGCCCGCTCGGCGGGCGGACGCAAACTGGACCGCGACGGCGGCCTCGCCGTCGTCATGGCCCGCGAGCTTACCGACATCTGCTCCCGCCTCCAGGAAGCCGACATCCGCGTACGCCAGCCGCTCGGCCAGGGCCGGCTCGCCTCCCTCGTGCACGCCATGTACGACCCGGACCACCCCATCGACCACATCCAGGCGATGACCAAGCGCAACGCCTGGCCGGCCGAGCTGGACGCCATGGAGCCCACCTACCTCCAGGCCAAGACCCGCGAGTCCTCCACCCGCGCGCCCTGGTGCCACGCCACCGCCTGGATCAAGGAGTGGCCGATGACCCCGGTCGGCGTGAACTTCCTCGCGCCGCTCCTCGTCCACACCCCGGACGTCATCCGCACGGTCGCCGTGACCATGGACCTCGAACCCACCGAGGTCGCCATCGAACGCATGCTGACCGAGAAGACCAACGACGACGCCGAGGCGTCCCGCGCCGCCAAGATGAACCGGACCGTGGACCCCCGCGACATCGCCGCCCACGGCCGCCTCGACCAGCGCGGCGAGGACCTCGCCAGCGGCGCGGCCGGCGTCAACCTGGTCGGCTACATCACGGTCTCCTCCCGCACCCCCGAGGCCCTCGCCCGCGACAAGCGGACGATAAGGGCCTCGGCCGGGAAGTCGTACCTGAAACTGGAGTGGTGCGACCGTGAGCACCATCGCGCCTTCGTGAACACACTTCCGTTCGCCACCGGCATCCGAAGGTAGGGGCTGAGCCAGATGCGGGACCCGCTGTCCGTCCTCACCGAGGCCTTCACGTCCTTCCTCTTCGGGAAGGTGGAGACGACCCGCCTCCCCGTCCGCACCTCCACGGGCCAGGCCCAGGCCGTCTACCTGCCGACCGCCGCGCCCGGCCTCGGCGACTCCGGCGTGATCATCGGCCGCGAGGTCTACTCCGGCAAGGGCTACATCTACGACCCCTTCCAGCTCTACGGCCAGCAGCTCCCCGCCCCGCACTGGCTGGTGCTCGGGGAGTCCGGCAACGGCAAGTCCGCGCTGGAGAAGACATACGTCCTGCGCCAGCTCCGCTTCCGCGACCGCCAGGTCGTCGTCCTGGACGCCCAGGGCGAGGACGGCGTCGGCGAGTGGAACCTCATCGCCGAGGAGCTGGGCATAACTCCCATCCGGCTCGACCCGATGGCCGCCCTGGACCACGGCATCCGTCTCAACCCCCTCGACCCGGCGATCACGACGACGGGCCAGCTCGCGCTGCTCCGGACGATCATCGAGGTCGCCATGGGGCACGGCCTCGACGAGCGCTCCGGCTTCGCCCTCAAGGTGGCGCACGCCTACGTCAACGAGACCATCGTCGAACGCCAGCCCGTCCTCACCGACATCGTCGAGCGGCTCCGCCACCCCGAGCCGGAGTCCGCCGAGGCGATGAACGTCGCCATAGACGACGTGCGGGCCTGGGGCCTGGACGTGGCCCTCGTCCTCGACCGCCTCGTCGACGGCGACCTGCGCGGCATGTTCGACGGCCCGACGACGGTCGGCATCGACCTCGACGCGCCGCTGATCGTCTTCGACCTCTCCCACATCGACCGCAACTCCATCGCCATGCCGATCCTCATGGCCATCGTCGGCGTCTGGCTGGAGCACACCTGGATCCGCCCCGACCGGAAGAAGCGCATCTTCCTGGTCGAGGAGGCCTGGCACATCATCAACAGCCCGTTCGTGGCGCAGCTGTTCCAGCGGCTGCTGAAGTTCGGGCGCCGGCTCGGCCTGTCCTTCGTGGCGGTGGTCCACCACCTGTCCGACGTCGTCGACGGCGCGGCCGCCAGAGAGGCCGCGGCCATCCTCAAGATGGCCTCCACCCGGACCATCTACGCCCAGAAGGCCGACGAGGCGCGGGCCACGGGACGCGTCCTCGGCCTGCCGCGCTGGGCCGTGGAGATCATCCCCACCCTCACCCCCGGCATCGCGGTGTGGGACGTCAACGGCAACGTCCAGGTGGTCAAACACCTGATCACCGAGACCGAACGCCCCCTGGTGTTCACCGACCGCGCGATGACCCAGTCCTCCGCCGACTTCAACGACGACGCCCTGCGCGCCGCCGAACTGGAGGCGGAGGAACGGGCGGCTGCCTTCGTGGAACAGCACATCGGCGACTCGTCCGAATCGACGGTGGCCTAGGAACACGGGGAGGGACCGGACGCATGAGACCGGACGACCACCGCGACCAGCGGCCGGCCCAGGGTGGCATCCCGGACGGCCTGCTGGTCGGCATACTCGCCTTCCTCCTCGGCATGACGCTGCTGGTGTGGACGGCGACCGGCCTGTCCGCCCTGTTCGCCCACGGCTCCTGGCCCCCGGGCGTGACCTTCACCGGCACCCCCCTGGCCATGCGCGAGCTGATCGCCGAGCCCCACGACATCCCCGGCGCCTGGCCGGACACCCCGGCGAGCGCACTCTCCGGGTACGGGCTGTTCTGGGGGCTGTTCATCGGCCAGATGATGGTGCTGGTCGTCCTGACGGTGTTCGTGATGAGCACGGTGGCGCGGTGGCGGGCGGTACGACTGCGGCGGCGGGTGGAGGAGCAGGCGGCGCCCGTGGTGGAGCGGGAGCCGGAGCCGACACGGGAGCAGTCGCACGAGGTACCCGTTCCGAGGGCGCCCGAGCCGCAGGCAGTTCCGGAGGCGGAGCCCCTCACTTCTGTGGCCGCCGGTGAACGGGTGGGTGGGTGGGAAACACACCGCGCCGAAGGCGCGGTGCACTACGGCCCCCCGGCCACCCGCCACTCCACCGCAACCCGAACCCTCCGCGACGCGGAAGGCGCAGCCCTCGTCATCACCTCCAACCCGGCCCTCTGGTCGGACACCAAGGACGCCCGCGCCAAGCTCGGCCCGGTCCACCTGTACGACCCCACCCACCGCTGCGACACCCCCGCCCGCCTCCACTGGTCCCCCACCGCCGGCTGCGAGGACGGACGGACGGCCACGACCAGAGCGGCCGCCCTCCTCGCCCCGATCCGCCCCACCGCCCGCCTCGACCAGGCCGTCAGCGACACCGCCGAACTCCTGCTGCGCAGCTACCTCCACGCCGCCGCCATCGACGGCCGCACCATCCGCCACGTCCACCGCTGGTCGCAGGGGCTTCAGATCCAGGACGCCGTACGCGTCCTGCGCACCCACCCCAAAGCCGCGCCCGGCTCCGCGGGCGAACTCGAAGGGGCCCTCACCGCCCACCCCGAACGCCGCGACATGGCACAGCAGTTGACGGCCCGAGCCCTCGCGGCCCTCTCCACGGTCAATATCCGCGAGGCCTGCACTCCCAACCGAAATGATGCCCTCGCCTTGGATTCCTTCGTCCACGAACAGGGCACCCTTTACGTGGTGGGGGAATCCATCGAGGACCCTCGCACGAGCCCCGGCGCGATGCCGCTGCTGACGGCGCTCGTCTCCAGCGTGGTCGAGCGCGGCCGGCGCATGGCCGAACGGTCATCCTCCGGTCGCCTCGACCCACCAATGACCCTCGTCCTGGACGACGTCGCCGCCGTGGCGCCGCTTCCCCAGCTCCCGGAGCTGCTGACCACCGGCGCGGACCACGGCATGCCGACCCTGGCCCTGCTCCGTTCCCGGGAACAGGGCCGAGCCCGCTGGCCCCACGACGAACTCCCCGTGTAGGGGCCCCGCGTCAGCGCTCCAGCACGAACTCCAGCTCGTGGTCCCCGGGCCCGTCCACCAGCGGCACCGTCCGCCCGCTCGCCACCAACCCCGCGTTCCGGTAGGCGCCCTGCGCCCGCCCGTTGTCCGGATGCACGATGAGCCGCACCCGCTCCGCGCCGTTCGCCCACGCCCACTCCAGACCGACGTCGAACAGCGCCTTGGTCAGCCCGCTCCCCCGCCACTCGGGCCGCACGAACACACCGACGACATGCCCCTGCCGCCGCTCCACGGGGAACCCGGCCCAGTCCGTAGTCCCCGCCTCCTCCACCAGCACGGTCAGCGTGCCGAGCCACAGCCCTGCGGGCCCCACGGCGACGATCTGCTGCGCCTCGGTCTGCCCCTCCGCGGCCTTGGCCGCCCGCTCCTGCCAGTAGGAGTCCGGCCGCGCCGCCGCGTCGTCGTACGTCTCCAGGTAGGCGAGGTGCGCCAGCGGATCCCGCAGCGCGCGCAGGCGCAGCTCCTTCACGGCGGGCCACTCGTCGGCGCGTATGGAGCGGATCACGTAGTCACCGGGGACCGAGGCACTCATGCGCGCCACCGTAATACCCGGGTACCACACCCCTCACCTCATATACGGCCCCGGGACGGACGCACCCGTCCCCCTCTCCCCCGACCATGGTCGAATGGAGCCCGTGAAGCCCGTCCCGGAAGACCGAGCGGCCGAACCCCTCACCGAGTACGTCCAGCGCGTCACCCGGCGGCTACGCGCCTTCGACCGACGCCGTCCGCTCGTGTGGGACCTGCACCTCACCGCCTTCTGGGTCATCGCGGCGCTGACCGACTACGCCGGCGGCGGCTGGCGCCACAACGCCCACAGCCTCGACGTGCCCGGCGGCCTCGTCATCGCCATGAGCCTCGCCTTCTCGGTCCCCCTCCTGTGGCGCCGTACCCACCCCGTGGCCGTGCTCCTCCTCATGGTCCCGGTGGACCTCGTCAACGCCTGGACCGGCACCGCTCTCCAGGCCGCCCTGCTCCAGCTCGTCCTCGTCTTCCACATCACCCTGCGCCGCCCCCTGCGCTCCCTGTGGTGGGTGACCCCTCTGGTGACCGCCCCGGCCGTCGTCACCGCCGCCCGGTACGGCGACGACGGCTCCTGGCACCAGCAGATCGGGGCGATGCTCCTGTCCATCGGCGTGGTCGCCCTCATCGCGATCACCACCCGGGCCCGGCGCGACCACACCGAGGTCCTGGAGGACCGGGCCCACCGTCTCGAGACCGAACGCGACCAGCAGCTCCGGCTCGCCGCAGCCGCCGAACGCGCCCGCATAGCCCGGGAGATGCACGACATCATCGGCCACAACCTCTCCGTCATCACCGGCCTCGCCGACGGCGGACGGTACGCCGCCGCCAAGTCCCCCGAGCGCGCCACCCAGGCCCTGGACGCCATCGGCACCACCAGCCGCCAGGCCCTCGCCGAACTCCGCCGCCTGCTGGACGTCCTGCGCGACGACGAACAGGACGGCCCCGCCGAACTCGCCCCGCAGCCCGCCCTCACCGACCTCGACCGACTCCTGGACGGCGTCCGCCGCGCGGGCCTCCCCGTCGGTACGAGCATCAACGGCCGCGCCACGCTCCCCGAGGGCCGCCAGCTCACCCTCTACCGCGTCATCCAGGAAGCCCTCACCAACACCCTCAAGCACGCCGGCCCCGACGCCACCGCACACATCGCCCTCTCCTACGAGGCCGGCGGCGCCGTCACCCTCACGGTCACCGACACCGGCCGGACCGCCGCCTCTCCCGCCCGCCCAGCCCGCCCCGGTGGCCGCGGCCTGCCCGGCATGCGCGAGCGAACGTCCCTGTACGGCGGCACACTTGAGGCGGGCCCACGTCCGCACCCCGAACGCGGCTGGCGCGTCCATCTGCACCTACCGGAGGAAATCCCGCAGTGACCACCGTCCTCATCGCCGACGACCAGCCCCTGCAGCGGTTCGGCTTCCGGATGCTCCTGGAGAGCCAGGACGACATGACCGTCGTGGGCGAGGCGCCGGGCGGCGCCGAGGCCGTCCGCCTGACGGCCGAACTCCATCCCGATGTCGTCCTCATGGACGTCCGCATGCCCGGCCTGGACGGCATCGAGGCGACCCGCCGTATCGTCGCGACCGGCGGCCGCACCCGGGTCCTCATCCTCACGACCTTCGACCTCGACGAGTACGCCTACTCCGGCCTGCGCGCCGGCGCGTCCGGCTTCCTCGTCAAGGACGCCCGGCCCGAGGAACTCCTCGCCGGCATCCGGTCGGTGGCCACGGGCGACGCGGTGGTCGCCCCCAGCCTCACCCGCCGCCTGCTCGACGCCTACGTCCAGCACCTGCCGGACGCCTCCGCGGAGCCCGACGACACCCTCGATTCCCGCCTGACCTCCCTCACCGACCGCGAGACCGAGATCCTGCGGGTCATGGGCCAGGGCTGGACCAACACGGAGATAGCGGAGCGCCTGCACCTGGCCGAGTCGACGGTGAAGACCCACGTGGGCCGCATCCTGTCCAAGACCGGTTCCCGCGACCGCGTCCAGGCGGTGATCCTGGCCTATGACACGAAGCTGGTGAGACCCTCATAAACTCATAAACGCAGAAAGCCCCGCACCGTTCCCGGTGCAGGGCTCTCATACAATGATTGTTCGGCGGCGTCCTACTCTCCCACAGGGTCCCCCCTGCAGTACCATCGGCGCTGTAAGGCTTAGCTTCCGGGTTC
>NZ_JBHYJX010000030.1:0-104062 GCF_042740985.1 Streptomyces sp. NPDC058985 | reverse complement strand
GCGAGGTCCAGGTGGCCTACGCCATCGGCAAGGCCGAGCCCGTCGGCCTCTTCGTGGAGACCTTCGGCACCGCCAAGATCGACACCGAGAAGATCGAGAAGGCGATCGACGAGGTCTTCGACCTCCGTCCGGCCGCGATCATCCGCGACCTCGACCTGCTCCGCCCGATCTACGCCCAGACCGCGGCCTACGGCCACTTCGGCCGTGAGCTGGCGGACTTCACCTGGGAGCGCACCGACCGGGTGGACGCGCTGCGCAAGGCGGCGGGGCTCTAGGACGCCCGGAGCGCCACGCCGAAAGGCGCGGACGCGTCCTTCGCACGTCACGAGGCCCGGTGCCCCCGATGGGGGCGCCGGGCCCCGGCGCGTTCCGGGGCGGCGCCGGGGCCCGTACCGGGACGGTGTGATCGCGGGCGTCCACGGTTGTCAGTGGCCTTTGCGAGAATGCAGGCGTGAGCAGCGAGAACGGACCGGCCGAGGGCGGCGCGCAGGACGCGCCGCCCGAGCAGCTCGCGCTCATCCGGGAGACCGTGCGCCGGGCGAAGACGCCCCGGGCCAAGCCGCGGACCTGGCGCGGAGCCGCGCTCGCCGGGGAGCTGCCGGTCGCCAGGGTGCTCGTCGACAAGGGCGTCCTCCACCTCGACCGGTACTTCGACTACGCGGTGCCCGAGGAGCTCGACGCCGAGGCCCAGCCCGGTGTGCGGGTGCGGGTGCGCTTCGGGGCCGGGCGGCACCGGGTGCGGGACGGGCGGCGCGAGGGCGGCGGCCTCATCGACGGCTTCCTCGTCGAGCGGCGCGCCGAGTCCGACTACTCCGGGCCCCTCGCGGCGCTGGCCCAGGTCGTCTCGCCCGAGCGCATCCTCGACGAGGAGCTGCTGGGACTCGTGCGCGCCGTCGCCGACCGGTACGCGGGCAGCCTCGCCGACGTGCTCCAGCTCGCCGTACCCCCGCGCAACGCGCGCGCCGAGAAGCGGGCCTCGCCGGACCCGCTGCCCCCACCGCCGGCGCCCGCGCCGGGGTCCTGGGCGCGGTACGAGCGGGGGGCGGCATTCGTGACGGCGCTCGCCTCGGGGAGCGCGCCCCGCGCGGTGTGGAACGCGCTGCCCGGCCCGCAGTGGAGCGAGGAGCTGGCCCGGGCGGTGGGGGCCACGCTGGCCTCCGGCCGGGGCGCGCTCGTCGTCCTGCCGGACGGGCGGTCGGTCGCCCGCGTCGACGCCGCGCTGACCGGCCTGCTGGGCGAGGGGCGGCACGCGGTGCTCACCGCCGACGCCGGACCCGAGAAGCGGTACGCGCAGTGGCTCGCGGTGCGCCGGGGTGCCGTGCGGGCCGTCGTCGGGACCCGAGCCGCGATGTTCGCGCCGGTGCGCGACCTCGGGCTGGTCGCCCTCTGGGACGACGGCGACGACAGCCACAGCGAGCCGCACGCCCCGCAGCCGCACGCGCGGGAGGTGCTGCTGCTGCGCGCCGCCCAGGACCGGTGCGCCTTCCTGCTGGGCGGCTGGAGCTGCACCGTGGAGGCCGCCCAGCTCGTGGAGACCGGCTGGGCCCGGCCGCTGGTCGCCGCCCGGGACCAGGTGCGGGCCGTGGCCCCGCTGGTGCGCACCGTGGGCGACGGCGACCTGGCCCGGGACGAGGCGGCCCGCGCCGCGCGGCTGCCGACGCTCGCCTGGCAGGTCGTCAGGGACGGACTGCGGCACGGACCGGTGCTGGTGCAGGTGCCGCGGCGGGGCTACGTGCCGCGGATGGCGTGCGCCGCGTGCCGGACGCCCGCGCGGTGCCGGCACTGCGCGGGGCCGCTGGAGGGGCAGGAGTCCGGGTCCGCGCTGCGGTGCGGCTGGTGCGGGCGCGAGGAGAGCGGCTGGCACTGCCCGGAGTGCGGCGCCTTCCGGTTGCGCGCGCAGGTGGTGGGGGCGCGCCGCACCGCCGAGGAACTGGGCCGCGCCTTCCCCGCGGTGCCCGTGCGCACCTCCGGACGTGAGCATGTGCTGGACACCGTGGCGCAGGCCCCCGCGCTGGTCGTCAGCACCCCGGGCGCCGAGCCCGTCGCCGAGGGCGGCTACGCGGCGGCGCTGCTGCTCGACGGCTGGGCGATGCTCGGGCGGCCCGACCTGCGCGCCGGTGAGGACGCGCTGCGCCGCTGGCTGGCCGCCGCCGCGCTGGTGCGCCCGCAGAGCGCCGGCGGCACCGTCGTCGCCGTCGCCGAGCCGACCCTCAGGCCCGTGCAGGCGCTGGTGCGCTGGGACCCCGTCGGTCACGCGGTGCGGGAGCTGGCCGAGCGGGCCGAGCTGGGCTTTCCGCCGGTGTCCAGGATGGCGGCCGTGGCCGGGCCGCCGGAGGCGGTGGCCGGTTTCCTGGGCGCCGCGGAGCTGCCGCCCGAGGCCGAGGTGCTGGGACCGGTGCCGTTGCCGGTCACCTCGGCAGGGCGTCCGCGCCGGGTGGGGGCCCCACCGCCCGGGGAGCACTGGGAGCGGGCCCTGATCCGGGTGCCGCCGGGGCGCGGGTCAGTGCTGGCCGGTGCGCTGAAGGCCGCCCAGGCGGCGCGGACGGCACGGGGGAGCGACGCGGTGGTGTGGGTGCGGATCGATCCGCCGGACATCGGCTGAGGGGCGCGGGCGGCCGACGCGGGAGCCGGTGGGCGAAACGGCCGGCCGCCCTCCCGGAGGATCCGGGAGGGCGGCCGGGGTGTCGTCAGCCGTTGCGCGGGCCCGGGAAGGCCGTCGGCCGGACCTCGTCGCGCCAGGCCGGGCTGCTCGACGTCGGCTGGGTCGGCATCGAACGGGCGGCCGGGACCGTGGGCGCTGTGGGGAGGCCGGGACCCACGTTGACCGGCCGGGTGCCCGTCGGCTCCGGGGTGTGCTCGGGCGCCTCGGCGGCGGCCACCGGCTGGGCAGCGGCGCGGCGGGAGCCGTAGCGGCGGTGCACCGCCTGCTTGGTGACGCCGAGTGCGGAGCCCACCGCGTCCCACGAGAAGCCGAGCGAGCGGTCGAAGTCCACGGCGGCGGTGACCAGGGTCTCGACGCTGTCCCGCAGTTCCTGGGCGAGCCGGACCGTCGGGGCGGGGGCACGTCCGTAGACGACGAAGCCCGTGGAGGGGCCGGAGCGGCGCGGGCGGTAGACGTTGCCCAGCTGGGCGGTGAGGGTGCGCAGTGCGTCCACCTGCCGGCGGACCCGCTCGATGTCCCGCACCAGCAAGTGCAGGCTGGCCCGAGCCTGGGCGTCGTGGGTTGCGTGGTCGGCCATGAACAAGCCTCTCGAACCGGCGTTGAAAGGAATCGGGCCGCGCGGGCGGCCCGGTGTGGTCAACTCTTCCTTGACCAACGCGTGGGGGCTCCGCGGGTCACGGGGTGGGGGCGTGGGGGCATATGCGTGCGCCTGTTTCGGTGGGGTGTGCGCCTCGGCCTTCGGCCCTCGGATTCCTTCTCCCACCCGCGCACCGCCCGTTCGCCGTTCGTCGAGAGGCTGACCTCTGCCGTCGTGGTGGCTCGCCGTCGGCGGCAATCCGTTTCGCGCGGGCTCGTAGACTGGTGTGCTGCTCGTCAACACCCCCGCCCGAGAGGCCCGTCCCACCCATGAAGCTCGTCTTCGCCGGTACCCCCGAGGTCGCCGTTCCCGCTCTGGACGCCCTGATCGCCTCCGGGCGTCACGAGGTGGCCGCCGTCGTCACGCGGCCCGACGCTCCGGCCGGGCGCGGACGCCGGACGGTCGCCTCGCCCGTGGCCGAGCGGGCCGAGGAGGCGGGCATCGAGGTGCTCAAGCCCGCGAAGCCGCGCGACCCCGAGTTCCTGGAGCGGCTGCGCGCGATCGCGCCCGACTGCTGCCCCGTGGTCGCCTACGGAGCCCTGCTGCCGCGGGCCGCCCTCGACGTGCCCGCCCGCGGCTGGGTCAACCTGCACTTCTCGCTGCTGCCCGCCTGGCGCGGGGCCGCGCCCGTGCAGCACGCGCTCATGGCGGGCGACGAGATCACCGGCGCGTCCACCTTCCTGATCGAGGAGGGCCTGGACTCCGGCCCCGTCTACGGGACGGTCACCGAGACCGTGCGGCCCACCGACACCAGCGGCGACCTGCTGACCCGGCTCGCGTTCGCCGGCGCCGGGCTGCTCGCGGCCACCATGGACGGCATCGAGGACGGCTCCCTGGACGCCGTACCGCAGCCGGCCGACGGTGTCACCCTGGCTCCGAAGATCACCGTCGAGGACGCCCGGATCGACTGGGCCGCCCCGGCGCTGCGCGTGGACCGGGTGGTGCGCGGGTGCACCCCGGCGCCCGGTGCCTGGACCACCTTCCGGGGCGAGCGGCTCAAGCTCGTGCAGGCGGTCCCGCTCCCCGACCGGAACGACCTCGCCCCGGGGCAGCTCGCCCCCGGCAAGAACAACGTGTACGTCGGCACCGGCTCGTACGCCGTCGAGCTGCTGTGGGTGCAGGCGCAGGGCAAGAAGCCGATGCGGGCCGCGGACTGGGCGCGGGGGGCGCGGATCACCGAGGGCGAGCTGCTGGGCGACTGACCACCGCCGCACCACCGTTCACCGGCCCGACGTAGGCTGGACAGCGCACTTCATCACACACCCGGAGCACCTTTTCGTGAGCGAGCAGCCTCGTCGTCCCCGCAAGCCCGGCAAGCCGTACCGCAGGCCGCAGAAGGACCCCGTCCGCCTGCTCGCCTTCGAGGCGCTCAGGGCGGTGGACGAGCGGGACGCCTACGCCAACCTGGTGCTGCCGCCCCTTCTGCGCAAGGCGCGGGAGAAGGAGGGCCCCGAGAAGTTCGACGCCCGGGACGCCGCCCTCGCGACCGAGCTGGTGTACGGGACGCTGCGCCGGCAGGGGACGTACGACGCGATCATCGCCGACTGCGTCGACCGGCCGCTGCGGGAGGTCGACCCGCCCGTCCTGGACGTCCTGAGCCTCGGTGTGCACCAGCTCCTGGGCACCCGGATCCCCAGCCACGCCGCCGTGTCCGCCTCCGTGGAGCTGGCGCGGGTCGTGCTCGGCGACGGGCGGGCCAAGTTCGTCAACGCCGTGCTGCGCAAGGTGGCGCGGGACGACCTCGACGGCTGGCTGGAGCGGGTCGCGCCGCCCTACGACGAGGATCCCGAGGACCACCTCGCCGTCGTGCACTCGCACCCCCGCTGGGTGGTTTCCGCGCTGTGGGACTCGCTTGGCGGCGGCCGGGCCGGCATCGAGGACCTGCTGGCCGCCGACAACGAGCGGCCCGAGGTGACCCTCGTCGCCCGCCCCGGCCGGGCCACCACCGACGAGCTGCTCGGCGAGGAGGCAGCCGTGCCGGGCCGCTGGTCGCCGTACGCGGTGCGGCTCAGCGAGGGCGGCGAGCCCGGGGCCGTCGAGGCCGTACGCGAGGGCCGCGCGGGTGTGCAGGACGAGGGCAGCCAGCTCGTCGCCCTTGCCCTCGCGGGCGCGCCCCTGGAGGGCCCCGACCGGCGCTGGCTGGACGGGTGCGCAGGTCCCGGCGGCAAGGCCGCGCTGCTCGGTGCCCTGGCCGCCGAACGCGGCGCCTTCCTGCTCGCCTCGGAGAAGCAGCCGCACCGCGCGGGACTGGTGGCCAAGGCGCTGGACGGGAACCCGGGGCCGTACCAGGTGATCGCCGCCGACGGGACCCGTCCGGCGTGGCGGCCCGGCAGCTTCGACCGCGTCCTGGTCGACGTCCCCTGCACCGGCCTGGGCGCCCTCCGCCGCCGCCCCGAGGCGCGCTGGCGGCGCCGGCCCGAGGACCTGGAGGGTTTCGCCCCGCTCCAGCGCGGCCTGCTGCGCGGTGCCCTGGACGCCGTACGGATCGGCGGCGTGGTCGCGTACGCGACCTGCTCACCCCACCTCGCCGAGACCCGAGCGGTCGTCTCGGACGTCCTCAAGCAGAACCCCGGCGCCGACCTCCTCGACGCCCGCCCCCTCCTCCCCGGCGTCCCCGCCCTCGGCGAGGGCCCCGACGTACAGCTCTGGCCGCATCTCCACGGCACGGACGCGATGTACCTGGCCCTGATCCGCAGAACCGCATAACGAACCGGGCCCCGAAGGGGCGCGGGGAACTGCGCGAGCAACCACATCCCACCCGCACCCGACGAACAACCCGCACCCACCCGGGACCCGTCCCGCCCCACCCCCGGAGGGCATGGCAGGCTTGGGGCCATGGCCGCGCAGATCAACCCCAGCATCCTCTCCGCCGACTTCGCCCGCCTCGCGGACGAGGCCGAGGCGGTCGCCGGAGCCGACTGGCTCCACGTCGACGTCATGGACAACCACTTCGTCCCGAACCTCACACTCGGCGTGCCGGTCGTGGAGTCGCTGGCCAAGGCGACCGAGACCCCCCTGGACTGCCACCTGATGATCGACGCCCCCGACCGCTGGGCGCCGCAGTACGTGGAGGCCGGCGCCGGTTCCGTCACCTTCCACGTCGAGGCGGCCGCCGCGCCGGTGCGGCTGGCCCGGGAGATCCGCGCCAAGGGCGCCCGCGCGTCCATGGCGCTGAAGCCCGCGACGCCGATCGAGCCGTACGAGGACCTGCTCCCCGAACTCGACATGCTGCTGATCATGACGGTTGAACCGGGCTTCGGCGGGCAGGCGTTCCTCGACATCATGCTCCCGAAGATCCGGCGCACCCGTGAGCTGATCAAGAAGCATGGTCTGGAGCTGTGGCTCCAGGTCGATGGCGGCGTGTCGGCGTCGACGATCGAGCAGTGCGCCGACGCCGGCGCGGACGTCTTCGTCGCGGGTTCCGCCGTCTACGGGGCGTCCGACCCGGCCGAGGCGGTACGTGCACTGCGCACGCAGGCCGAGTCGGCGACCGCCGGGGCGTCCTGGTCCTGCGACCACTGAGGAACAGAACGTGAACGGCTCCCATCAGGGCTGATCAAGTGCGCCGAATCTGCAAGGATGAACGGCGTATCCAGAGTGTGAACAGCAGTGAGGAGATCGCCGTGTCGGGTATGTCGGCGGGCCGTTCAGCCATGCGGATGGGACCCGCTGAGCTGGTCCAGGCGGCGGCCATGGCCCGCCGCTTCTACCTCGAGGGCAAGTCCAAGATCCAGATCGCGGAGGAGTTCGGCGTCAGCCGCTTCAAGGTGGCCAGGGTCCTGGAGACCGCCCTTGAGCGAGACCTAGTACGAATCGAGATCCGGGTGCCGGCCGAGCTGGACGCCGAGCGCTCGGACGCGCTGCGCGCCCGCTACGGGCTCAGGCACGCCGTCGTGGTGGAGTCCCCGGCCGACGCCGAGGAGACGCCCGACCCCGAGAACCTGGGCGAGGTGGCCGCAGACCTGCTCGGCGAGCTGGTCACCGAGGGCGACGTGCTGGGCCTGGCCTGGGGCCGGTCCACCATCCACATGGCGGCGGCGCTCGACCGGCTGCCGCCGTGCACGGTGGTGCAGCTCACGGGCGTGTACGACGCCGGGACCGCCGAACGCGGCTCGGTCGAGGCCGTGCGGCGCGCCGCACAGGTGTCCGGCGGCGACGCGCACCCCATCTACGCGCCGATGCTCCTGCCGGACGCGGCCACCGCGCAGGCGCTGCGCCACCAGACCGGGATCGCCCGGGCCTTCGAGTACTTCGACAAGGTCACGGTCGCCTGCGTCTCCATCGGCTCCTGGGAGCCGGGCATCTCGACGGTGCACGACATGCTCAGCGACGAGGAGCGCGCGCACTACGCCTCGCTCGGGGTCGCCGCCGAGATGTCCGCGCACCTCTTCGACGCCGAGGGGCGCCGGGTCGGACGGGACCTGGGGGAGCGGTGCATCACGGTCAAGGCCGACCAGCTCCGCCGCATCCCCGAGGTCGTCGCGATCGCGGGCGGGCAGCGCAAGGCGGCGGCGATCGACGCGGTGCTGCGCTCCGGCCTCGTCACCAGCCTGGTGACGGACACGTCGGCCGCCGACCACCTGATGACCCTGGGCTCGGCACCGAAGTCGACGCTCAACCGGACGGACCCGGACGGGATCTGACGGGCGCTCAGGACGGGACGGACGATCAGAACGGGAGTGGACAGGACATGACCGAGGATCCCGCGGGGCGGCTCGTGGTCACGCTGGACCTCGACGGGGTCACGGACAAGGCGGGCCTGATGGACCGCTGCGCCCGTGACCTGGCCCTGCCCGACTGGTTCGGCCGGAACTGGGACGCGCTCGCCGACTCCCTCTCCGACCCGTCCGTCTGGCCGCCGGAGGCCCAGGAGCGGGGGCTGGTCCTCGTGGTGCGGGGCTGGCGGGCGTACGCCGAGGCGCGGCCGGACGAGTGGACCGTGGCCGAGGAGGTCTTCGCCGAGGCCACCGACCGCGGGCCGGGGCTCTTCGTCACGCTCGGTCCTGGAGGTTCCTCCAAGGAGGCTCCTGACCAGCCTGGATGATCTGCCCGGGGGTTGCCGGCGCCGGGCCGTGGGAGAATGAAGTACGTGCTCTTTCCCCCTGGCTGACCTGTCCGGGGGCCACCTCTGATCGACTGGGATGTGCAGCACGTGCGTTTCCTCAATGACATCCAGCCTTCGTACGACCTGACGTACGACGACGTCTTCATGGTGCCGAGCCGTTCCGCCGTGGGCTCCCGGCAGGGCGTGGACCTCGGCTCCCCGGACGGCACGGGCACCACCATCCCGCTGGTCGTCGCCAACATGACCGCCATCGCGGGACGCCGGATGGCGGAGACGGTCGCCCGGCGCGGCGGCCTCGTGGTCATCCCGCAGGACATCCCGATCGAGGTCGTCACCGAGGTCGTCTCCTGGGTGAAGAGCCGCCACCACGTCCTGGACACCCCGATCGTGCTGGCCCCGCACCAGACCGTGGCCGACGCGCTGGCCCTGCTGCCCAAGCGCGCGCACAACGCGGGCGTCGTCGTGGACGGTGACCACAAGCCGGTCGGCGTGGTCACCGACACCGACCTGACCGGCGTGGACCGCTTCACCCAGCTCGAAGAGGTCATGTCCAAGGACCTGATCCTCATCGACGCGGACATGGACCCGCGCGAGGCCTTCAACACCCTCGACGCCGCCAACCGGCGCTACGCCCCCGCCGTCGACAAGGACGGCCGCCTCGCCGGCATCCTCACCCGCCGGGGCGCCCTGCGCGCCACGCTGTACACCCCGGCGACGGACGCTAACGGCAGGCTCCGCATCGCCGCCGCGGTCGGCATCAACGGCGACGTCGCGGGCAAGGCCAAGCAGCTCCTCGACGCGGGCGTGGACACCCTCGTCATCGACACGGCCCACGGGCACCAGGAGTCGATGATCAGCGCCGTCAAGGTGGTCCGCGACCTGGACCCGCGGGTTCCGATCGTCGCGGGCAACATCGTCTCCGCCGAGGGCGTGCGCGACCTGATCGAGGCCGGCGCCGACATCGTCAAGGTCGGCGTCGGACCGGGTGCCATGTGCACCACCCGCATGATGACCGGCGTCGGCCGGCCGCAGTTCTCCGCCGTCCTGGAGTGCGCCGCCGAGGCGAGGAAGTACGGCAAGCACGTCTGGGCCGACGGCGGCATCCGGCACCCGCGCGACGTGGCCATGGCCCTCGCCGCCGGCGCCTCCAACGTGATGGTCGGCTCCTGGTTCGCGGGCACCTACGAGTCCCCGGGCGACCTCCAGCACGACGCCAACGGCCGTGCCTACAAGGAGTCGTTCGGCATGGCCTCCGCCCGCGCGGTGCGCAACCGCACCTCCGAGGAGTCGGCGTACGACCGGGCCCGCAAGGGGCTGTTCGAGGAGGGCATCTCCACCTCCCGCATGTTCCTCGACCCGGCCCGCCCCGGCGTCGAGGACCTGATCGACTCGATCATCGCGGGCGTCCGCTCGTCCTGCACCTACGCCGGTGCCGGCTCGCTGGAGGAGTTCGCCGAGAAGGCCATCGTCGGCATCCAGAGCGCCGCCGGCTACGCCGAGGGCAAGCCGCTGCACGCCAGCTGGGGCTGAGCACCGGCTCGCGCGTGAAGGGTGTCAGGGCGGCTTGACGTCAAGCCGCCCTGACATGACGCCGGCCGCATGACGACACCGCGGAGCATCGAGCCGCAGCACACCCTGCTGACCGCCGTGGCCCGCCTCGACGAGCTGCGCGTCCGCGAGCCCCTCACGGGGATGGGCAGCGACGCGGAAGCCCTCGACCGTCCTCAGCTCCTGGAACTGCTCGCGCTGAGCGAGGTGGTGGCCCGCAAGGCCGCCTACGGACGGCAGCTCACCGTGCGGGCCGCCCGCGAGGCCGGGGCCTCCTGGTCGCAGATCGGGGCCGCCCTCGGCACCAGCAAGCAGGCTGCCTGGGAGGCGCACACGCGCTGGATCGACGCCCAGGAGGCCGCCCGCGACCGGCCCGGCGAGATCGGCCCCGACACGGCGGAGGTGGCCGAGGCGAGGGCCGTGGCGGGCCATCCCGACAGCCCCTGACCAGGGACGATTCACCCTCCGCCGGACCCGCCGCGCAACGCACCACGGCCCTCGCGCAACGAACACGCGCGATGCCCCGGTGAACGCAACGATCGTGCTGGGACGCGCAAGGTTGCTGCATTACCCGGGCCGCGCCCCGCTCGTAGTGTTCTGCGCTGTACGTGGCGTGGCGGGGACCCCGCTCGGTGGGTTCCCGTTCGTTCCGCACGAGCGCGCCCACCGGTCCCCGCCGCTCCCAGGCCCCGCCCCGAGCCCGTCCGCGCACCGCGACGGGGCCGACCGGAAGCGACGAAGGAGTCAACGCGTGCTCGACCAAGGCGCACCCCCGCACCACGACGCAACGGCCACCGCACCGTCCCCGGGCCTGGCCGCGCGCCTCATGCGCCGCAAGCCCGTCGAACGGCTGGTCGCCGAGGGCGGCCAGGGCGAGGGCGGCAGCCTCCGCCGCTCCCTCGGCCTCTGGCAGCTCACGATGATCAGCATCGGTGCCACCCTCGGCACCGGCATCTTCGTCGTCCTCGGCGAGGCCGTCCCCAAGGCCGGTCCCGCCGTCACGCTCTCCTTCGTCATCGCCGGCCTCACGGCGCTCTTCTCGGCCCTGTCCTACGCCGAACTGGCCGGCACCATCCCGGTCGCCGGATCCTCGTACTCGTACGCCTACGCCACGATGGGCGAGATGGTCGCCTGGATCTGCGGCTGGTGCCTGGTCCTGGAGTACGGCGTGTCGGTGGCCGCCGTCGCCGTCGGCTGGGGCGAGTACCTGAACGAGCTGCTCGACGGCACCATCGGCGTCACCCTCCCCGCCGTCCTGTCGGCGCCACCCGGCGACGGCGGCATCTTCAACCTGCCCGCGCTGATCGTCGTACTGCTCGCCATGGTGTTCCTGCTGGGCGGCGCCCGCGAGTCCGCACGCGCCAACACGATCATGGTCGTCGTCAAGATCGCGGCCCTGGTGCTGTTCTGCGCGATCGGCGTCCAGGGCTTCCGCTCCGGCAACTACGACCACTTCATGCCGCTCGGCATGGCCGGCGTCAGCGCGGCCGGCGCCACGCTCTTCTTCTCCTACATCGGCTTCGACGCCGCCTCCACCGCCGGTGAGGAGGCGAAGAACGCCCAGCGCGACCTGCCCCGCGCGATCATGCTCTCCCTGATCATCGTGACGGTGCTGTACGTCCTCGTCGCGGCCGTCGCCGTCGGCGCCAAGCCCTGGCGGAACTTCACCGACTCCGAGGCGTCCCTCGCGCAGATCATGACCGACGTCACCGGACAAAGCTTCTGGGGCACCCTGCTGGCCTTCTGCGCGGTCGTCGCCATCGCCAGCGTCGTCCTGACCGTGCTCTACGGCCAGACCCGCGTCCTGTTCGCCATGTCCCGCGACGGACTGGTGCCCAAGGTCTTCTCCAAGGTCCACCCGAAGACCGGCGCGCCCCGCGCCAACACGATGATCGTCTCCCTGTTCTGCGGCGTGCTGGCCGCCGCCATCCCGCTCGGGCAGCTCGCCGACGCCACCAGCATCGGCACCCTCTTCGCCTTCGCCCTGGTCAACGTGGCCGTCGTGGTGCTGCGCCGGACCCGTCCGGAGATGCCCCGCACCTTCCGGGTACCGCTGTCGCCGGTCCTGCCCGCCCTGGGCTTCGGCTTCTGCGTCTGGATGATGGGCAGCCTGTCCACCGTCACCTGGGTGGTCTTCGGTGTCTGGATGGCGGTGGGGCTCGTGTTCTACTTCGTGTACGGCCACCGCCGCTCCCGACTCGCCACGCCGGACACGTCCACGGTCCGGACGCACCAGAAGTGAAGTGAACCGCCCGCAGTGCTGAACGAACTCGACGAACGCATCGTGCACGCCCTCGCCGAGGACGCCCGCCGCTCCTACGCGGACATCGGGCAGTCGGTCGGCCTGTCCGCGCCCGCCGTGAAACGGCGCGTGGACCGGCTGCGGGCCACCGGGGCCATCACCGGCTTCACCGTACGGGTCGACCCCGCCGCTCTCGGCTGGGAGACCGAGGGGTTCGTCGAGATCCACTGCCGCCGCAACACCTCGCCGGAGACCATCCAGCGGGGCCTGGAGCGGTACCAGGAGGTCGTGGCCGCGTCCACCGTCACCGGGGACGCGGACGCGGTCGCCCAGGTCTTCGCCTCCGACATGCGGCACTTCGAACGGGTCCTGGAGCGGATCGCGGGGGAGCCGTTCGTGGAGCGGACCAAGTCCGTGCTGGTGCTCTCGCCGCTGCTGCGGCGCTTCTCGTCGGGGTCGCCCGCGTAATCGGTGGGCAGGAGGCCCGGTGACGTCTAGCATCGGTGGCATGACCTGGCGACATTGATTCACCCGTAGCGCCTCCTCCCGAGGGCCGCCCCGGACGCCGTACCTCCGGTGTCCGATCCGCCCCCTCGGGAAGGCCTCATGACTCTCTCACCCGGGCGTGCCCCCGCCACCGCCGGTACCCGGCGGCTGACGCGCACGCTGTACGCCTCCGCGTTCTGCGACGACTTCGTCCTGCTCTACCCGGTGTACGCGCTGCTGTTCAGCGACACCGGTCTGTCCGTCTGGCAGATCTCCTCCCTGTTCGCCCTGTGGTCGCTGACCGGCGTCCTGCTGGAGGTGCCGTCCGGCGCCTGGGCCGACGCCGTCTCCCGGCGGCTGCTCCTGGTCCTCGGCCCGCTGCTCACCGCCGCCGGCTTCGCCCTGTGGGTGCTCGTGCCCTCCTACGGCGCCTTCGCGCTCGGGTTCGTGCTGTGGGGCGCGGGCGGTGCCCTCGGGTCCGGCGCGCAGGAGGCGCTGGTCTACGACGAACTGGACCGGGCCGGCGCGGCCGACCGGTACGCCCGGGTGATGGGCCGGGCGCGGGCGGTCGGCATCGTCGCGACGATGACCGCGATGGGCCTGGCCGGTCCGGTGTTCGCCTGGGGCGGCTACGGGGCGGTGGGCGCGGCGAGCGTGCTGGTCTGCCTCGCCGGGGCGGCCGTGGCGACACGCTTCCCCGAGCACCGCGAACCGTCCGCCGGCGGCCCGGGGTGGACCGCGACCCTGCGCGCCGGACTCGCCGACGCCCGCTCCGACCGCTCGGTGCGCGGCGCGCTGCTGCTGGTCCCGGCCGTGACCGCGGTGTGGGGCGCTCTGGACGAGTACACGCCGCTGCTGGCGCTGGACACCGGCGTCGCGGAGGAGACCGTTCCGTGGCTGCTGCTGATGATCTGGGCCGGCGCCACCGTCGGCAGCCTGCTGGCCGGGCCCGCCGACCGTCTCACCACCACCGGGTTCGCCGCCGTGCTCGCCGGTTCCGCGCTGGCCCTGGCGGTGGGCGCCGCCGCGGGAACGCCGGTCGCCCTGGTCCTGGTGGCGCTCGCCTTCGGCGGCTTCCAGCTGGCGACCGTGCTGGCCGACGCGCGGCTCCAGCGACGCATCGACGACAGCAGGCGCGCCACGCTCACCTCCGTCGCCGGACTGGGCAGCGAGCTGGGCACTCTCGCCACCTACGGCGCCTTCGCGACGGTGGCCACGGCGACGGGATACGGCACCGCGTTCGCCCTGGCCGCGGTGCCGTACCTGCTGACGGCGCTGGCGCTGGCCACCGTCGCGCGGGCTACAGCCTCGGCCGCCAGGGCACGACCGTGAAGTCGCCGCTGCCCTTCTTCACCTTCTCGAAGGGGGCCGACCCGACGCACTTGGGCGGTTCCCCGCCCTCCACGGGGCTGCCCGTCGCCGCCCAGGTGTAGCCGAGCCGGTCGTGGCGGCCGAGGTCGTGGACCGTGACGCCGACCCGCCTGCCCTCGGCGCCCGGCAGGTCGGAGTCGGTGATGACGCCGGAGACGACGGCCACGTCGCCGCCGGTCAGGAGGCAGTCGACGGTGGCCTTGGCCCTGGCGCCCCCGCCGTCGAGGTAGTGGCTGAACTCGAACGTCCCGGTGGCCTCGAGCGGGTTGTCGTCGTGTTCCGCCGCGAGGTGGGCGTCGAAGGTGAAGGTGATGTCGTCGCCCGCCGACCGGTAGAGCTTGGCGCTGCCGGTCAGCGCGGCGGC
This sequence comes from Streptomyces sp. NPDC058985, assembly GCF_042740985.1. Classification (NCBI taxonomy): domain Bacteria; kingdom Bacillati; phylum Actinomycetota; class Actinomycetes; order Kitasatosporales; family Streptomycetaceae; genus Streptomyces; species Streptomyces sp. NPDC058985. Next base: position 89,687 of record NZ_JBHYJX010000030.1, on the reverse strand, counting down.
CTCCCGCGGGGGCGGCCCCTGCGGGACGCCCTCGTGCGGCCCGGACGCGACCGCGGCACCGGTGGTGACGGCAGTGAGCAACAGGGCGGCGCAGAGCGCGGCGGTCGTCGTACGGCTTCGTTTCATGGCGGTCCCCTCGGTGGGCGGATGGCGGCGGACGTGAACGCCCACCACTGTCCCGTCGCCGCACCCCCGCCACATCGCCCCCGGGGCGGGACCGCCCTCCGCCGCGCGGCGGGGAGCATCCGCCCGGGATGCCACCCGAGGAGGAGCGGGGGCCCCAGGCGACGCCCCGCCGGGCGGGTCCGGGAGCGCGGGCCGGGCGCCCGTCCCGCGCCGCAGGCAGCCGCGCACAACGAATCTCCGCGCCGCGCCCGACGCACGCAACGAACCGCTCTCCGGTGCGCAACAGGTCCGTCTTGTCCGGCCGAGTCCGCCGACCGTACCGTCTATCTGGCCCCCCCACCCCCTCCCACCGGTGAGGAACACGCATGCGCACCGCCCTGCTCCAGAGCTCCGGCCGGCCCGGCTCCACCGCCGAGAACCTCAAGGTCCTCGACGAGGCCGCCGGCCGGGCCGCCGCCGCGGGTGCCGGGCTACTCGTCACCTCGGAGCTGTTCCTGACCGGGTACGCGATCGGCGACGACATCGGCGTCCTCGCCGAGCCAGCCGACGGCGACTCGGCCGACGCCGTCGCGGAGACCGCCGGGCGCCACGGCCTCGCGATCGCGTACGGCTACCCCGAGCGGGAGGGCGAGCGGGTCTTCAACTCCGTCCAGCTGATCTCCGCCGACGGCACCCGCCTGGCCGACTACCGCAAGACCCACCTCTTCGGCTGCTTCGAGCGCGACCACTTCACCCCCGGCGAGCAGCCGGTCGTGCAGGCGCGGCTCGGCGGCGTCACCGTCGGCCTGATGATCTGCTACGACGTGGAGTTCCCGGAGAACGTCCGGGCCCACGCCCTGGCCGGCACCGACCTGCTGCTCGTGCCGACCGCGCAGATGCACCCGTTCCAGTTCGTCGCCGAGTCGGTCGTGCCGGTGCGGGCCTTCGAGAACCAGATGTACGTGGCGTACGTCAACCGGGCCGGTCAGGAGGGCGAGTTCGAGTTCGTCGGTCTCTCCACCCTCGCCGGGCCCGACGGCACCGCCCGCGCGCGGGCCGGCCGCGCCGAGGAACTGGTCCTCGGCGACGTCGACCCGGCTCTCCTGGCTGCGTCCCGCGAGCACAACCCGTACCTGAGGGACCGTCGCCCCGGTCTCTACGGGTCCCTCGTCCGAACCCCCGCCCCCACCCCCGTTCCACCCGTGCAAGGAGTCCGTACCCCATGACGTCCACCGTGCCCAACGCCGTCGAGCACGCAGACGAGCAGCAGCCGCCGATCACCATGTTCGGTCCGGACTTCCCGTACGCGTACGACGACTTCCTCGCCCACCCGGCGGGACTCGGCCAGATACCGGCGACCGAGCACGGCGCCGAGGTCGCGGTCGTCGGCGGCGGACTCTCCGGCATCGTCGCGGCCTACGAGCTGATGAAGATGGGCCTCAAGCCCGTCGTCTACGAGGCCGACAAGATCGGCGGCCGGCTGCGGACCGTGGGCTTCGACGGCTGCGACGAGTCCCTGACCGCCGAGATGGGCGCGATGCGCTTCCCGCCGTCCTCCACCGCCCTCCAGCACTACATCGACCTGGTCGGGCTGCGGACCACCCCCTTCCCCAACCCGCTCGCCGAGGCGACGCCCTCCACCGTCGTCGACCTCAAGGGCGAGTCGCACTACGCCGAGACGCTCGACGACCTTCCGCAGGTGTACCGGGACGTGGCCGACGCCTGGGCGAAGTGCCTCGAGGAGGGCGCCGACTTCTCCGACATGAACCGCGCCCTGCGCGAGCGCGACGTCCCGCGCATCCGAGAGATCTGGTCGAAGCTGGTCGAGAAGTTCGACAACCAGACCTTCTACGGCTTCCTCTGCGACTCCGACGCCTTCAAGTCCTTCCGGCACCGGGAGATCTTCGGCCAGGTCGGCTTCGGCACCGGCGGCTGGGACACCGACTTCCCCAACTCCATCCTGGAGATCCTGCGGGTCGTCTACACCGAGGCCGACGACCACCACCGCGGCATCGTCGGCGGTTCCCAGCAGCTGCCGACGCGGCTGTGGGAGCGCGAGCCGGAGAAGATCGTCCACTGGCCGCACGGCACCTCGCTCGCCTCGCTGCACGCGGACGGCGAGCCGCGCCCGGCCGTGACCCGGCTGAACCGCACCGCCGGCAACCGGATCACGGTGACGGACGCCGACGGCGACATCCGCACGTACCGGGCGGCGATCTTCACCGCCCAGTCCTGGATGCTGCTGTCCAAGATCGCCTGCGACGACTCGCTCTTCCCGATCGACCACTGGACGGCGATCGAGCGGACCCACTACATGGAGTCGTCCAAGCTCTTCGTCCCGGTCGACCGCCCCTTCTGGCTGGACAAGGCCGCCGACGACAGGGGAAACCCGACGGGCCGGGACGTCATGTCGATGACGCTCACCGACCGCATGACCCGGGGCACCTACCTGCTGGACGACGGCCCGGACAGGCCCGCCGTCATCTGCCTCTCCTACACCTGGTGCGACGACAGCCTGAAGTGGCTGCCGCTCTCCGCCAACGAGCGGATGGAGGTCATGCTGAAGTCCCTCGGCGAGATCTACCCGAAGGTCGACATCAGGAAGCACGTCATCGGCAACCCGGTGACGGTCTCCTGGGAGAACGAGCCCTACTTCATGGGCGCGTTCAAGGCCAACCTCCCCGGCCACTACCGCTACCAGCGGCGCCTGTTCACGCACTTCATGCAGGAGGAGCTGCCCGAGGACAAGCGCGGCATCTTCCTCGCCGGCGACGATATCTCCTGGACGGCCGGCTGGGCCGAGGGCGCGGTCCAGACGGCGCTGAACGCCGTCTGGGGCGTCATGCACCACTTCGGCGGGGAGACCGACGCGACCAACCCGGGGCCGGGCGACGTGTACGACGAGATCGCGCCGGTGGAGCTGCCCGAGGACTGATCCACCGGGCGGTCCCGGGCGGGTCCGCTCAGACGCCGGCCGCCCGGGCCTTCTCGTACACCTGGGCGGCGACGTCCTTCAGCTCCTCGGCGTCCCGCAGGGTGCTCTGGAGGTCGAGCAGGATCTCGTCGAGGCCGAGGTCGGTGTACGCGGCGAGGTCCGCCACGATCTGGTCGACGCTGCCGTGGAACGGGCGGCGCCCGGCGCTGTCGTCGGTCGCCGGGGAGTAGCGGGCGTTGACCCGCAGCGAGGTCCGGATCGGCGCGGTGCGTCCGCGCTCCTCGGCCAGCTCGCGCAGCTGCCGCCACTGCGCGGCCACGGCGTCGGCGCCGATGCCGGAGGGCAGCCAGCCCTCGGCGTGGTCGACCAGGCGGCGCCGGGCCCTGCCGCTGCCGGCGGCCAGCAGGATGGGGATCGGGCGGGCGGGCTTGGGCCCGACCACGGCCGACGCGATCCTGGTGACGTGGCCGTCGTAGACCACGGGGTCCGGCCCCCAGACGGCCCGGCACACCCCGATCAGCTCGTCCAGGGCGGCACCGCGCTCGGCGAACGGCCGCACGGACGCCGCCGCGTACTCGTCGTGGGACCAGCCCGTGCCGAAGCCCGCGACCACCCGGCCGCCGCTGGCCGCGTCCAGTGTGGCGAGCGTCCTGGCCAGCTGGAAGGGCACGTGCAGCGGGGCCACCAGGACGCTGGAGCCCAGCTCCGCCCGTTCGGTGGCCGCGGCGGCGAGGGCCAGGGTGACCAGCGGTTCCGCCACGTCGCGGTACTCGTCGGGCCAGGGCAGGCCCTCGATGCCGTACAGCCCCTGGGTCGCGGGTTCGGGGAACAGGGCCCGCTCGAAGACCCAGAGGCTGTCGTAACCCGTTCGTTCCGCCGCGCGGGCGACGTCGGGGACGTCCTTGCCGATGTCGTACTGGCGCATCTGGGGGAGGCCGAGTCCGAGCCGGATCGTCATGCCTGGGTGCTCCTTCGCAGTCGGGGTGCGATGTCGCGCACGCTTGCAACGTACAACGGACAGGCCGCGGTTGCCCCGTGCGCACCGGAGGCGGTAAGCCGGGTTCAGTCCGGCAGCGGGGTGAGCAGCATGCGTCCGGCGAAGCCCACCGCCGCGTCCAGCCGTTCGGTGAACTCCCCGGCGACGTCCGGCAGCCGGCGCAGCGCCCACAGCGCGCGGGCCGCCGCCCAGGCGGCGGCGCGGGCACGGTCCAGGCTCCAGGAGCCGAGCAGATGGGTCAGCGGGTCGGCGATCCGGAGGAGATCGGGGCCCGGCATCAGCTCGTCGCGGATCCGCTCCTCCAGCGAGACGAGGAGATCGCCCACACGGTCGAACTCGTCCTCCAGGTCGGCGGGTTCGCAGCCGAGCGTACGGCAGGTGTCCACCACGGCCAGCGCCAGATCGTGACCGATGTGCGCGTTGATGCCCGCCAGCGCGAACTGCAGCGGGCGTACGCCGGGATGGCGGCGGAACTGGAACACGGGCCGCCAGCACGCGGGCGGACGGCGGTCCCGATCCGCCGCGTCCACGGCGTCCAGGAACCGCTCCGCGAACCGCACGTCCAGCGCGATCGCCGCTCGGGCGTCCGGGAACCGGCCGCTGTCGATGTGCCGGTCGACCGCCTCCGTGACGGCGAGGTAGACGCGGTTGAAGACCGCCACCCCGTCCCTGCCGGGCAGCGCCGCGTCGAGGGCGCGCATCCGGGTCAGCACCGAGTCCACCGTCCGGACGGCCGTCGGTACTTGCTCGCAGTGGGCCATGGCGGCAGCGTCGCAGCTTTAGGGTGACGGCAGTGCCGGCGGGCCCGGCGCTTCCCCAGAACGGGGGAACGCGCCCGCCGCGCGGGGGAGGGGGAACCGTACGTGTCAGGCCACCGTGCCCGGCGCCGGGCCGCCCGCAGGGCGGAGCGCGGACGCGCCGCCCGGCGCGGCGCCATGGCCGCGCTCGCGTCCGTCGTGGCCGCGGTGGGCGCCACGACCGGCATGCTGACCGTGCTCGGCGACGACGGTGGCGGCGGTGCGGACGAGGCCCGCCCGGCCGTGACGCGGACGCCGTGGCCGAAGTCCCCGCCCGCCGTGCCGTCGCCCTCGGTCTCCGCGCCGGTCTCCGCCGCGCCCCCGGTGCGGAAGGCGAGCGGTACGCCCTCTCCGGCGCGGACGGCCCGGCCGGCGCCGTCCCGTACCGCCGAGCCCGCCACCCGCCTCTACCGGCACCCCGAGTCCCAGGTCCTCGACTGGGTCCGGACCCACCCCGACGACCCGCGTCGGGACGTCATCGCGTCCCGCGTGGCCGGCCGTCCGGCCGCCGTCTGGTTCGCGGACCACACGCCCGCCACCCTCACCTCCCGGGTCCGCGCCGTCACCTCCGAGGGCGCCGCCCGGGGCCAAGTGCCGGTCGTCGTGCCGTACGCGATACCCGACCGCGACTGCGGCGGCCACTCCCAGGGCGGGGCGCCGGATCTGGACGCCTACGACGACTGGATCGACCGGTTCGCGGCCGGGCTCGGCTCCGGCGAGGTCATCGTGATCCTGGAGCCCGACTCGGTCGCGCAGGCCGACTGCCTGTCAGCGGGGGAGCGGGCCGACCGCTTCGCCTCCCTGGCCCGGGCCGGCCGGGTGATGAAGGAGGCCAATCCCGCCGCCCGGGTCTACTTCGACGCGGGCCACTCCGGCTGGCACGCGCCCGCCAGACAGGCGGCCTGGCTGAAACAGGCCGGCGCCGCCTCGCCCGACTCCTCCGACGGCGTCTTCAGCAACGTCTCCAACTTCCACGCCACCGCCGACGAGGTCGCCCACGACCGCGCCGTCCTCGACGCCCTCGGCGGCCCGGAGAGCCTCGGCGCCGTCATCGACACCAGCCGCAACGGCAACGGCGCGCCGTCCGACGGCGAGTGGTGCGACCCGGCCGGCCGCGCACTCGGGCGCGCGCCGACCCTGCACACCGGCATGGGACGCGTCGACGCCTACCTGTGGGTCAAGCTGCCCGGCGAGTCCGACGGCTGCCGGGGGAAGCCGGGCACCTTCACGCCGTCGTACGCCTACGACCTGGCGCGCTGAGCGCCCGGATCGTCGCCCCCGCCCTTCTCGTCGTACGAGGACGTCCCCTCGTCGAGCAGCGGCCGCTGCGTCTTGAGGTGGGCCGGGGCGAACGCCCGCAGCGCGTGGTAGCCGGTGATGACGACCAGGGTGCCGAGCGCGATGCCGCTGAGCGAGAAGGTGTCGGTGAACTCCATGCTGACGTTGCCGACGCCGATGATGATGCCCGCGGCGGCCGGCACCAGGTTGAGCGGGTTGCGCAGGTCCACCTTGGCGTTGACCCAGATCTGGGCGCCGAGCAGGCCGATCATGCCGTAGAGGATGACGGTGATGCCGCCGAGGACACCGCCCGGGATGGCCGCCACGACCGCGCCGAACTTCGGGCAGAGGCCGAAGAGGAGGGCGAATCCCGCGGCGGCCCAGTAGGCGGCCGTCGAGTAGACCCGGGTCGCGGCCATCACGCCGATGTTCTCGGAGTACGTGGTGTTGGGCGGGCCGCCCACCGCGGTGGAGAGCATCGAGCCCACGCCGTCCGCGGAGATCGCCGTGCCCAGCTTGTCGTCGAGCGGGTCGCCGGTCATCTCGCCGACCGCCTTGACGTGCCCGGCGTTCTCCGCGACCAGCGCGATGACGACCGGCAGGGCGACCAGGATCGCCGACCACTCGAAGCTCGGCCCGTGGAACGACGGCAGGCCGATCCAGTCGGCCTGGCCCACGGCGGACAGGTCGAGGCGCCAGTGGTCGGTGAGCTTGCCGCTGCCGTCCACCGAGTGGATCTTCCCGAAGACCAGGTCGAGCACCCAGGACAGCAGGTAGCCGAAGACCAGCCCCAGGAAGATCGCGATCCGGGACCAGAAGCCGCGCAGGCAGACCACGGCCAGACCGGTGAACAGCATCACCAGCAGCGCCGTCCACTGGTCCTGCGGCCAGTAGGTGGACGCGGTGACCGGCGCCAGGTTGAAGCCGATCAGCATCACCACCGCACCGGTGACGATCGGCGGCATCGCGGCGTGGATGATCCGCGCCCCGAAGCGCCGCACGGCGAGACCCACCAGGAAGAGCGCGGCGCCGACCACCAGGACCGCGCCCGTCACCGTGGCGCTGGTGCCGCCCTGCGCCCGGATGACCGCGGCGACGCCGACGAAGGAGAGTGAGCAGCCCAGGTAGCTGGGGACCCGGCCGCGGGTGGCGAGCAGGAAGATGACGGTCGCCACGCCCGACATCATGATCGCCAGGTTCGGGTCCAGGCCCATCAGGACCGGAGCCACGAAGGACGCCCCGAACATGGCGACCACGTGCTGGGCGCCGAGCCCGGCCGTGCGGGGCCACGAGAGCCGTTCGTCGGGGCGGACCACCGCTCCGGGGGCGGGGGTCTTCCCGTCCCCGTGCAGCTTCCAGCGCACGCCGAGGTCCATGGTGAGGTTTCGCTTTCTCTGTACGTGAGGACGGTCCGGACCATTGTCAGGGACGCCCGGCCCGCTCACGTCCCGCCCCCCTCCCCGGCTGACCAGCGACTTCCCGGTGGCTGTCGCCCGGTGGCGCCCCGGGGCGGCGGTCCTCAGGACTGCCGGCCGGGCACGCCCGCGTTCGACGGGCTGATCTTCGGGCGGTCCCGGTCCCCGACGCGCAGCACCTTCGCGAACACCACGAGACAGCAGGCCAGCACGGTCACCAGACCGAACGACACCACCAGGCTGGTCGCCTGGGCCAGCCCGCCGATCGCGCTCGGGGCGACCAGCCCCGAGGTGTACGTGATGGTGGCGACGCCCGCGATGGCCAGGCTCGGGTTGGACCCGGCCCGGCCGGCCGCGGCGAAGCACAGCGGGACGACCACGGCGATGCCGAGGCCCATCAGCGCGAAACCGGTCATCGCCACCGCCGGACGGCCCCCCACGACGACGAGCAGACCGCCGAGCGTGGCCAGGACGCCGCTCACGCGCACCACACGCACCGCGCCGAACCGGTCCACCACCTTGTCGCCGGCCAGCCGGGCCAGCGCCATGGTGAGCGTGAAGCCGGTCGTGCAGGCCGCCGCCAGACCGGCCGAGGTCTCCAGCTCGTCCCGCAGATAGACCGCCGACCAGTCCAGGCTCGCCCCCTCCGCGAACACCGCGCAGAACCCGACCGCGCCGATCAGCAGCGCCGACCTGGGCGGCAGCGCGAACCGCGGCGGCGGGTCCTCGTCCTCGGCGGACTGGAGGTCCAGCACCCATGTGCAGGCGACCAGGCCCGTCACGGTCAGCACCGCGGCGGCCAGCACGTGGTGCAGCCGGGCGTCCGCGCCCAGGTGGGCGGCGAGTGTGCCGGCGGCCGATCCGATCAGCGCGCCCGCGCTCCACATGCCGTGCAGGCTGGACATGATCGACCGGTCGAGCCGGTTCTCCGTCTCCACGCCGAGCGCGTTCATCGCCACGTCCGACATGCCCGCGGTGGCGCCGTAGACGGACAGGGCGAGGCACAGGGTGAGCAGGTTCGGGGCGAGGGAGGGCAGCACCAGCGCCAGCGTCCACAGCGCCAGCAGACCGCGCAGCGCGGTGCGGGCGCCGAAGCGGTGGCTGACGGTGCCCGCCAGCGGCATCGCGACGGACGCGCCCAGCGCCGGGAAGGCCAGGGCCAGCCCCAGCTGCCCCGCGCTCACCCCGGCGTGGTCCTGGATCCACGGCACGCGGGTCGCGAAGGAACCGGTGACGGCGCCGTGCACGGCGAACACGGCCGCCACGGCGTACCGGGCCCGCCTCACCTCGCGTTGCCCGTAGGCCACTGTGCCCATCGTCCACCCCTCCGTCTCCGCGCCGCGCGAGCCGGCGGCCGCCGCGTAAACTATCAGGGACCCTGCCTGATAGATAGTGAATAACCGGCGCGCGCTCCGCGCCGCCGATCTGGAAGGATCCCGGCATGCCCGCATCCCCGAGCACCGCCCGGGCCATCAACGACCGGCTCGCCCTCGACCTGCTCCAGCGGCAGGGCCCGTTGACGGCAGGGCAGTTGAAGCAGTTGACCGGCCTGTCCCGGCCCACCGTGGCCGACCTCGTCGAACGCCTCACCGCCGCCGGGCTGATCGAGGTGGCGGGCGAGTCGGGCGAGCAGCGCCGGGGTCCGAACGCCAAGCTGTACGGCATCGTCGCCGGGCGGGCCCACCTCGCCGCCCTCGACGTCCGCACCGAGGGCGTCGCCGTCCTGGTCTCCGACCTGGTCGGCCGGGTGCTCGCCGAGGCGTCCGCGCCGATCGACGACGACTCGGGCACCGGGCCCGCGGTGGAGCAGGCGATGGGCCTGGTGGAGCGCGCGGCGAAGGAGGCCGGCGCCGACCGGCTGCACACCGTCGGCATCGGCGCGCCCGGCCTGATCGACCCGGCCAGCGGCGAACTCCGCGACTCCAGCGGCCTGCCCGCGTGGCACCGCCGGCTGACGGCCGCCCTCCAGGAGAAGTTCCCCGAGGCGCGGGTGGGCGTCGAGAACGAGACCAACCTCGCCGCCCTGGCCGAGCAGCGCGACGGCGCGGCCCGGGACCGGGACACCTTCGTGCTCCTTTGGCTCGGCCGCGGCATCGGTGCCGCCGTCGTCCTCGACGGCACGCTGCGCCGGGGCGTCTCCGGCGGCGCCGGCGAGATCGGCTTCATGCCGGTGCCGGGCACCTCGGGCCTGCCGTCCGCCACCGACTGCGACGGCGGCTTCCACTCCGTCGCCGGGGCGGCCGCGGTGACCGCCCTCGCCGCGGAGCACGGCCTCACCGCGACCCCGGCCGGTGCCGAGCCGTACGCGGCCGCGCTGGTCCGGGAGGCGGTACGCGGCTGTGCGCCGGGCGCCGAACCCTTCCTGGACGCGCTCGCCGACCGGATCGTCCTCGGGGCCGCCGCCGTCGTCTCCGTCCTCGACCCCGGCTGCCTGGTGCTGGCCGGCGAGATCGGCCGGGCGGGCGCCGACGCCCTGGCCACCCGCGTCCAGCACCGCCTCACCCGGATGTCACCCCTCGCCACCGAGGTACGCCCCAGCACCCTGGGCGGCGGCGCCGTCCTGCGCGGCGCCCTGCTCACCGCCCGCGACCGGGCCCAGGACGACCTGTTCACCCCGCCGGAGCGGTAGCCGGCGGCGCGATGGCGGTGGTGGGTCGGCCTACCTCGGCCCGGCACGCACCCACCGCGCCGGCGGCGGTGCACACATGCCCGTCCCGGAAGCCCAGGCAGGTGGACCGGCGAGTCGGCTCGGGCACTCGGCCCCGAAGCCGGTGCACGGAACCGGGCCGTCCCTGGCGCGCGCTGCACTCCCCGGCGGGCGGGGCACCTCCACGGCCGGTGCGCGGGCCGCTTACTACCCTTGCCGTCGCGAGCCCGCGTGCGCGGTCAGGGTGCCGGCCGCCGCGCCTCCGCGTCCGTGCCGCCGAAGGCCGACCCGTCCGCCGCCAGCCACAGCAGGACCGCGGGCAGCAGGACCGCCGCTCCCAGCAGTGCCATGAAACCCGCGGCGCTCGCCGCGGGCAGGGGCTCCAGGTGCCGGGCGTGGAACAGGAGATGGGCGACGGAGTTCACCAGGTAGGCCACCAGCGCGGTCAGCACCAGACGCCGCTCCATCGCCGCCACCGCCGCGCACAGCACCACGGCGAGCGCGAGGCTGGCGCCGCCGAAGTCCTGGAGCAGATGCTCGTTGTAGGGCGGCAGGTGCGACACCCAGGGCCATTTCCAGAACAGCTCGGGCAGCAGCACGATCGCCAGCCCCAGCACCACCTGCGTACCGGCGAGCAGACCGAGACCCGCCCGCAGCCACGCGCGTCGGCTCATCCGCGCCGCCCGTCCTCCCCGCCGCCGAACCGTGCCGTCAGATACTCCTCGAACGTGCCCGTGCCGACCGCCCGTCCGGGCGCCAGGTGCCCGCCCTCGCGGAACGCCCGGTAAGTCTTCCCCGCCAGCGGCACTTTCACCACGGCCCGCCTGCGACCCGTCGCGCGCAGATACGCGCGGGCCAGTGACTCGAACGTCCGCACCTCGGGGCCGCCCATGTCGGCCACCCGTCCGGCGGGCGCGCCGGCGGCCAGTGCGGCGAGCCGGCCGGCCACCTCCGCCACCTCGACCGGCTGGTCGCGGATCCCGGCCGGCAGCGGCAGGACCGGCGCCTTGGCCAGCGCCTGGAGCGCCTGCACGACCAGGTCGTGGAACTGGGTCGCCCGCAGTACGGTCCAGCCGAGCCCCGACTCCTCGACCATCCGCTCGACCGCGAGCTTGGACCGGTAGTAGCCGTACGGCACCCGGTCGACGCCGACGATCGAGATGTAGACCAGATGGGCCACCCCGGCCCGCCGCGCCGCCGCGACGAGGTTCGAGGCCGCCCGTTCGTCACCACCGCGCGGTGAGGTCGCGCAGTGCACGACCGTCTCCACTCCGCCGAGCGCGGCGTCCAGTCCGCCGCCGTTCTCGCGCAGGTCGACGGCGTACGGCGGGCTGTGCCGGCTCAGCACCCGTACCTCGTGCCCGTCCGTGCGCAGCCGTTCGGTGACGAGCCGGCCGAGGGTGCCGGTACCGCCGGTCACCAGGATGTCGGTCATGCTGCTCAGCCCCTGTCGGACGCGGGGCTCCGGGGTGGAGCGCCCTGCTGTCACGTCCAGTCTGTCGAGGCCGGTCCCGCTCCGCAGGTCGCCGACTGGGTGGCCCGGCGGCGGGCAAGGGCCGTCGTCACCGCCGCCGGGCCGGTTCTGTCCGGAGGTCAGCAGGCCCCCAGGTCCTGCCAGACGCCCCATTCACCGGTGGTGCCGGGCTCCTCGCCCTTCGTCCACCACTTGGACTTCCACGTGTGCCCCTGGTGGGACACCGTGATGCCGCCGCCGTACGCCGTGGCCGTCTCCCACGCCGGGGCGGCGCACTCCGTCGGGCCGGGCGACCCGGATCCCGTGGGGGAGGGCGTGGGTGTCGGCGTCGGACTCGGTGTGCCGGGGTCGACCACGGTCGTGCCGCGGGCGAGGTCACCCGTCAGGCCGTACGACTTCCCGCCGAAGGTCACCGTCCAGTTCGACGGCGTCGACACCGGCAGGTAGTACACGAGGTCCACCGTCGTGGAGGCCCCCGGCGCCAGCGACTGCCAGGCGGGCAGCTTCAGCGAGGCCCGGTGGTAGTCGCCCTTGAGCCCGCCCACGTTGGCGCCGGTGTGGTCGCTGCGGACCACCGAAGTGCCCCAGCCGGACTGGTCCTTGGCGTTGCCGGGCGCGGACGTGCCGTAGTCGAACCGGAAAGCCGTACCGCCGGGCAGCGCCGTGTCCGTGTTGTTGGTGATCTTGAGCTTGGGGCTGATCGGGTAGTTGGAGTCGCCCAGCGGGAACTGCTCGAACTCCACGCCGACGTCCAGCGTCTCGGACGGCATCTCGATGGTGGCGCGCCGGGCGCCGTACGGACCGGCCGCCTTGAAGGTGTCGTACATCGTGTCGGTCAGCGTCGAACCCGGCACGTACTGGCCCTTGCCCGCGTCCCAGGCGTAGTCGCCGGCCAGCTCCCAGATCATCGCCCCGCCGATGCCGCGGTCGGCCACGTAGTCGGCCTTCGCCCGCACCGACTGCTCGTCCTCGGTGGAGAGGAAGACCTTCTTCTCGGCGTTCCACAGCCAGGGCGCGACCAGTGTGGCGTCGTACTTGCGGGCGTACGTCCCGGTCAGCCGGGTGCCGGCGGGGAAGCCGTAGTCGGTGACGTAGTCGCCGACGATGCCCTTCTCCAGGTTCTTCGCGTGCCACATGGGGTTGGAACCCGCGGGCGACTCCTCGCCGTCGGTGTCCAGGTCGTGCCACAGGTTGTCGATGCCGACCGCGCCGTCACCGCACTTGGTCAGGCCGGAGCCGGCCGGGCAGTCCGTGGCGGGGGCCCGGCCCCAGAGCCCGTCGGTGCCGCCGGTGACGTTCTTGAAGCCGCGCGTGTAGTACGGCAGCCCGATGTTGATGCGGCCCGCGGGCATCGAGCCGCGGAAGTAGTGGTAGGCCCAGTCGGTGTTGAGGTAGCCGATGCCGCCGTACTGGGAGGTCGTGTACACGCCCGCGGCGGCGAGTTCCGCGTCCTTGCCGTCGTCGAAGAGGGAGGCGTTGGGGCCGACGTACTCGTTCCAGGCGCCGTGCAGGTCGTACGACATGATGTTGACGTAGTCCAGGTACTTCTGGACCTGGAAGGTCTCCATGCCGCGCAGCAGATACCCGGAGGACGGAGCGGCGACGGAGAGCAGGTAGTGCCGGCCGTCCGCGGCACCCGCCCGGTCGAGCTTCTCGCGCAGCGTCTTCATCAGCGCCGCGTAGCCCTTGACCAGTCCGGCCCGGCGGCCGCCCGCGAACGACCAGTCCAGCGGGTTGCCCGCGTCCTTCATCGTCGTCGGGTACTCGTAGTCGATGTCGACGCCGTTGAAGCCGTACTCGCGTACGAAGTCGACGGCCGAGTCCGCGAAGGTGTCGATGCCGGCCTGGTTGACCGAGCCGTCCGCGTGGGTGGCCATCGAGTAGAAGCCGCCCGAGTCCACGCGCGAGCCGTCGTCCGCGAAGTAGCCGCCCGTCTCGGCCCAGCCGCCCACCGAGATCATCGTCTTGACGTCGGGGTGCTGCTTCTTGAACTTGTTGAGCAGGTTGAAGTGGCCCTTGTAGGGGAGGTCCGGGTCCATCTCGGCGCCCGCGACCCCGGGCCAGGTCATGCCGGTGGCCGGGTTCTTCGCGCCGTCCGACCCCACGGAGAGCCGGTTGCCGCCGTCGACGTGCGCGAAGGCGTAGTTGATGTGGGTGATCTTGTCCCACGGGATGTCCGAGGCCAGGTACGCCGGCTTGCCGTCCTTGCCGGTGCGCCAGCTCGTGAAGTACCCGATCACCCGGCGCGGGTGGTCCGCGCCCATCTTCTCCCGGCCGGCGGAGTCGTAGACCGAGCAGTACGGGACGTCGGTGCCGGGGGTCTCGTAGAGCCCGTCCGGGCGACAGGACTCCTGGTCGGCGGCTTGCGAGGCGGTCGCCGGGAGTCCGGCGAGGAAGAGCCCGGCGATGGCGGCGGCAGCGGCGAGGAGCGCGGGTCTCGCCCGGCGGGGGGATCTGGAACGTGAGGGGGAAGGCACAGTCGGGTTCCTCTCCACGGAAGTTGCGCAGACAGTAGAGAGGACTAGACCAGAGCGTCAATAGGTATGGACCAATTGAAAAGCCCAGTGCGGGCGGGCCAGTTGAGGAGGTGCCGGGCGGTCGGGCCCCGGCCGGAAAGCGCTCTGTGAGCCACCCCACACACTCCGTCCGCATGGACGGCGATCAGGCGTGGCACACTGGCTCTGTACCAGAAGCAGCGCACTCCGGGGTCGGTGAAAGTCCGAACCGGCGGTTACAGTCCGCGACCCGGTCGCCTCCAGCGACCGGTTGACCAGGTGAAATTCCTGGACCGACGGTTAAAGTCCGGATGGGAGGCAGTGCGCGGCGAGCGGGCATGCGTGCGCGCCGCCGATCTCTGGGCTCGCCCGTCACGGGTGGGCCCGTCCGGCGTCGTCCGAGGTGTCCTCGCTCGCGGTCTCTGTCGATCTCGACAGCCCCGGAGTCCGTGCCCGAAGAGGCAGGAGGACCCGGGAAGTGTTCACCGGAATCGTCGAAGAGCTGGGCGAGATCACCGCCGTCGAGACCCTCGACGACGCCTGCCGCTTCCGTCTGCGCGGCCCCGTGGTCACCGAAGGGGCCCGGCACGGAGACTCCATCGCCGTCAACGGCGTCTGCCTGACGGTCGTCGACCACGAGGGCGACGAGTTCACCGCCGACGTGATGGCCGAGACCCTGAACCGCTCCAGCCTGGGCGTCCTCACCGCCGGCTCCCGCGTCAACCTGGAGCGCCCCACCGCGGTCGGCGCCCGCCTCGGCGGCCACATCGTGCAGGGCCACGTCGACGGCACCGGCGGGATCCTGGAGCGCAAGCCCTCCGAGCACTGGGAGGTCGTGAAGATCTCCCTGCCCGCGGACCTCGCCCGCTACGTCGTGGAGAAGGGCTCCATCACCGTCGACGGCATCAGCCTCACCGTCGTCGACGCCGGACCCGACTTCTTCACCGTCAGCCTCATCCCCACCACCCTCGCCCTGACCACGCTGGGCCTCAAGCAGCCCGGCGACCCGGTCAACCTCGAAGTGGACGTCATCGCGAAGTACGTCGAGCGGCTGCTGGGCGACCGCGCCGGACAGGGAGACGCCCGGTGAACTGGCTCAACTCCGAGGCGTTCACGCTCTTCGACCAGCACATCAAGTGGTCCGACATGATCGGCAACGTGATCGGTCTGCTCGGCCTCGCGCTCGGCTGGCGGCGCTCCATCTGGACCTGGCCCGTGCAGTTCGTCTCCGGACTCGTCCTCTTCACCGCCTTCGCCACCGCCCACCTCTCCGGCAGCGCCGGCAAGCAGGTCGTCGTCATGGCGGTCGCCGCCTGGGGCTTCTGGCAGTGGAACCGCGGCCGGCAGCAGAACCAGGACGGCTCCATCGCCGTCCGGTTCGCCACCTGGCGCGAGCGCGGCGTCCTGGCCGCCGCGGCCGCCGCCGGCACCCTCGCGGTGGGCGGCCTGTTCACCGCCTACCCGACCCTGTCCTGGGACCCCTGGCCGGACGCCTACATCTTCGTCGGCACCGTCGTCGCGATGTACGCCCAGGCGCGCGGCATGGTCGAGTTCTGGTTCGCCTGGCTGCTGGTCGACCTGGTCGGCGTCCCGCTGAACTTCGCCAACGGCTTCGCCTTCTCCGGCTTCGTCTACGTCCTCTACGGCGCGCTCGTCCTGTGGGGCCTGCGCGACTGGTGGCTGCGCTCCCGTGAGGCGACGCGGCCCATCCCGGAAGGAGCGCCCGCATGAGTACCGCACCGATCCTCTACAGCCCCGACGGCATCGACGACCTCTCGCTCGACCCGGTCGAGCGGGCCATCGCCGACATCGCCGCCGGACGCCCGGTCGTCGTCGTCGACGACGAGAGCCGCGAGAACGAGGGCGACCTCGTCATCGCCGCCGAGAAGGCGACGGAGGAGATCGTCGCCTTCATGATGAGCGAGTGCCGCGGCCTGATCTGCGCCCCCATGGAGGGCGACGAACTGGACCGGCTCCGGCTCCCGCAGATGGTCGACGACAACACCGAGTCGATGAAGACCGCCTTCACCGTCTCCGTCGACGCCACCGCCGCCCACGGCGTGAGCACCGGCATCTCGGCATCGGACCGTGCCACCACCCTCCAGCTCCTCGCGAGCGGCACCGCCGAACCCACCGACCTGGTCCGCCCCGGCCACATCTTCCCGCTGCGCGCCCGCTCCGGCGGCGTCCTCGTCCGCGACGGCCACACCGAGGCCGCCGTCGACCTGGCCCGCCTCGCGGGGCTGCGCCCGGCCGGCGCCATCGTCGAGATCGCCGGTGAGGACGGCCGGATGCTGCGGCTGCCCGAGCTGATCCCGTTCGCCCGCAAGCACGGCCTGACGATCATCTCCATCGAGGACCTGATCGCCTACCGCCGCAGCGCCGAACCCACCGTCCGCCGCGAGGCCGAGGTCCACCTCCCCACCCGGCACGGCGAGTTCACGGCGTACGGCTACCGCTCCACCGTCGACGGCGTCGAGCACGTCGCCCTCGTGCACGGCGAGATCGGCGACGGCAAGGACGTCGTCGTCCGCATCCACTCCGAGTGCCTCACCGGCGACGTCTTCGGCTCCCAGCGCTGCGACTGCGGCCCCCAGCTCGACGCCTCCCTGGACCGCATCCAGGCCGAGGGCCGGGGCGTGGTCGTCTACCTGCGCGGCCACGAGGGGCGCGGCATCGGTCTGATGTCCAAGCTGCGCGCCTACGAACTCCAGGAGCGCGGCCGGGACACCCTCGACGCCAACCTGGAACTGGGCCTGCCCGCCGACGCCCGCGACTACGGCGCCGGCGCCCAGATCCTCCAGGACCTCGGCGTACGCTCCGTCCGCCTGATGACCAACAACCCGGACAAGAGCGACGCCCTGGTCCGGCACGGCATCGACGTCACCGGCCGCGAGCCGATGCCCGTCCAGGCCGGTGAGCACAACCTCCGCTACCTGCGCACCAAGCGGGACCGGATGGGACACGACCTGCCCTGGCTGGACACGAAGCCCGTGTCCACCTGCGGCAACCAGTAAGCAAGCAGCAACGCGAGGAGCGACGTGAGCGGCAAGGGTGCACCGGAACTGTCCGTACGCAACGTGGGGGACCTGCGGGTCGCCGTCGTCGCGGCACAGTGGCACGACCAGGTGATGGACGGACTGGTGGACGGCGCCCTGCGCGCCCTGCACGACCTCGGCATCGACGAGCCGACCCTCCTCAGGGTCCCCGGCAGCTTCGAGCTCCCGGTGGTCGCCAAGGTCCTCGCGGGCCGCGGCTACGACGCGGTCGTCGCCCTCGGCGTCGTCATCCGCGGCGGCACCCCCCACTTCGACTACGTGTGCCAGGGCGTCACCCAGGGCCTGGTCCAGGTCTCCGTGGAGACCGGCGTCCCCATCGGCTTCGGCGTCCTCACCTGCGACACCGAGGAGCAGGCCCTGGACCGCGCCGGACTCGAGGGGTCGAGCGAGGACAAGGGGCACGAAGCGGTGACCGCGGCCGTCGCCACTGCGGCCACGCTCCGCTCAGTATCCGAACCGTGGCGCTAGCCCCGCCGGCACTACGCGTAAAGTGGGCGCCACCATGTCCAAGAAGACTTTCGAGGAGCTCTTCACCGAGCTCCAGCACAAGGCCGCCAACGGCGACCCCGCCACCTCCCGCACCGCCGAGCTGGTGGACAAGGGGGTCCATGCCATCGGCAAGAAGGTCGTCGAAGAGGCCGCCGAGGTCTGGATGGCCGCCGAGTACGAGGGCAAGGACGCGGCGGCCGAGGAGATCTCGCAGCTGCTGTACCACGTCCAGGTGATGATGGTCGCCCGCGGCATCTCCCTGGACGACGTCTACGCCCACCTGTAAGCCCAGCACACCCCCTGCCCCACTCCACGCAAAGGAAGCCGACCTCATGCTGCGCATCGCCGTCCCCAACAAGGGTTCCCTCTCCGGCCCTGCGGCGGACATGCTGCATGAGGCCGGCTACCAGCAGCGCCGCGAGTCCAAGGAACTGCGCGTCGTCGACCCGGTCAACGAGGTGGAGTTCTTCTACCTCCGGCCCCGCGACATCGCGATCTACGTCTCCTCCGGCCAGCTGGACATCGGCATCACCGGCCGGGACCTGCTGATCGACTCCGGCGCCGACGCGGAGGAGATCCTGCCGCTCGGCTTCGCCCGCTCCACCTTCCGCTTCGCCGGGAAGCCCGGCGCGGCAGGCGGCGTCGAGGACCTCAAGGGCCGCACCGTCGCCACCTCCTACGAGGGCATCGTCGCCGCCCACCTCGCCGACCGGGGCATCGACGCCTCCGTCGTCCACCTCGACGGCGCCGTCGAGACCGCCATCGAACTCGGCGTCGCCGAAGTCATCGCCGACGTCGTGGAGACCGGCACCTCCCTGCGCAACGCGGGCCTGGAGGTCTTCGGCGAGCCCATCATGAAGTCCGAGGCCGTCGTGATCCGCCGCGCGGGTGCCGAGCCCGACGCGACCACCGAGCCCAAGGTCCAGCAGTTCCTGCGCCGCCTCCAGGGTGTCCTGGTCGCCCGGACGTACGTGATGATGGACTACGACTGCCGGGTGGAGCAGCTGGAGAAGGCCGTCGCGCTCACCCCCGGCCTCGAATCCCCCACCGTCTCCCCGCTGCACAACGAGGGCTGGGTCGCCGTCCGCGCGATGGTCCCCGCCAAGGAGGCCCAGCGGATCATGGACGACCTGTACGAGATCGGTGCCCGGGCCATCCTGACCACGGCCATCCACGCCTGCCGTCTCTGAGCCCGCCCGGAGCGACGCCATGCCCGACACCACGCCGGACCTGCCCGCCCTGCCCGTCACCTTCCGGCCGGGCCGCACCCGCGCCGTCCTGGTCGTCCTCGCCGTCGCCACCTTCGCGACCATCACGGCGGTCGGGACGGTGCTCGGCGGCCTCGGGACGGGGGAGCGCCTCAGCTTCGTGCTGACGGCCCTCCTCCTGGCCGGCGGACTGCTGCTGCTGGCCCGGCCCCACGTCGCCGCCGACGCGACGGGTGTCACCGTCGTCAACCTGACCACCAGGCGGCGCCTGGCCTGGCCCGAGATCCTCCGGGTCAACCTCCGCCACGGCGACCCCTGGGTCTTCCTCGACCTCAGCGACGGCACCAGCCTGCCCGTGCTCGGCATCCAGCCGGGCATCGCCAAGCAGCACGCCATCGCCGACGCCCGCGCCCTGCGCGCCCTCGTGGAGGCCCGGTCCGGCGCCCAACCCGATCCGACGCGCGACTGACAGCGCGCCGCGAGCCCTGCCGCGGGCGCCCTTTTCCTGATTAATCTGGGAACGACAGACGCGCCCACCGCGTCCTCGCCCCTGCCGCTCCGCCCGGTGCGCGGGGGTTCCTGCTACCCGAGGAGTGACTCCCTCCGGCGATGGACGGACCGTCCTTCAGTACCTGCGCCGCCCCCTGTCGTGACATCCCGCAGGCGGCGGCATCATGACCACCCCCCTGCTGCTCCTCGCAGCCGCGTTCCTGCTGATCCTCGCCAACGGCTTCTTCGTCGCCGCCGAGTTCGGCCTCGTCACCGTCGAACGGCCGGACGCCGAACAGGCCGCCGCCGACGGTGACCGGCGGGCCCACCGGGTCGTCGAATCCCTCAAGGAGCTGTCCTTCCAGCTCTCCGGCACCCAGCTCGGCATCACCATCACCTCCCTGGTCGTCGGCATGCTCGCCGAACCGGCGCTCGCCCAGCTCCTGGACGGCCCGTTCACGGCCCTCGGCGTCCCCGACGGCGCCGTGCCCGGCGTGTCGGTCGTCGTCGGCATGCTGCTGGCATCGGCGGTGCAGATGGTGATCGGCGAGCTGGTGCCCAAGAACTGGGCGGTCTCCAGGCCCCTCCAGGTCGCGCGCTTCGTCGCCGGCCCGCAGCACGCCTTCGCCCGGCTCTTCCACCCCGTGATCGCGGCCCTGAACTCCGTGGCCAACCGTCTGGTCCGCGCACTCGGCATCGAGCCCGCCGAAGAGCTGGCCTCCGCCCGCACCCCCGGCGAGCTGGTCTCCCTGGCCCGGCACTCCGCCCGCGCCGGCGCGCTGGAACAGGGCACCGCCGACCTCTTCGTGCGGACCCTGTCCCTGGGCGACCTGACCGCCCAGCACGTCATGACCCCGCGGGTGAAGGTCAGCGCCCTGCACTCCTCGGCCACCGCCCAGGACGTGGTCAACCTGACCCGCGCCACCGGCCTGTCCCGCTTCCCCGTCTACCGGGAGAGGATCGACGAGATCGTCGGCATGGTGCACCTCAAGGACGCGCTCGCCGTCCCCGCCCACGACCGGCTGCGCGTCCTGACCGGCCGGATCGCCCGTCCGGCGCTGCTCGTCCCCGAGACGCTGCCCGTCCGGCCGCTCCTCGCCCGCCTGCGCAGCGAGCAGCCCGTCGCGGTCGTCGTCGACGAGTACGGCGGCACGGCCGGCCTCGTCACGCTGGAGGACATCGTCGAGGAGATCGTCGGCGAGGTCCGTGACGAGCACGACGGCCTGGACGCGCCCGAACTGGCCCCCGCCCCGCCCGAGGACGGCCGCCCCGCCTGGGACGTCGACGGCAGCTGCCGCGTCGACGCCCTGCGCCGCGTCGGCCTCGAAGCGCCCGACGGACCCTACGAGACCGTGGCCGGGCTCGTCGCCGACCTGCTCGGCCGCATCCCCGCCGTCGGCGACCGCGCGGAACTGCCCGGCTGGCGGCTCTCCGTCCGCCAGGTGGGCCACTACCGCGCCGAACGGATACGGCTGGTGCGCACGGCACCGGTCCCCGTGCCGGAGGGCGCCCGATGAGCGTCCTGCAACTCCTGTTCGCCGCGCTGCTCGTGCTCGCCAACGGGTTCTTCGTCGGCGCCGAGTTCGCGCTGGTCTCGGTGCGCCGCAGCCAGATCGAACCACTCGGCACCGCCCGCGCCCGCCAGGTGCTGTACGGGCTGGAGCGGCTGCCGCGGATGATGGCCGCCGCCCAGTTCGGCATCACCGTCTGCTCACTGACGCTCGGTGCCGTCGCCGAACCGACCGTCGCGCATCTGCTGGAGCCCGCCTTCGTGTGGATCCACCTGCCGCACGGCATGATCCACCCGCTCGGCTACGTCATCGCGCTGGCCGCCGTGGTCTTCTGCCACCTCGTCATCGGCGAGATGGTCCCGAAGAACCTCGCGATGGCCGCCCCCGAGAAGGCCGCGCTGTGGCTCAGCCCCGGCCTGGTCGCCTTCGCCCGCCTCTGCGGACCGGTCACCGTCGCACTGGGCGCCTGCGCGCGGGTCGTCCTGCGGCTGTTCCGCGTCGAGCCCAAGGACGAGGTCGAGGCCGTCTTCACCAGCGAGCAGCTCAACCGCCTGGTGGAGGACGCCGGCCAGGCCGGCCTGCTCGACCCGGAGGAGCAGGAGCGCCTGGAGGACGCCCTGGAACTGGGCTCCCGCCCGGTCACCGACGTACTCCTCAAGAGGGAGTCCCTGGTGACGGTCAGCCCCGCGGTCACCCCGGCCCGGATCGTCGCGCTCACCGCCCGCACCGGGTACTCGCGCTTCCCGGTCGCCGCCGGACAGGGCGCCTTCATGGGGTATCTGCACGTCAAGGACGTCCTCGACCTGGAGGAGTCCGAGCGGGCCGTGCCCCAGCACCTCTGGCGCCCGATGACCACACTGCGCCCCGAACTTCCCCTCGACGACGCCCTCACGGTGATGCGCCGCGCGGCCACCCACCTGGCCCAGGTGACGGACGCCTCCGGCCGGGTGCTGGGCCTGGTCGCGCTGGAGGACGTGCTGGAGCTGCTGGTGGGGGAGGTCAGGGACCCGGCCCACCGGGTGGTGACGCCGTACCTCACCCGGCCGGCGGATCCTGCGGCCCCCGCCCCGACAGCACCTCCCCGTACGCCTGCATCAAGTCCGGCAGCCGCAACGTAGCCAGGTCGTCCCGGGTCAGCTCCCCGGGGTACACCGACAACCGCAGATCCCGGTAGGCGCAGCTCTTCTCGTACAGCGTCCGCAGGAACCGCCCGTTGCCCAACTCGTCGATCCACCCCTGGTCCACCACGTGCCCGGCGATCGACCGCAGCTCGTCCAGCGCCTCCTCGTCCCACCCGTCCCCGTTCTCGGCCGCGAGCACCTCACCGATCGAGGTCAGCTCCAGCGGCCGGTACGAGGGGAAGTCGACCCGGGAGGTGAAGCGGGAGGACAGGCCCGGGTTGGCGGCGAGCAGCCGGTCCATGCCCTCCGGGTAACCGGCCAGGATCACCACCAGGTGGTCGCGGTTGTCCTCGGCGCGCTTCAGCAGCACTTGGAGCGCCTCGTCGCCGTACGCGTCGCCCTTGCCGTAGCCGGAGTTGGACAGGGAGTACGCCTCGTCCACGAAGAGGACGCCGCCGAGCGCGGAGTCGATCAGTTCGTTGGCCTTCACGGCGGTCTGGCCGAGGTACTCGCCGACCAGGTCGGCCCGCTGCGCCTCCACCAGGTGGTCACCGCCGAGCAGGCCGAGGGCGTAGAAGACGCGGCCCAGGATGCGGGCCACGGTGGTCTTGCCGGTGCCGGAGGGGCCGGAGAAGACGAAGTGACGTTTGGGCGGCTGGACCGGCAGGCCCTGCCCGGCGCGCAGCCGCGCCATGTTCAGCTGCGCGGACAGCGCCTTGACCTGACGCTTCACCGGCTCGAGTCCCACCATGCGCTCCAGCTCGGCGAGCGCCTCCTCCAGCAGCGCGGGGTCGGTGGGCCCGGTCGGCAGGGACGGGTCGGCCCCGTCGGCCTTCCGGCGCACCGGCGGTCCGCTCAGCGCGGGCAGCGGCGCGGCCGGCGGGGACCCGGGCGTGGAGACCTTGAGGTCGCGCTCCTCGGTGCCGAAGAGCGGGTCGAGACCGTCCAGGCCGTCCACGCCCGGGCCGGCTCCCGCGAGGCCGGCGAGGTCGGCGGCGTCGTCGTAGCCGTCGCTCTCGTCGATCGCCGCCAGCCGGGCCGAGGTGTCCATGAACGCCGGGTCGACGCGGTGCACGGCCCGGTACAGGGGGAGCGCCGCGGCGCTGCGGCCGGTGCCCTCGTGGGCCCGCGCCAGCCAGTAGCGCAGTTCCTTGCGCTGGGGCTGCTCGCTGCGGCACCGCATCAGGGCGGCCGACAGCAGCGGCTCGGCCTGTCCGAACATCTCCAGACGGACCCGGGCCATGCCGCTGAAGAGGCCGGCCTCGATGCCCAGCAGGGGATCGCCGAGCAGGGGGTCGGTGTGCCGGACGAGCTGCTCCCAGTCCTTGACGAGGTAGGCGCGGCAGGCATGCAGGAAGCGGACCTGGGAGTCGGTGTCGACCGGCGGCAGCCCGGCCAGCGCCCGGTCCAGTTCCGGGACGTGGCGTCCGTCCAGCCAGTGGGAGGCGTGCGCGAGTAGCAGGTCGCGCGGGTTCTCCAGCACGGGCTGCACCCACCAGCCCAGCCAGTACCAGGAGTTGAGGGTGCGGCGGTGGCGGCCGCGTTGCTCGCCGAAGCGCTCGCGGTTGCGGAACATCCGCAGCAGGGCGTTCGTGGTGTCGACGCGCAGGGCGTGCAGTCCCAGCCAGCCGTCGGCCATGGTGGGGTCGATGCGTACCGCGGTCCGGAACTCCTCCTCCGCCTGCGGGTAGGCACCCATGGTGTAGGCGTCCACGCCGCGCAGCCAGGCGAGGTCGGCCGGGGCCCGCGGGCCCCGCGTGCCGAAGTCCATCCCGTCCCCCACGTACCGTGCCCCCGTCGGTATGCCGCCGAGCCGTCGCCCGTCGGCCGCCTCGGTCAACGGCTGCACCGAGGACCGGAGTTGCAGGTGCGCGCGGCAACCGCCCGTAGGTCGCACCGAGGGCATCGTACCCGCGGCGCCCGGTCCTCCGAAGGGTGCGGGGGAGCCGCCGTTCCGCGAGGTGGGAGTGGCTGGAACAGGCGACCGAATGGTGACCGAGGGTGAGTGTCCGGCGTCACGGAGCACCCGGAAAACGGGCTCAGGGCAGAACGAAGCCCCCGGTCACGGGGGAACAACCGGGGGCTTCGCGTCTGTCGGCGGCTTCGAACGACCGCACATCCAGAACGTAAGACCTGTACGACCCCTGGGTCAAGCGGAGTTGGGGCGCCTCCGCGGGTTGTCGGGTCGCGATCTTCACGAGTTCAGCACATTGCCGACGGTCCGTCACCCTGCGTGAAAAAATGGGGTCCGGAAGTGGTCCCCGCCGGCCCCGGCAGCACCTCGTACCCCTCCTCCCTCTGCCGTACCAGGCAGTGCGCGAAGGGGCGCGAAGGGTCGTCCGCGAGGTGGCGGCGCTCCGCCGGGACCCATCCGTCCCAGAACTCCCGCTGTTCCGCTCCGTCGCGCGCCCGGCCGCGGGCCCACGCCTCCTCGGCGGGCAGGTCCATCCAGAACAGCAGCGCCAGGTGCGGGCGCAGCGCCCGGCGGCCCGCGCCGACCCCCTCGACCAGTACCACCGGCGAGGGCGGCAGCGGACGCGGCGCCCCGAAGCGCCGGGACCGCCAGTCGTAGGGGGTGTAGCGCGCGGTGTCCCCGTGCCGCAGCGGCTCGATCACCTGGCCGAGCAGCCGTTCGGTCCAGTCGAACAGTGCGTCGTGACTGGCGATGTCGTCGAGGCGGAGCACCGGTGCGCCGCCCAGCCCGGCCGCCAGCCGCCCGGCGAACGTGGACTTCCCGGAGCCGGCGTGCCCGTCGACGCCGATCAGGCGCACGGGCCCGCAGGAGGGCGGAAGGCTGCGGAGCCGGGCGGTGAGGTCGTGGATGACGGATCCTGTGCGGGACGAGGGGGCGGACACGGTTCGCCCCGCACTCTAACCGCGTGCCCGGCCCGCCCCCACCTCGCCGTTCGCGCCACAGGTCGACACCAATGTTCGTGGCGTGGCGTGCGCGGAAGTGCTGGCAGGAGCGGGCGCCTGCGGTCATAGTGGGCGCACGACCGTGCATGGACACGCCCGACTCGGACACCTGGGGGTCTCCCGCCCATGAGCAGAGCCGAACAGCCGTCCCGCAGAGCCGTCCTGGCCGTGGCAGTCGCCGCGGCCGCCGTGGCCGGTGGCGCAGTCCCGGCCACCGCCGAGGCCGCCGCGTCCGGCGCGGGCACCGGCGGTGGCGACGGGGGCACCGGCGGTGCCCCCGCCCGACGGGTCGACTACCGCGCCTGGACGACGTACGGCGACTGGCGGCGCGGTACCACCCGGGGAGCCCGGGTCGTGGCGGGTTCCCGGCCCGGCGTGACGATCGGCACCCCGGCCGGCACCACCGACTACACCGACCCGCACACCGGCACCACCGCCGCCTGGGAGTACGCCACCTGGACCTCGCCCGTCCACCGGCTCGCCGTGCCCTCGACGGAGGCCATCGCCTCCTGGAACGCGCACACCCCGAGCGGCACCTGGATCCAGGTCGAGCTGCGGGGCACCTACTCGGACGGCACGGACACGCCCTGGTACGTGCTGGGCCGCTGGGCGGCGGGCGACGGCGACCAGGACATCCGCCGCACGTCGGTCGACGACCAGGGCGACGGCAGGAGCAGCGTCTGGACGGACACCTTCGCGATCGACGACGCGGCCTCGGGCCTCCGCCTGGCCTCCTACCGGCTCCGGCTCACCCTGTACCGGCGCCCCGGCGCACGGAGCGCGCCCACCGTCTGGCGGCTCGGCGCGATGGGCTCCGACGTCCCCGACCGCTTCACCGTCCCGGCCTCCGCGCCCGGCCTCGCCCGGGAACTGCGCGTCCCGCGCTACTCGCAGGAGATCCACAAGGGCCAGTACCCCGAGTACGACAACGGCGGCGAGGCCTGGTGCAGCCCCACCTCCTCGCAGATGATCATCGAGTACTGGGGCGGCAGGCTCACCGAGGACCAGCTCTCCTGGGTCGACCCCTCCTACGCCGACCCGCAGGTCTGCCACGCGGCCCGGCACACATACGACTACCAGTACTCCGGCTGCGGCAACTGGCCGTTCAACGCCGCCTACGCGGCCACCTTCAAGGGCCTCCAGGGCGTGGTGACCCGTCTCGGCTCCCTCACCGACCTGGAGACGCTGATCGCGGCCGGCATCCCGGCCATAACGTCCCAGTCGTTCCTGGAGAAGGAGCTGACCGGGGCGGGGTACGGCACCTCGGGCCACCTGATGACCGTGATCGGCTTCACCGCCGACGGGGACGTGATCGCCAACGACCCCGCCTCGGACGACAACGAGGCGGTGCGGCGCGTCTACAAGCGGCGCGAGTGGGAGAACATCTGGCTGCGGACCAAGCGGTACAACGCCGACGGCAAGGTCGTCTCCGGCACCGGCGGCGTCTGCTACCTGTACTTCCCGGCCCACCCGAGCGCGCGCCAGCGCAGGGCGCTCGCGGCGGTGGGCGTGCGCTGACGCCGTTCGAAGGCCCCGGCGGCGGACCGCCGCCGGGGCCTTCGCTGTGACCAAGGTCTCCGGCGCAAAAGCCGCCGTCGGTGGCAAGGTGGACAGGACCGCGGGGGGAGTCCACCGAACGCCCGAGACCAGTGAGAAGCCATGACCGCACACACCGCCACTGCCGCCCGTGTCCGTACCGGGGGCCCCAAGGACGACGGTCCGAAGATCCTCGAGCACGTCATGGGCTGGACCCTCGTCGTGGTGGTCGCGATGCTCGTGGTTCAGCTGGGGCTGCTGTGACGTGACCGGCGTGTGACCTGCCCCACGACCCGACCTGCCATACTGCGGATGTCCCGCCGCCCGTAGGAGACCAGGGTCGAAATTGAATATCAGTCAACAGCGTGCCGACGTCCGTCCCCGGGCGCGCGGCACCGAGCGGTCGCTGGCACGTCGCGCCGAACTCATCGCCATCGGGCGGAGGTTGTTCGCGGACACGTCCTACGACGCGCTCTCGATGGACGACATCGCCCGCCAGGCGCATGTCGCCAAGGGGCTGATCTACTACTACTTCCAGTCCAAGCGGGGCTACTACCTGGCGATCATCGAGGACTCCGTCGCCGACCTGGTCACCACCGCCGCCCGGGGCACCGAACTGCCGCAGGTGGACCGCGTGCAGCGCACCATCGACGGCTACCTGCGCTACGCCGAGCACAACCAGGCCGCCTACCGGACCATCGTCAGCGGCGGGGTCGGCTTCGACGCCGAGGTGCACGCCATCCGGGACGGGGTGCGCGAGGCCATCGTCGCCACCATCGCGGAGGGGGCCTACGGCCGCTCCGACATCGGGCCGCTGGCCCGCATGGGCCTGCTCGCCTGGGTGTGCAGCGTCGAGGGCGCCACCCTCGACTGGATCGGCCGGCCCGAACTGCCCCGCGAGACCATGCGCGAACTGCTGGTCAAGTCGCTCGGCGGCACCCTGCGCGCCATCGAGGAGCTGGACCCCGCCTACCCGGCCCCCGAAGCCGCCCGCCGCGACACCTGACGAGGGGGCGGAGGCCCGAGCCGGCCTCCGCCCCGCCCCCGTGCGCCGGGTGGTTCAGTCGATCGCCTTGATCAGCTCACCGTTCGCCGTGTCGCCGCTCAGCTCCCAGAAGAACGTCCCGCCCAGACCCTGCTCGTTCTTGTACGACATCTTGGTCGCGATGGTCTGCGGGGTGTCGTAACTCCACCAGTCGCTGCCGCACTTGGCGTACGCGGTGCCCGCCACCGTGCCGGTCGCCGGGCAACTGGTCTTCAGCACCTTGTAGTCCTCGATGCCGTTCTCGTACGTGCCCTTCGCCGGGCCGGTCGCGGTGCCACCGGGCTCCGACTGGGTGACGCCGGTCCAGCCGCGGCCGTAGAAGCCGATGCCGAGCAGCAGCTTCGAGGCCGGAACGCCGAGGCCCTTGAGCTTCGCGATGGTCGCCGAGGAGTGGTAGTCCGCCTTGGGGATGCCGGAGTACGAGGTCAGCGGCGAGTGCGGGGCGGTCGGCCCGGTGGCGTCCCAGGCGCCGAAGAAGTCGTACGTCATCGGGTTGTACCAGTCGACGTACTGTGCGGCGCCCGCGTAGTCCGCCGCGTCGATCTTGCCGCCGGCCGTCGCGTCGGCCGTGATCGCCGCGGTCACCAGGTAGTCCTGGCCGAACTTGGCACGCAGCGCGCCCATCAGCTTCGGGAACGCCTCCCGGCCGCTCTCGTCGCAGCTCAGGCCGCAGGAGTTGGGGTACTCCCAGTCGATGTCGATGCCGTCGAAGACATCGGCCCACTTGGAGTTCTCGACCAGGTCGTAGCAGGACTGGGCGAAGGCGGCCGGGTCCTTGGCGGCCTCGGTGAACCCGCCGGACCAGGTCCAGCCGCCGAAGGACCACAGGATCTTGAGGTCGGGGTGCTTCTTCTTCAGCTTGAGCAGCTGGTTGAAGTTGCCCCGCAGCGGCTGGTCCCAGGTGTCGGCGGTGCCGTCGACGGACTCGGCCGCTGTGTACGCCCGGTCGGTCGCCGCGTAGGCGTCGCCCATCGCGCACTTGCCGCCGGTGACGTTGCCGAACGCGTAGTTGATGTGGGTCAGTTCGGCGCCGGAACCGGAGGTCTCGACGTTCTTGACGTAGTACTTCCGGTCGTAGGTGCCCCATTCGGTGAAGTAGCCGACGACCTTGGAACCGGCCGCGGCCTGCGTGGCGGGTGCCTGCGGAGGGGGCGTGGCCGTGGCCGTGCCTGCGCCGGCCAGCAGCCCCGCGCCGAGGGCGACGGAACACAGAGCGCCGAGGAGCGTCCGCAGGGAGCGGGCGCGGGGGAGGTGCGGGACGTGCATCGGGTGTCTCCTCGTGGGGGGAAGAGGGAAACGCGCGCCGATTGGCATGAACGCGGTAACGCGTTCGGGCCGTCACCGTAGAAGGACTAGACCAGTGGGGTCAATGGTGCGGACCATTTTCCGTCCGGAGCGTCGAATTGCGGCCCTGCGCGGCGGGCCGGCCCCTTTCTTGAAGTAAGCGGTCGTTAACTGGTGACTCCATGCGTCCGATCGGGCATACTCACAGCGCACAGCCGCTGGTCAGCCGCTTCCGCGACCCGGGAGTGCGAGCATCGGCCAGGCCCGAACGACCCGGCGGAACCGCCTCCACCCAAGGCGCGCACCCGCCGTTGCGCCCGACAGGGAGGAGAGCGTCGCCATGCCCGACCGCGCCCCGCAGCCGGTGGACCGGCAACTGCCCACGGACGAGGCACGGGATCTGATCTCGCTCGTCCGCGACATCGCGCAGCGTGAGATCGCCCCGAGCGCGGCCGAGGAGGAGGACGCCGGACGCTTCCCGCGCGAGGTCTTCGCCCTGCTCTCCGACTCCGGCCTGCTCGGCCTGCCCTACGACGCCCAGTTCGGCGGTGGCGAGCAGCCCTACGAGGTGTACCTCCAGGTCCTGGAGGAGTTCGCCGCGGCCCGCCTCACCGTCGGCCTCGGCGTCAGCGTGCACACCCTCGCCTGCTACGCGCTGGCCGCCTACGGCACCAAGGAGCAGCAGGCCGGCCACCTGCCCGCGATGCTCGGCGGCGGCCTGGTGGGCGCCTACTGCCTCTCCGAGCCCGCCTCCGGCTCCGACGCGGCCTCGCTGCGCACCAAGGCCGTGCGCGAGGGCGACGAGTGGGTGATCGACGGCACCAAGGCCTGGATCACCCACGGCGGCGTCGCGGACTTCTACACCGTCATGGCGCGCACCGGCGAGGACGGGCCGCGCGGCATCACGGCCTTCCTGGTGCCCGGCGACGCCGAGGGGCTGAGCGCGGCGGTGCCGGAGAAGAAGATGGGGCTCAAGGGCTCACCCACCGCGCAGGTCCACCTCGACGGCGTGCGGGTCCCCGACGACCGACGGCTCGGCGACGAGGGTCAGGGCTTCGCGATCGCGCTGTCCGCGCTCGACTCGGGGCGCCTCGGCATCGCCGCCTGCGCGGTCGGCGTGGCCCAGGCGGCGCTGGACGAGGCGGTGTCCTACGCGTCCGAGCGGCGCCAGTTCGGCAAGCCGATCTCCGACTTCCAGGGGCTGCGCTTCATGCTGGCCGACATGGCGACCCGGATCGAGGCGGGGCGTGCGCTGTACCTGACGGCGGCGCGGCTGCGTGACGCCGGACGCCCGTTCGCCAAGCAGGCGGCCATGGCCAAGCTGTACTGCACCGACGCGGCGATGCAGGTGACCACCGACGCCGTGCAGGTCCTCGGCGGGTACGGCTACACCGCGGACTTCCCGGCCGAGCGGTACATGCGCGAGGCGAAGGTGCTCCAGATCGTCGAGGGCACCAACCAGATCCAGCGCATGGTCATCGCCCGGCACCTCGCGGGCCCCGAGGGACGCTGAAGTCACCGGTGACGGTGAAGCCACCGGTGACGCGGGAGTCGCCGGTGGCGAGGGCGTCGGCGGTGGTCAGGGTGTCGGCGCCGGTGAAGAAGTCGCCGAGTCCGCGCGGGGGTTCCGCGAGCCTGATCCACTCCGGGTCGTGGCGCCCGGGCAAGGTGCGGCCGCCGTCGGCCCAGGTCCGCATCAGCTCGCGGTAGATGGGCGGGTCCGGGATCTGCGGGGCCGACGGAACCGGTCCGGCGGGCACCGGGACGAACACGCGGCGCCGACTCCCGGTCGCCGAGTACGTGTGGGTCATACCAGGGCAACGCGGCGATGTGAGGACAGGTCACCGGCGGGCGCAATCGAGCGTGAGTTCGCGGGTGTCCGCCGCCGTCGCGCGGTTGCCGGGGCGATCTGACGTGTCGTCGGCTCCGTCGACGCCGACCCGCGCCCCGGCGTCCTGCGAGCCGTGGCGCGGGTGGGGTGACCGAGTCGGGCGGCGTCCCCGAACGGGGGTGCCCGGGTGCCTCAGGCCGCTTCGCTCCGCATCGTCGGCACCCGCATCGGGCGTGAGCCCGGGCCGCCGACGTGGGAGAAGGGCTGGGTCCGCCAGTCGAGACCCAGGGGGAGCGTCAACAGCAGGGCCGTGTCCTGCTCGTGGGGCTTGGACGACTCGTCCGCGGGGCGCGCGTCCGTGGCCCTGCGGCCGGTGCCGGCGCAGACCGTGAGCCCGAACGGGTTCCACGGAGAGGCGCAGAGCGCGTGCTCCGGCAGCTCCCGCTCGTCCGCCAGCAGCGCGATGGGCTGCGCGCAGTCCGGGCAGATCACCCGGTACATCTCGAAGGTGTCGTAGGCGTCGAGGTCCTCGTCGTCGAAGGCGTCGGGTTCGACGCCCTCCGATACGGGCTCGACGACCGGCTGCTGCCGCTTGGGCGTGGTACGACCAGGGCGCTTAAGACTCTGCATGGGATTCTCCCCCTCGGGCTGGGCCGTGACGGCACTGCGGCCTCGACCACAGCAAGCACTTCCCGTCCCCTCCGCGGGGTAATCACGCGAACATCACGGAGACCGTTCGGGCGGTGTGGTCTTCGTCACATGCCGTGCGCAGGTGCCCCGTCCGGCGGATTTGTCCCCGCCCCGAACGCGGCCGACGCCCCGTCACATCACGAACCGGACATGCCCCGGACCGCTCAGGTATCCGAGGAGATCAACCGCACTGTAGGTTCTTGCGCCATGGAGGAGCTGGACCGACAGATCGTGCAGCTGCTCGTCAAGGACGGGCGGATGAGCTACACCGACCTGGGCAAGGCCACGGGCCTGTCCACGTCGGCCGTGCACCAGCGGGTGCGGCGGCTGGAACAGCGCGGCGTCATCCGCGGGTACGCCGCGGTCGTCGACCCCGAGGCCGTCGGGCTGCCGATGACCGCCTTCATCTCGGTGAAACCCTTCGACCCCAGCGCCCCCGACGACATCGCGGACCGCCTGGCCGGCGTCCCCGAGATCGAGGCCTGCCACAGCGTGGCGGGCGACGAGAACTACATCCTCAAGGTCCGCGTCTCCACGCCGCACCAACTGGAGGAACTGCTCGCCCGGGTGCGCTCCCTGGCCGGCGTCTCGACCCGGACCACCGTGGTGCTCTCCACGCCGTACGAGGCCCGTCCGCCACGCGTCTGACTCCGGGCCGCCCCCTCGCCCGCGTGGCCGCCCCGGCTGCCGGGCGGTCCCCGTGAGGGGCGAGACTGGTGTCCATGAGTGAGACCACCACCCCGTCCTCGACCGTCCTGCTGCGCCGCGGCGAGGTCCACAGTCCCGCCGACCCCTTCGCCACGGCCATGGTCGTCGAGCGCGGCCAGGTCGCCTGGGTCGGCTCCGAGGGCGCCGCGGACGCCTTCGCGGACGGTGTGGACGAGGTGGTCGACCTGGACGGCGCCCTCGTCACCCCGGCGTTCACCGACGCACATGTGCACACCACCGCGACGGGCCTCGCCCTCACCGGTCTCGACCTCTCCGGTGCCCCCACCCGGGAGGCCGCCCTCACCCTCGTACGCGACTTCGCCGCCGCCCGCCCGGACGACCGTGTACTCCTCGGCCACGGCTGGGACGCCGCCCGCTGGCCCGACGGCGTACCGCCGACCCGCGCCGAACTCGACCGGGCCACCGGCGGCCGGCCCCTCTATCTCAGCCGTATCGACGTCCACTCGGCCGTCGCCACCACCGCCCTGCTCGATCTGACCCCCGGCCGGGTCGCCCGCGGGGACGGCCCGCTCACCGGCGACGACCACCACGCCGTACGCGCCGCCGCGCTCGGCGCCGTCACCCCGGCCCAGCGTGCCGCGGCCCAGCGCGCCGCCCTCGCGCACGCCGCCTCCCTCGGTATCGGAACCGTTCACGAATGCGCAGGCCCGGAGATCTCCTCCGAGGACGACTTCACCGGTCTGCTGCGCCTGGCGGCCGAGGAGGCGGGCCCGCGGGTCATCGGTTACTGGGCCGAACAGGATGTCGACAAGGCGCGCGAGCTGGGCGCGGTCGGGGCGGCCGGTGACCTCTTCGTCGACGGCTCCCTCGGCTCGCACACCGCGTGCCTGCACCAGCCGTACGCCGACGCCGCCCACACCGGCACCGCGCACCTGGACGCCGCCGCGGTCGCCGCGCACGTCGTCGCCTGCACCGAGGCCGGCCTCCAGGCGGGCTTCCACGCCATCGGCGACGCCGCCGTGGCCACCGTGGTGGAAGGCGTCCGAGCCGCCGCCGACAAGGTCGGCCTCGCCCGGCTGCGCGCCGCCCGCCACCGCGTCGAGCACGCCGAGATGCTCACCCCCGAGACTGTCGCCGCCTTCGCCGAACTGGGCCTCACCGCCTCCGTCCAGCCCGCCTTCGACGCCCTCTGGGGCGGCGAGGACGGCATGTACGCCCGGCGGCTCGGAGCGGAGCGGGCCCGTACGCTCAACCCCTTCGCGGCCCTGCTGCGCGCCGGGGTCCCGCTCGCCTTCGGCTCCGACAGCCCGGTCACCCCCCTCGACCCGTGGGGCACCGTCCGGGCCGCCGCCTTCCACCACACGCCGGAACACCGGGTCTCCGTGCGCGCGGCTTTCACGGCGCACACGCGCGGCGGCTGGCGGGCGGTCGGGCGTGACGACGCGGGAGTGCTGGTGCCGGGCGTGCCCGCCGACTACGCCGTGTGGCGCACCGGCGAACTCGTGGTCCAGGCCCCGGACGACCGGGTGGCCCGCTGGTCCACCGACCCGCGCTCCGGTACTCCGGGCCTGCCGGATCTGACCCCGGGCCGCGATCTGCCGGTCTGCCTGCGCACCGTCGTGGGCGGCCGGACCGTGTTCGTACGGCCGGGCGAGTGATCTCGACGGCCGACGGGGCGATGATCTTCGGGCGCGTCCGACGTGCGTGTCCTCCGCGCTGACCTGGGCTTTGACGCAAAAGGCGCAGGTGGAACGACTGTTGACAGGCGACGGCCGGGGGCCGGTAGGTTCGGCCGGGTCCACCACCGGACGCCCGACCGGGGAATCTTCCGCACACCGTCGCGGCGCCGCTGAGTCAGGGACGGTGTGCCGAACCGGGGCACCGCCACTGGCAGCCAGGCTCAGCGCTCGCGCCACGACGAGGGATCTTTCCGGCCGGTCGGGAGGTGTGACCCCGGGTGGGGCCCGGGAGCTCAGTAGACAACGGCTTTCGGTCGACCCGCAGCCAGCGGGCCCCAGGTCGGCCCGAAGGGCGCCGGGCCCCCATCCGCCGCGCAAACGGTCCCGAACGGGCATCCCTACCCCGGTCCTGGGAAAGCGACACCACCGTACGTACGTCCTGTCACGTCACCGCAGGCGGCGGCGATTAAGGTGGTGCTCTGCGTACGGACACGAAGGGGCTGTGGTGAACGACGGCGACGGGACGCCCGCGGCGGCGGGGCAGGGGAGGCGGTTCGGTCCCCTGGGCACGGTCCTGGTGATCATCCCGACCTACAACGAGGCGGAGAACATCAAGGCGATCGTCGCGCGCGTGCGCGAGGCGGTCCCCGAGGCCCACGTGCTCGTGGCCGACGACAACAGCCCCGACGGCACCGGCAAGCTCGCCGACGAGCTGGCGGCGGAGGACGATCACGTTCAGGTCCTGCACCGCAAGGGCAAGGAGGGCCTGGGCGCGGCCTACCTCGCGGGCTTCCGCTGGGGACTGGAGCACGGCTACGGCGTGCTGGTCGAGATGGACGCCGACGGCTCCCACCAGCCCGAGGAACTGCCCCGGCTGCTGACCGCTCTCAAGGGAGCCGACCTGGTGCTCGGCTCCCGCTGGGTGCCCGGCGGCCGGGTGGTGAACTGGCCCAGGTCGCGCGAGATCATCTCCCGCGGCGGCAGCATGTACTCGCGGGTCGCGCTGGACCTGCCGCTGCGCGACATCACCGGCGGTTACCGTGCCTTCCGCTCCGAGACCCTGGAGGGGCTCGGACTGGAGGAGGTCGCTTCCCAGGGCTACTGCTTCCAGGTCGACCTGGCCCGCCGGGCGATCAAGGCGGGATACCACGTCGTCGAGGTGCCGATCACGTTCGTCGAGCGGGAGCTCGGTGACTCCAAGATGAGCCGGGACATCCTCGTGGAGGCACTCTGGCGGGTCACCACGTGGGGTGTGGGGGAGCGGGTCGGCAAGGTCCTGGGGCGCGACAAGCAGCCCGACAGGCCCGCCGTGCGGGGCGACAAGTCGACACAGGCGTCCGACAGGAACGCCTGATCGTCCCCTTACGCCGCGCTGAGCCGGGGCCAGGCACACTGGGGGTATGACGACTGGCGCTCAGACCCCCAGGTCCCCCGGCCGGCCTCCGCGCTCCCGGCTGCGCACCTTCCTGCCGCTGGGCATCGCCGCCTGGCTCGTCCTGGAGATCTGGCTGCTGACCGTGGTGGCCGGTGCGTCCAGCGGCTTCGTGGTCTTCCTGCTGCTGGTCGCGGGCATCGTCCTCGGCTCCGTGGTCATCAAGGCGGCGGGCCGCCGGGCCTTCAGGAACCTCACCGAGACGCTGCAGCAGCAGCAGTCCGGCGGCGTCCCGCCCGAGGCCCGTCCGAACAGCGAGGGCAACGGCCTGATGATGCTGGGCGGGCTGCTCCTGATCCTGCCCGGCCTGATCTCGGACGCGCTCGGCCTGCTCATGCTGCTGCCGCCGGTGCAGAAGGTGGTCAGCCGCTCCGCGCAGCGCACGGTGGAGCGCAGGATCCGCGAGGCAGGCCCGGGCACCCTGGGCGACGCCTTCCGTCAGGCCCGGATGCACCGCCCGGACGGCAAGGTGGTCCAGGGCGAGGTCATCCGGGACGACCCGGACGACGCGCCGCAGGGACCCCGTCCGCCGCTGACCCACTGATGAGCCCTGCGGGGGCCGCCGGACCGCCGGCGGCCCCCGGGCACACCAAAACCGCGGGTGCCGCACGTGAAGCTCACGTACGGCACCCGCGGTGTTCGGTTGTGTCGCCTACGGTTTCCCGCTACGCACTCTTGCGGCTGTCTCGCGGATGGACCGCGATGTTCATCGCGCCGGAGCGCAGTACGGCCAGCCGCTCCTCGAGGACCTCTTCGAGCTCCTCGCGGGTGCGCCGCTCCATCAGCATGTCCCAGTGCGTACGCGCGGGCTTGGCCTTCTTCTCCTCAGGGCCGTCGCCGTCCACCAGGAGTGCCTGGGCCCCGCAGACCTTGCACTCCCACTCCGGCGGGATCTCCGCCTCGACCGAGAAGGGCATCTCGAAGCGGTGCCCCTTCTCGCATGCGTACTCCACGGCCTGGCGCGGGGCCAGGTCGATGCCGCGGTCCGTCTCGTAGCTGGTCACCACGAGGCGCGTGCCGCGAAGAGCTCGCTCACTCATGAATCGTGCCTCCCGGGCTTGTCGCCCACAGGACAGGTGTCGCTGTCGTCGTCATCCGGTCAACGTCCGGGCGGCGGTAAAGATTCCCGTCCCGACTCCCGATCCGGGCCCTGCGTCGCCGTCGCAGCCGCAGCCTTGCAACCAGTGCAGTACCCGCCGACGTCCGGTTTGTCACCTCTGCTAACAGATGTGACATTGCGTTTCGGCACCATTGACGCGCAGTAACGGTCCGCCTGGCAGGCCAAACGCGTACACTACAGCCCTTTCGCGCCGAGTGCTAAATCCTTTCGGGTACCGGGTTACCCGCGTCGCCGATCGCACGCCGCACCGGCACCCGCGCGAGCAGCACGAAACCGAGCACGAAGAAGGCCACCAGCGAGATGATGGCGTCCCGGTAGCTCCCGGTCAGCTGGTAGGTGAGCCCGAAGAGCAGCGGCCCGAGCCAGCTCATCCCGCGGTCGCTCAGCTCGTACGCCGAGAAGTACTCGGCCTCCTTGCCGGGTGGCACCAGCTGGGAGAAGAGGGAGCGGGACAGCGCCTGGCTGCCGCCCAGGACCAGCCCGATCCCGGCGGCCAGCACGAAGAACCACACGGGCGCCCCGGCCGGCAGGAAGTACCCGGCGGCGAGGGTCACCGTCCAGGCCACCAGTGACCCGAGGATGGTCCGCTTGGCCCCGTACGTCCTGGCCAGCCGCCCCAGGGCCAGGGCGCCCACCACCGCGAGCACCTGGACCAGCAGGACCGCCACGATGAGGGTGGACTGCCCGAGACCCAGCTCCTCGGAGCCGTAGACCGACGCCTGGGTGATC
The DNA here is from genome assembly GCF_042740985.1 of Streptomyces sp. NPDC058985. Classification (NCBI taxonomy): domain Bacteria; kingdom Bacillati; phylum Actinomycetota; class Actinomycetes; order Kitasatosporales; family Streptomycetaceae; genus Streptomyces; species Streptomyces sp. NPDC058985. Next base: position 52,736 of record NZ_JBHYJX010000030.1, on the reverse strand, counting down.
ACCGTCTGGATGCCGTCGTTGTAGACGAGGTAGGCCAGCAGGAAGGCCAGTGTCAGCGGATGGCGGCGCATGTCCCGGATCGTCGCCGCGAGCTGCTGCCGGCCGGTCCCCGCGGCCTCCCGCGCGGGGGTGCGGCGGTCGCGCAGCCGTCGTAGCGGGATGAGCGCGAAGGCGCCCCACCACAGTCCGGCGGACGCCAGGCAGATGCGGACCGCGGCGCTCTCGCTCAGTCCGAAGGAGTCGTGGGCGGTGTACAGGATCAGGTTCGCGATCAGGACCAGGGCCCCGGCCGCGTATCCGAAGGCCCAGCCGCGCGAGGAGACGGCGTCGCGTTCCCCGGGCGGTGCGATCTGCGGCAGGTACGAGTTGTAGAGCATCATCGCCACCGACTGCGCGGCGTTGGCGACGACCAGGAGCACGCCGCCCAGCAGATAGCGGTCGCCGTCCAGGAAGAACATCCCCGCCGTGGCCGCGGCGCCGGTGTACGCGGCCGCGGCCAGCAGCGGCTTCTTGCGGCCCGAGCGGTCGGCCGCGGCGCCCACCAGGGGCATCACCAGGACCGCCACGATCACCGAGAGGGAGACCGAGTAGGCGAAGAAGGATCCGGCGCGCACCGGTATCCCCAGCGGATGGACGTACCCGTCCCCGTCCGCCGCCGACTCGGCGACCGACGTCAGATAGGGGCCCAGGAACACGGTGAGCACGCTCGTCGAGTAGACCGAGCACGCCCAGTCGTAGAAGTACCAGCCGCGCTGTTCGCGCCGCCGGTCGGCGGCCCCGTCGGCCGCGTCCGTCCGCAGGGTGTCGGTGCCCACCCGTGCCCTCGCTTCCCCGTGCGCGCGCACCGCCCCGGGCGACCGGCCCGGGACTCAGGCCCAGACGCCGCGGTCCTCCATGACCTTGCGCAGTGTGTCGATGTGATCGGTCATGATGCCATCCACTCCCAGGTCCAGGAGCCGGTGCATGCGGTCCGGATCGTTCACCGTCCAGACGTGCACCTGGAGCCCGCGCGCATGGGCGGCGCGCAGGAAGCGGCGGTCCACGACCCGGATGCCCGACTGGACCTCGGGAACCTGCGCGGCCACCGGCGCACGGCGTGGGGCGACCGGAACGCCCCACGAGCGCAGCCGGAGGCCCAGGACGCCGCGGACGCCGTACGAGGTGGCCAGGCGGGGGCCTGCCAGGCGCTGGGCGCGCACCACGCGTGCCTCCGAGAACGAGCCGACACAGACCCGGTCCCAGGCGTTCGTCCGCCCGATCAGCTCCAGGAGGGGCACCAGTGCCGGCTCCGCCTTCACGTCGATGTTCCAGCGCACCTCGGGGAACGTCTCGAGGAGTTCCTCGAAGAGCGGCACCGGCTCCTCGCCCGCCACGCGCGCGTGACGCACCCGCTCCCACGGAAGGCCGGCGATCCGCCCGGCCCCGTCGGTCACCCGGTCCAGGGTCGCGTCGTGGAAGGCGACGAGCCTTCCGTCGCGCGTGGCGTGGACGTCGGTCTCGATGTACCGGTAGCCCGCCTCGACCGCCCGGCGGAACTGCCGCAGCGTGTTCTCCAGGCCGTCCGCCGAACCGCCCCGGTGGGCGAAGGCGATCGGGCCGGGGTGGTCGAGGTAGGGGTGGCTTATCGGGGTGGTCACCGACGCAGTATCGCGCGCCGGGGTTCACCGGCGGCAACCACCGTGCTGCCGGAAGGTGCCGGGAGCACGGCGAAGGCGCGCAGGAACACCTGGGCGAGCGGGCCGATCGACACCGCGTACAGGAGGGTGCCGAGACCGACCGTGCCGCCGAGGGCGAAGCCCGTGACCACGACGGTGATCTCGACGGCCGTGCGCACCAGGCGTACCGAGAGGCCCGTGCGCCGGTTCAGGCCCGTCATCAGGCCGTCGCGCGGGCCGGGGCCGAACCGCGCGGCGATGTAGAGCCCGGTCGCCGCCCCGTTCAGGACGATCCCCGTCACCATGGCGGCGATCCGCAGCGGCAGCCCCTGGGCGTCCGGCAGGACGGACAGCGTCGCGTCCATCGCCGCACCGATCACCAGCACGTTGGAGACCGTGCCCAGGCCCGGCCGCTGGCGCAACGGGATCCACAGGAGCAGCACGGCGGCGCCCAGGACGGTCAGCACCACGCCCATGGACAGGCCGGTGCGCTCCGCCAGTCCCTGGTGCAGCACGTTCCACGGCTCCAGGCCGAGTCCCGAGCGGACCAGCAGTGCCGAACTCGCGCCGTACAGCGCGAGTCCGCCGTAGAGCTGGGTCAGCCGCCGTGTGAGGTGCCTGTGCCGGACCTCGGCCTGCCTGGACAAGATCTGCCCCCTGTGTGGTCGTAGTGGCCTGCTGCATGACACCCTGTGGCTTGAGAAGGAGACGCAACCATGGCCAATTCGGGGAAGGTGGACTGATTTCCATGGCGCAGTGGACCTCGGCCGTGGGGGCCGGTCAGCTCGCCCGGCTGCTCGGCTCCCAGCAGGACCGCCCCGCCGGGCCCGGCACCCGCCGCCCGCCCGCCTACCGCGCGCTCGCCGACGGCATCCGGCTGCTCGTCCTCGAAGGCCGCGTTCCGGTCGCCGCCCGGCTGCCCGCCGAACGCGAACTGGCCCTCGCCCTGACGGTCAGCCGTACCACCGTCGCCGCCGCCTACGAGGCGCTGCGCGCGGAGGGCTTCCTGGAGTCCCGGCGCGGCGCGGGCAGCTGGACGGCCGTACCGGCCGGGAACCCGCTGCCGGCGCGCGGTCTGGAACCGCTGCCGCCCGAAGCGCTCGGTTCGATGATCGACCTGGGCTGCGCGGCGCTCCCCGCTCCCGAGCCCTGGCTCACCCGGGCCGTGCAGGGCGCCCTGGAGGAGCTGCCGCCGTACGCCCACACCCACGGCGACTATCCGGCGGGACTGCCGACGCTGCGCGCGATGATCGCCGAGAGGTACACCGCGCGCGGGATCCCGACCATGCCCGAGCAGATCATGGTGACCACGGGGGCGATGGGCGCGATCGACGCCATCTGTCACCTCTTCGGCGGGCGCGGAGAGCGGATCGCCGTGGAATCGCCCTCCTATGCGAACATCCTCCAGCTGATGCGGGAGGCCGGCGCCCGGCTCGTCCCCGTGGCGATGGCCGAGGGGCTGACCGGCTGGGACGTCGACCGCTGGCGCCAGGTGCTGCGCGAGGCCGCTCCGCGCGTCGCCTATGTCGTCGCCGACTTCCACAACCCCACCGGCGCGCTCGCCGAGGAGGACCAGCGACGCCGCCTCGTGGACGCGGCCCGGTCGGCGGGCACGGTGCTCGTGGCCGACGAGACGATGAGCGAGCTGTGGCTGGACGACGACGTCGAGATGCCGCGGCCCGTGTGCGCCTTCGACCCGGCCGGGTCCACGGTCGTCACCGTCGGTTCCGCGAGCAAGGCCTTCTGGGCCGGGATGCGCATCGGCTGGGTCCGCGCCGCGCCGGACGTGATCCGCAGCCTGGTCGCCGCGCGGGCGTACGCCGACCTGGGCACGCCCGTACTTGAGCAGCTGGCTGTGAACTGGCTGTTCAGCACCGGCGGCTGGGAACAGGCCGTGGCGGTCCGCCGCGAGCAGGCCAGGCAGAACCGGGACGAGCTGGTGGCGGCGGTACGGCGGGAACTGCCCGACTGGGAGTTCGAGGTGCCCAGGGGCGGGCTCACCCTGTGGGTGCGGACGGGCGGTCTCTCCGGCTCCCGGCTCGCGGAGGCGGGGGAGCGGGTGGGCGTACGGGTCCCGTCCGGTCCGCGCTTCGGGGTCGACGGCGCCTTCGAGGGGTACGTCCGGCTGCCCTTCACCGTGGGCGGCGCGGTGGCCGAGGAGGCGGCGTCGCGGCTGGCCGCGGCGGCCCGCCTGGTGGAGAGCGGCGGAGCAGGGAGCGGCGGCGAGGCGCCCCGGACGTTCGTGGCGTAGCCCGGGTCCGGCGGGGGCGTGGCGGTCGGTGGAGACACGGCCGGGGCGGAGCGGTGGGTCGCTCCGCCCCGGCCGCGGTCACCTTCTCAGGAGGGCTCCGCCGCGACGGCCTTGGCGGGGACCGGCTCCGCCGCGCCGGCCGTGACGGGGACCGGCTCCGCGGGGACCGGCTCCGACGTCGCGGGCTCAGTGGTTGCTCCCGGCCCCCCTGCTGCCTCGGGCACCTCCGTCGGCGTCTCCGTCGCCGCCGGCGGGGGTCCGGACTCCGTCAGGGCTTCCTCCGGCTCGGTCCCGTCGGGTGCCGGCGGGGCCTTCTTCTCCATCGACACCGCCTTGGCCTCCGCCGTCGCCTCCGCCGCCTCCGCCTCCGCGGGGACCGGCGCCCGCTCCCCGTCCGCCGGGGTCGTGCGCGGGGGGAGCAGATCGAGCACCGCCTGCCGGTGGGCGTCGCTCGTGGCGTCGTCGTAGGGGTCGGGGGTGGCCGGGACCTGGAGGCGGTGCACCGCTCCCGTGCCGAGGCGGGCGTAGCCGCGACCGGGGGGAACCTGGTCGACGGGCGTGGTGTGCGGGGGAGCGCCCAGCGCGGCCGTCAGTTCGTCCGCCGTGGCCGGGCCGAGCACCACACGCGCGCGTGTGTGCTGCCGTACGGCGTCGCCGAGGCCCTCCAGGGCGTCCAGCTGGTCGGCGACGACCACCGTCACGTGCGCGGCGCGGCCGTGCCGCAGGGGCACCTGGAGCAGGGACTGCGGGTCCCTGCGGCCCTCGGCCGTGGCGAGGTGCGTGAAGGCGCTCGGACGGTCCAGGAAGACCCACAGGGGCCGCCGGGTGTCGTCCGGCGCGGGCTGCCCGTCCTGACGGGCCCGGTTGACGGAGATCAGCCGGCGCTCGGTCTCGGCGGCGGCCCACTCCAGGCTGGTGAGCGCGCCGGTGAGGCCGGACTCGACGGCCAGGACGCCGTCCCGGCCGACCAGGCAGGCGTACTCACCGGTGCCGCCGCCGTCGACGATCAGGATGTCGCCGTGGTGCAGCGCCTGGAGGGCGACCGAGCGCAGCAGGGTGGAGGTGCCGGTGCCGGGCCGGCCCAGGACCAGCAGGTGGGGTTCGGTCGAGCGGATGCCGGTGCGCCAGACGACCGGCGGGACGTCGCGCCGCTCCTCGCCGTGGGTGAGCGGGAGGGTGCGCTGGACCCGGGTCGGGTCGGTGAAGCCGAGGACGGTCTCGCCGGGCGCGGTGACGAAACGCTGGGCGGCGATGTCGGTGGGGAGCGCCGCGAGCACGTCGACGGTGAGGTGGTTGGCCTCCTCGTCCCACGCGAAGTGGTACTCCCGGCCCCGGCCGGACTTCGCGGTGAGCAGGTGCTCGATGCGGGTCCGGGAGCCGGCCTCCCCGTCGGTGAAGTAGGCGGGGTAGCGGATCACCAGGTGGGTGAAGCGGCCGCCGTCGTCGAACTCGTAGGCCGGGAACGCTTTCTCCCAGGAGCCGCCGTGGGCGTACAGGGGGTCGGGGTCCTCGGCGAGCGAGAAATACGGGACCAGGGCCTCGTAGAGGGACTGGAGGCGCTGGGTCTGGGCGTCGTCGGGGCCTTCCGGCGTCGCCGGGGTGCGGTCCCTGCCCTGCCAGGCTGCCGCCGCCATCAGGGTGATGACGGCGAGCAGCGGGCCGTACGGCACGAGTGCCACGACCAGGACCACCGAAGCCACCAGGAACAGCAGCGCACCGCGCCGGTCCTTGGGGGTCTCGGTCCATCTGCTCCGTCCGGCGGCGGCCAGCCTGCGCAGACCGCGGCCGATCGTGATCAGCGGCTGGAGGACGTCGGTGGCGCTGTCGGCCGCCGTCCGGGCCAGCACCCGGCTCCGGGCGAGCTGTGCGCCGCCGTTGCTCAGAATGCGGGGGAGGGGCCGCCGGGCCACTGATGCCTCCTGGATGTGCGTACGTTGGGGGTGTCGGGTGGGGGAGAGGGGCGTCAGAACTTGATTCCGCCCAGGAGGCCCGCCAGGCTCTCGCCGCCCGCCTTGATGCTCGGCGCGATGGCGGTACTCGCGAGATAGAACCCGAACAGGACCGCGACCAGCGCGTGCGAGGCCTTGAGGCCGTCCTTGCGGAAGAAGATGAAGACGACGATGCCGAGCAGGACGACGCCTGAGATCGAGAGGATCATGTGAGTTCTCCTGGTTCACGGGGACAGTCACCATGAGTACTTCCAGGCTCACAGCATGTATCCATACGATAAAAGGTGCAAATGGGGGAAATTCGGCAGAAACACCCTGATTGGCGGCGTGTTTGTTGGGCCGGGCGAGTGCTTCGCGAGCCAGTACCCTGGCGATTCACTCGTACGGCAGCACCGCTCGCCGCCGTACGCGGCAGTACCCGGGAAGTACCCCGGCAGTGTGCGCAGTCCCCAACGTTCGCAGTGAGAGGCGGTCCGGCCGATGAGTGAAGCCCCCGACCCCGAGGTCGTGGAGCTGGCGACCAAGATCTTCGATCTGGCCCGGCAGGGACGGGCCGAAGAGCTGGTGGCGTATGTGGACGCCGGAGTTCCGGCCGACCTCACCAACGACCGCGGCGACTCCCTCGTCATGCTCGCCGCCTATCACGGCCACGCCGACGCGGTACGCGCGCTGCTGGGCCGCGGCGCCGACGCCGACCGCGTCAACGACCGGGGTCAGACCCCGCTCGCCGGGGCCGCCTTCAAGGGGGAGACGGAAGTGACGAAGGCGCTTCTCGAGGCCGGCGCGGACCCGGCCGCGGGCACCCCGTCGGCCGTGGACACGGCGCGGATGTTCGCCCGGACGGACCTGCTGGAGCTGTTCGGAGCCCAGTGACCGGACGTCGGTCCGGATCCTCCGAGGATCCGATCCGCACATTCTGACCAGGCAAAACACTGAAAACGGGGGAGGCGGTACAGGGCCGCCGAAATTTCGGTCGCGGCAGATGTGACCGCCGGGCCATCATGACGACGTGGTTCACGGACGTGATGGCTGGGCAGATGTTGCCGCACCGCGCGGGCCGTGACACGGCTCGCAAGGGCCACCGACGAGAGGCAGGAACATGGTCTACAGCAAGCAAGAGACGGCGGGCGCTCCGACGCGTTGGCGCACGGCCAGGTAACGCGTGTTTCCCGGTTGCGTCGACGCTTGATGTGAGGCTGTTTCCCATGTTCGATCCGGTCATAGCGCCCAGCGGTACGCTGCTCGGCCTGCTTCAGCGGGGTCGCGGCGACGGCACGCTGCACGCGCTCACCGCCCCGCGCCCCGAAGCGCTGGCGGCTCTGAACCACTGCGTTCTCCACGACCCCCGCCACGACTGGCAGGTCGAGAACCGCTCCCTCTACTACGCCCGCCTCTACCTCGACCTCAACGGCGAGCTGGACGCGATCGAGGCCCACCTCTTCGACCCCGAGGACGTCCTGGACGCCGACGAGTCGCGCACCGGGCTGGCCCTCGCCGTCCTCGGGCACCTCGCGTCCTACGGCAGGCTGGACGCGCTCGGACTGCTGCGCCGGTACGCCGCCCACGGCGTCAACTGGGCGTGGGCCCTGGACGAGCTGGCGCTGCGCGACGACGACGCGGGGCTGCGCGACCTCGCCGCGCCCGTGCTGGCGCGTTTCCCGCGCGACCCCGAGGGCGACGCCGAACTGGCCGTCGTCGTGCGGGACGCCTTCGAACCACGGCCCTGGCGGCTGTGGGCCGACGATCCCCGCGAATCGATCGCCACGCGTGTGCGTGCCGCCCACGAGACGGGCAGCTTCGACCGCTGGCAGCGGCAGATGAATCCCACCGGCCCGCGTCCGGGCTGGAGTGTGCGGGCCGTGTTCGAGTGGGCCGAGCAGGGGATCGAGCGCGGTGCCGTGCTCCACGTGCCGGCCGCCCGCTGCCTCACCGCCGTCGCGGGACCCGAGGACCGGCCCGAGATCGTCGAGGCCGCCCGGTCCGGCACCGAGGGCGCCCGCGGCACCGCCCTGCACTACCTCGCCGACGCCAACGATCCCGACGTGCTCGACCTGATCGAGGGGGCCGCGACCACAGGGCCGGCCCCGGTCGTGGAGGCCGCCGTCTGCGCCTACGAGCGCATGCGCAGCCTCGCCGCCGTCGACCGGGCCCGCGGCTGGGTGCACCGCCCCGACGCCCTCGGCGCCGCCGCCGGACGGGTGCTCGCCTGCCGGGGCGCGGCGCAGGACCGCGACCTGGTCCTCGCCGCCCTGCGCGAGGCCGTACGCGGCGAAGGCCCCGACGCGCCGACCCTGTGGACCCTCGTCGACGGCACCGGGCGCCTCGGCATCGCCTGTGCCGCCCCCGTGCTGCGCCACATCTACCGCGAGACCGCCTCCTCCCACCTGCGTGGCCGGGCCGCCCGTGCGCTGGCCGCCACCGACCCGTCGTTCGCCGCGGGCTTCGCCATCGAGTGCCTGTGGGACTGCGAGGAGACCACCCGCGAGGTCGCCGCCCGGCACGCCGAGACCGGCGACAACCGGGTCGTCGAGCGGCTGCGCAGGCTGGCCGCCGATCCGGCCGAGGAGGACGAGGTCCAGACGGCCGTACGCAGCCGCTTCGGACCGGACGCGCCCGCCGTGTGAGACGACCCGGGGACGGTGGCACCGGACCGTGCCCGGCCCGGTGCCACCGTCCCCGTGTGAACGACGGATGGCGCGCGGGCCCGCCGGACATGGCCGTCGGCCGACCCGCCCGGGCGCACGGGCAACGCTCATGGGACGTTTCCCGGCCGGAAAGATCGACGTTGACGCGAGCACGTCCAGTCCGGCGACAACACCCCTATGCGTGTCGTCATCGTGACCGAATCCTTTCCCCCCGATGTGAACGGCGTCGCCCACTGCGCGCTGCAGACCGCCCGGCACCTCGTCGACCGCGGTCACGACTGCGTCGTCGTCGCACCGGCCACCGCCGCCGGCCACGCGGCGGACGCCTCCGCTCCGTGCCCGCTCGTCCGCGTCCCCTCCCTCCCGCTCCCCGGCTACCCCCAGGTCCGCGTCGCCCTGCCCAGCCGCCGCGTGGCCGCCGCCATCGCCGAACACCGCGCGGACGTCGTCCACCTGGCCAGCCCCTTCGTCCTCGGCGTCCGGGGCATGGCCGCCGCCGCCCGCCTCGGCGTGCCCGCCGTGGCCGTCTACCAGACCGACCTCGCCGGCTACGCCCGCACCTACATGGGGGCGGGCGAGGCGGCCGCCTGGCGCCGCATCCGCTCCGTGCACGCTGCCGCCGACCTCACCCTCGCCCCGTCCAGCGCGGCCCTGCGCGACCTGAGGGCGCACGGCGTGCCCCGGGTCGGCCTGTGGCCGCGCGGAGTGGACACCGTCCGCTTCCGGCCCGACCGGCGCGACGCGGAGCTGCGCCGCGGGCTCGCCCCGAACGGGGAGCTGATCGTCGGCTACGTGGGCCGTCTCGCCCCCGAGAAGCAGGTGGAGCTGCTGTCCGGCGTCTGCGCCCTGGAGGGCGTGCGCGTGGTGGTCGTCGGCGACGGGCCCAGCCGGCCGGGCCTGGAACAGGCGCTGCCCGGCGCCGTCCTCCTCGGCCGACGCACCGGCGATGAGCTGGCCCGGGTCTTCGCCTCCCTGGACGTCTTCGTGCACACCGGCCCCTTCGAGACGTTCTGCCAGACCGTCCAGGAGGCCATGGCCAGCGGCGTGCCCGTCGTCGCCCCGGCGGCCGGCGGCCCGCTCGATCTGGTGGACCACGGCAGCACCGGCCTGCTGGTGCCGCCGCGGGACGCCGCCGCCGTACGGGACGCGGTGTGGTCGCTGTCCGCGGACCCCGCACTGCGGGCCGCGTACGGCGCGGCCGGCCGGGCGAAGGTCGAGGGGCGCACGTGGGCGGCCGTCGGCGACCGCCTGATCGGGCACTACCGGGACGTGCTGGCCTCGCGAAAGGCGGTGCTGGCGGCATGAACGCGCTGCGGATCGTCCGGCTCGCCAACTTCGTCGCACCCACCTCGGGCGGCCTGCGCACCGCGCTGCGCGAACTGGGCCGGGGATACCGGGCGGCCGGACACGACCCCGTCCTCGTGGTCCCGGGCGAGCAGGCCGACGACCGGGAGACCGAGCAGGGCCGGGTGATCACCCTCCCCGGGCCGCTCCTGCCCGGCACCGGCGGCTACCGCGTCCTGACCGACAGGCGGCGCGTGAGCGCGCTCCTGGCGGACCTGGCACCCGACCGCCTGGAGGTGTCCGACCGCACCACCCTGCGCTGGACCGGCCGGTGGGCCCGGCGCGCCAGGGTCCCCGCCGTGATGGTCTCCCACGAGACCACCGACGGCGTGCTGCGCACCTGGGGCCTGCCCGAGCCGGCCGCCCGGCGCGCCGCCGACGCGCTCAACATCCGCACGGCGCACACCTACGCCCGCGTGGTGTGCACCACCGAGTTCGCCGAGCGGGAGTTCGTCCGGGTCGGCGCCCGCAACGTCGTACGGGCCCCACTCGGCGTCGACCTGGCCGGGCGGCACCCCTCGCTGCGCGACCCGGGTCTGCGGACCCGTTTCGCGCGCGGGGACGAGGCCCTGCTGGCGACGTGCTCCCGGCTGTCCGTCGAGAAGCGGCCCGGCACGGCTCTCGACGCCCTCGACGCGCTCCGGCGGCGCGGCGTCCGAGCGGTGCTGGTGGTGGCCGGTGACGGACCGCTCAGGGCGCGGCTCGAACAGCGGGCACGGGAGCGCGGGCTGCCGGTGACCTTCCTCGGTCACGTCGCCGACCCCGCACTGCTGGGCGCGCTCCAGGCGTCCGCCGACGTGTGCCTGGCTCCCGGACCGGCCGAGACCTTCGGGCTCGCCGCGCTGGAGGCGATGGCCTGCGGCACGCCCGTGGTCGCCAGCGCGTCGTCGGCGCTGCCCGAGGTGATCGGCTCCGCCGGGGCCGTCGCCGCCGACCACGGGGAGGCCTTCGCCGACGCCGTGGAGTCACTGCTCGGCCGCCGGGAGGCGGACCGCCGCGGGACGGCACGTGCGCGGGCCGAGTGCTTCGGCTGGGCCACGGCGGTCGAGGCGTTCCTCGCAGCGCACGACGCGGCCGTCCCCACGCGCCCCGCGCTGCCGGAGACCGTGTCATGAGACGCCTGCGCTTCGTCGCCCTCGGCGACTCGCTGACCGAGGGGGTGGGCGACCCGGTGGAGCACGGGTGGCGGGGCTGGGCCGCGCTGCTCGCCACCGGCCTCGCCGAACAGCCCGTCCTCTTCACCAACCTCGCCCGCAGCGGCGCGCAGACCGTCGACGTGGCCGAGCGGCAGCTGCCGGCCGGCCTCGCCCTGCACCCCGACCTCGTGTCCGTCGTCGTCGGCGTCAACGACACCCTGCGCCGCACCTTCGACCTCGGGGCGGTCGCCGCCCGCCTCGACGCGGTGTACGCCGCCTGCACCGGGCGCGGCGCGCTGCTGCTCACGGCGTGTCTGCCGGACCCCGGGACGATGCTCGGGCTGCCGGACGCGCTCGCCCGTCCACTGGCCCGGCGGCAACGGGCGGTCAACGCCGTGGTGCACGCCCTGTCCGACCGGTACGGGGCCGTGCACCTGCACGCGTGCGAGGGCGGCTGGACCACGGACCGCTCGATGTGGAGCGTGGACCGGCTGCATCCCGGCGAGCGGGGCCACCGACAGCTGGCCCTGCGCTTCCACGCGCTGCTCGCCGAGCGCGGCGTCGCCACCGGTCCCGCACCCTCGCCCGACAACGAGTTCGACGCCCCCACCCGGGCGGCGGGCCTGTGGTGGCTGGCCACCGCGGGCACCGGCTGGGTGGCCCGGCGCTGCACCGACCTGCTGCCCCAACTGCTGACGCTGGCCGCAGGCGAACTGCGCCACCACGCGCGCGGGACGAGCGCCCGGCTCGACCTGCGCACGTCCGCCGCGGTCACCGCCGCCCTCGCGGCGCTCTCGTCGAACGGCGGACGGGAGGCGGAGGCGGCCTGAGCACCGCCACCGGAAGACGACGGGGAGGGACGTCCGGTGCCGGGCGCACCTCGGCCCCCGCGCGTCAGCGCTCGCGTACCGCCACGAACCGGACCGGCGTCCCCGGCGCCGCCTGGGCCGCCGCCGGGAGGTCGCGGACGCGGACGACGCCGATCACCGGATAGCCACCGGTCGTCGGATGGTCGGCCAGGAACACCACGGGCCGGCCGTCCGGCGGCACCTGGACCGCGCCCAGCACCATGCCCTCGCTGGGCAGTTCGCCCGTGCGGGCACGCTCCAGCGGGGGTCCCTCGACGCGCAGTCCGATGCGGTTGCTCGCGGCGGACACCCGGTACGCGCGTGAGGTGAAGGTCCGTACCGCCTCGGGCGTGAACCAGTCCGCGCGCGGGCCCGGCGTCACCCGCAGGACCAGCTCCGCCGGCGGCGCCGGCTGCGGGGCGACCTCCACCCACGCGTGCCGCCCGCGCGGCCGCCCCAGGGCGAGCACCATGCCGTCGGAGAGGGGCGGCGGTCCCAGGCCGGACAGCAGGTCGGTGGAGCGGCTGCCGAGCACCTGCTCGACCAGGACACCGCCCGAGACGGCCACATAGGAGCGGACGCCGGAGCCGGCCGGCCCCACGTCGAGCAGCGCGCCCGCCGGCACACCGACCGGCGCGCCCCAGGAGACCGGCCTCCCGTCCACCGTCACCGGGCAGGGCGCGCCACCGACCGCCACGGTCACCGCGCACCGGGGGCGCAGGGCGCAGCCGGTGAGGGTGGTCTCCAGGACGGCCGCCTCGGGCGGGTTGCCGACCAGGCGGTTGACCAGCGCGGCCGCGGGCGCGTCGAGTGCTCCGGAACGGGGGACGCCGAGGTGTGCGTGACCGGGGCGGCCCCGGTCCTGCACGGTGGTCAGGGACCCGGCCCGGACGACGGCGAGCGCACGGTCCGTCATGAGCCGCCCTGCCGTTCGCGGGGTTCTCGGGGTCCTTCGGGTACGAACCGGACGCGTGTGCCCGGCGACAGCAGCGCCGCCGGCACGCGCGTGTGGTCCCACAGCACGGCGTCCGTGGTGCCGATCAACTGCCAGCCGCCCGGCGACGAGCGCGGGTACACGCCCGTGTAGGGACCGGCCAGCGCCACCGAACCGGCCGGGACGGCCGTGCGCGGGGTGTCCCGGCGCGGCACGTCGTACCGCGCGGGAAGGCCGGTCAGATAGCCGAAGCCGGGCGCGAACCCGCAGAAGGCGACCCGGAACTCGGTGTCCGCGTGGATGCGCGCCACCTCCCGCGGCGCCACTCCCCAGTGCGCGCCCACGTCGGCCAGGTCCGGCCCGTCGTAGCGGACCGGGATCTCGACCACGTGCCCCGCGCGCGGGGGAGCGGGCGGAACCTCGGCGGCGGTCAGTTCGGCCGCGAGCCGGGCCCGGTCGGCGACACCGTCGAGCAGGACGGTGCGGGCCGCCGGGACGATCTCCCGCGCGGCCAGCGTGCCCTCCGCGCGGCGCCGCAGCAGCTCCGCGCGGAGCGCCTCCGCCTCCTCGCCCGAGGAGACCTCGACCAGCAGGGCGTCGTCGCCGACCGGCAGGACGTTCATGCGAAGGCCTCCACCCGGACGCCCGACGCCTCCAGCCGCTCCCGTACCCGGCGGGCCAGGTCCACCGCGCCGGGCGTGTCGCCGTGCACGCACAGGGAGCGCGCGCGGACCGCGACCACCGCTCCCGACCGGGCGGTGACCGTGCCGGAGCGGGCCAGCTCCACGGAGCGTGCCACGACGGAGTCGGGTTCGGTGACCACCGCGCCCTCCTGCCCGCGCGGCACCAGGGTGGCCTGGTCGGTGTACGCCCGGTCCGCGAAGGCCTCCGGCACGGCGGGAAGCCCCGCCTCCGCGGCTCGCTCCAGGACACGCGAGCCGGGCAGCCCGAGGACGGGCAGCGCGCCGCCCGCCAGGAGTACGCCGTCGACGACCGCCGCGGCCTGCTCCTCGTCCCGGACCACTCGGTTGTAGAGGGCGCCGTGCGGTTTGACGTACGCCACGCGCGTGCCCGCCGCGCGGGCGAAGACCTCCAGGGCGCCGATCTGGTAGGCCACCTCCGCCGCCAGCTCGGCGGACGGCACGTCCATGGCGCGCCGTCCGAAACCGGCCAGGTCCCGGTAGGAGACCTGGGCGCCGACCGTCACGCCCCGCTCGGCCGCCAGCTCGCACACCCGCCGCATGGTGGCCGGGTCGCCGGCGTGGAACCCGCACGCGACGTTGGCGCTGGTGACGACGGAGAGCAGGCCCTCGTCGTCGGTGAGCCGCCAGCGGCCGAAGCCCTCGCCGAGGTCGGCGTTGAGGTCGATCGAGGTCATGTCTCCAGTGTCTCCGCTCTCGGGCGCCCGCGGGGGCGCCCGGGGTCAGGCGACGCGGTACTGCTCGTCGCGCGCGTCGGTGAGGAACGTCTGCCCCGGCGCGTGGGTCACCGCGAAGGGCGGCCGCGAGGCCATGACCGCCGCCTGAGGCGTCACCCCGCAGGCCCAGAACACCGGGATGTCGTCCGGTTCGGCGTCCACCGCGTCGCCGAAGTCGGGCCGGCCCAGGTCCTCGATGCCGAGCGCCGACGGGTCACCGCAGTGCACCGGGCTGCCGTGCACCGCCGGGAGCAGGCTGGTCTCGTGGATCGCCGCCGACAGGTGCGCGGGCGGCACGGGGCGCATCGAGACCACCATCGGGCCGTGCAGCCGCCCCGCCGGACGGCACTGACGCGTGGTGACGTACATCGGGACGTTGCGGCCCTGCTCGACGTGCCGGATCGGGACGCCGGCCGAGGCCAGCGCCCACTCGAAGGTGAAGCTGCACCCGATCAGGAACGTCACCAGATCGTCCCGCCAGTGCGCCCGCACGTCCGTCGGCTCCTCCACCAGCTCGCCGTCCCGCCACACCCGGTAGCGGGGCAGATCGGTGCGCAGGTCCGCGCCGTCGGCGAGCACGGTGGTCCAGGACCCGGCGTCGGTGACGTCGAGCACCGGGCAGGGCTGCGGGTTGCGGGTGCAGAACAGCAGCATGTCGTACGCCCAGTCGGCGGGCACCGAGATCAGGTTGGCCTGGGTGTGGCCCGCCGCGACCCCCGCCGTGGGGCCGGCCAGCCCCTCCCGGAAGAGGGAGCGGGCGGTTTTCGGGCTCCACGCGTGCGCGTGCCGTTCGACGCGTGCGAGCGGCCGGTCCTCGGCCACGTGCGGTGGGTGCTTCACGCCAGTTCCCTTCCGCGCGTCTCCGGCAGCCACAGCAGGGCCAGCGCCGCGATGCCGTAGCCGATGGCACCAAAGACCAGCGCGCCGCCCACGCCCCAGCTGTCGGCCAGGAAGCCGACCGTGGTCGGGAAGACGGCGCCCACGGCGCGTCCGGTGTTGTACGTGAAGCCCTGGCCCGCGCCGCGTGCCGCCGTCGGGTACAGCTCGCTCAGGTACGAGCCGAAGCCGCTGAAGATGGCCGACATGCAGAAGCCGAGCGGGAAACCGAGCACCAGGAGCAGGGTGTTGGCGCCGTCGGGGATGTTGGCGTACGCCAGGATGCAGACCGCCGACAGCAGGGCGAACAGCCAGATGTTGCGTTTGCGGCCCAGCACGTCGGTGAGCCAGCCGCCGGTGAGGTAGCCGATGAAGGCGCCCGAGATGAGGAAGGTCAGATAGCCGCCGGTGCCGACGACCGACAGGTCCCGTTCGTCCTTCAGGTAGGTCGGCACCCAGGTGGCAAGGGTGTAGTAGCCGCCCTGGACGCCGGTGGAGAGCAGGCTGGCGAAGAGCGTGACGCGCAGCAGGCCGGGGGCGCCGGCCGTACCGGGCTTGAAGATCGCCGCGAAGGACCCCTTGCTCGCGCCCTGCTCCCGGATCTCGGTGGCCTTCGGCGCGTCGTGGACGCTGCGCCTGATCCAGACCACGAGCAGCGCCGGCAGCGCACCCGTCCAGAACATGACACGCCAGGCCAGATCGTCGCCGACCAGCGAGAACACCAGCGTGTACACGACCACCGCGAGCGCCCAGCCCACGGCCCAGGAGCTCTGGATCGCGCCGAGCGTGCGGCCCCGGTGCCTGGCACTCGCGTACTCGGCCACCAGGATCGCGCCGACCGCCCACTCGCCGCCGAAGCCGAGCCCCTGGAGGGCGCGGAAGACCAGCAGCGTCTCGTAGTTGGGGGCGAAACCGCACGCCACCGTGAACACGGCGTAGGTGATCACGGTGAGCAGCAGCGCCTTGACCCGGCCCACGCGGTCCGCCAGCACGCCCGCGAGGGCGCCGCCGACCGCCGAGACGACCAGGGTGACCGTCGTGAGCAGGCCGGTCTGGCCGCTGTCCAGGCCGAAGTACGCGGCCAGCGCCACCATGGTGAGCGGCAGGGTGAAGTAGTCGTAGGAGTCGAGGGCGTACCCGCCGAACGCGCCGCCGAAGGCGCGGCGGCCCCGCGGGCCGAGGGCGCGCAGCCAGCCGAACGGGCCGTCGTCCGTGGTGTGTTCATCCGTGCCGGGACGCGCCTCGGTGGACAGGGCCCGTGGGGGAGGGGTTGTGCTCATGGGCACCTCGCAGGGGGAGGACGGAGGGTGCGTGCACTTCCTGGCACCGTAGAGGATTGTTCAACGATCCCTCAATACCCCTGTTGTTTCGTTCTGGTATCTGCGATTGAATTCCGGGCATGGCAGAGCAGTTGACGGGACTGGCCGACGACCGTGCCCTCCTGGGCCGGACCAGCACCGCCGAGCGGGTCTCGGACATCCTCAGGAGCCGGATCGCCGAGGGCTACTTCCCGCCCGGCACCCGCCTGTCCGAGGACAGCATCGGCGGCGCGCTCGGCGTCTCCCGCAACACCCTGCGCGAGTCGTTCCGGCTGCTCACCCACGAACGCCTGCTCGTCCACGAGCTGAACCGCGGCGTCTTCGTCCGGGTCCTGACCGTCGAGGACGTCGAGGACATCTACCGCACCCGCTCCCTCGTCGAGTGCGCCGTCGTACGCGGCCTCGGCAAGCCCCCCTACGCCCTCGAAGGACTCGCCGGGGCCGTCGAGGACGGGCGCCGGTCGGCCCGCGAAGGTGACTGGAAAGCCGTCGGTACGGCCAACATCCACTTCCACCGGGAGCTGGTCGCCCTCGCCGGCAGCGAACGCACCGACGAGCTGATGCGCAGCGTCTTCGCCGAACTCCGCCTCGCCTTCCACGTCGTGGACGACCCCCGGCGCCTGCACGAGCCGTACATCGCACGGAACGCGGAGCTCCTGACGGCCCTGGAGAACGGCGAGCGGGAGACGGCGGAGCGCCTGCTCGCGGTCTACCTCGACAACTCCCTCAAGCGCGTCGTGGAGGTCTACCTGCGGCGGGTCGGGGACGACACCCCCTAGGTGTGCTGTTCCGGGACGTTGGTGACACGCGTGCCGGGTGCTTGAACGGGTGAGGGCCTTCTGGGTTCGGTGCCCGCCGCCACGGCCGCGGCCCCGTCCCGTCACACCGGCCACGCCCCCGGTCTCGCCGCTCCGGCCACGCCCCGGGTCCCCGCGGCCGGCGGCCTGCCGGCCGGGGCGCATCTGCGTCGTTTGGGTCGATGTCAGACCGAGGACCTAGTCTGTGCACCGTGACTTCGCCTGCACCGACGGACAGCGTTCCGCCCCAGCTCAGCGCGGGGCCGCGCCCTGCTCCGGGCCCGGCCGCCGACGAGGGACTGGCGCGGCGGCTGCGCGCGCTCGCCTGCACGGCGCCACTGCACGACCTGGACGCCCGCAAGGCCAACCTCGCGGGCGAGTACTCGGTGTACGGCATGGCCGAGGTCGCCCTCGCCGCCATCGACCTCGTCACGCTGAACATGGACTTCGACACCGGCGCCGACCACGACCAGATAGTGGCCAGGCTGATCCCGCGCGTCGCCGCCCAGGCCCCCCGCCGTCCCGCCGCCGAGCACGAGCGGGTGGCCCGCTGGGTCCTGGAGAACCTGATCAACGTCGGCAGCGTCGACCGAGGCTTCCGCGCGGTCTACGGCACCTTCGGACCGGACGGTACCTACGTCCGCCGGGACTACGACTTCAAGCTCCTGGAAGAGGTCCCCGGTCCCGGCGGCACCGTCTACCTGCGCACCACGGACGAGGCGGTCAACGTCCTGGTCGGCGCCCTGGACACCGACGTCACCAGCGCCCAGATCGCCGCCGAGGTCAAGCTGGAGGTGCTGATCAGCCGGGGCCGCCTCGCCGACGCCCAGCTCGCCGCCGAGCAGGCCCGGTACCGGACCGTGCAGTACTCCGAGACCCTGCGCCGCGCCCTGGACGCCACCCGGCGCAACGTCCGGGCGGTGGACTGGCTGAGCGCCGTCCCCGACATGATCGCCGAGGCCCTGGACCACGTCGCCGACCGGTACCGCCACGAGAACGCGATCCTCACCAACATCCGCAAGGCCCGCGACGAGTCCGAGGACCAGGAGCACAAGCGCCGCGCGGCCGAGCTGGTCGACATCGTCAAGGACTGCATCCGCCGCCACACCCAGCTCCAGTCCCGCCTCCTGGAGGCCGGCCCGCTCTTCCGCGCCGAACAGGACCGGCAGGCCTTCGCCACGCCCCTGACCACCTCCGGCCTCGATCTCTACGGCCATCTGGTCGCCCCCGTCCTGCCGTTGCCCCTGGAGCGCGCGCTGCGCGTCACCGACGCCTTCTTCGCCCGCGGCACCGGACTGCGCACGCCCGTCTCCGTCCGGGTCGGCGACCTCGTCGACATACTCCTGACCCCGCCGGTGGAGCGGGAGCACCTGGGCGCCGAGATGCCGGAACCCGACCTGATCGCCACCCCGGACGACAGCCGTTTCAGCGAGGAACAGCTCGCGGCCGCCATGGAACTGCTCGACCTCCCGCACGACGCCCCGCGCCGGCTGTCGGGACTCCTGGCCGACGCCCGCGCCCAGGATCCCGAACTGCCCTACCTCGTCGCCCTGCTGGCCGTGCACGCGGCCAGCCCGCCGGTCGGCACCGCCTACCGGCAGGGCGAGCCGAAGCTGCTGTTCGCCGTGGACGACGGCACCGAGCTCGACGACCACGAGTTCGGCGGTGCCGACCTCATCGTCGGCACCGCGCTGCTGGACGCGGCGGGCATGGCCGCCGCCCGCACGGAGGCGGCATGACCGTCTCCCACCGCCACACCCGCCACTGCCATACGCCCCGACGATCCGAACGACACGAGTGCCGGCACGGCATCGAGCGCCTGCACAGCGAGGAGAACCGACCGTGACCGAGCACGTCGACCGGAGCGAACCGGAGGCGGGTGCCGCGCCGGCCACCGCGGCCGTCACGCCCGCCGACGCCGCCGACGCGGCGCGGCTCGTCTCCTTCGGCCTCCAGCCCAAGCTGCTGCCCGCCCGCGACCAGGAGTACGCCGACCTGCTGCGCCGGTACCGCGAGGACCCGCCCTTCGCGCGTCTCGCCGACGCCGTCGCGGCCGGCCTCGGACTGATCGTGCTGGAAGTCTCCCGGCGCGCGGGAATGGCCGTCACCGCCGCCGAGGACTCGGTGTTCGCCGTCCGCATGGGCGACTACGCGCGCCGCGCCGCCACCGACTCCGGCGACCGCTTCCTGCACGGCCTCGCCCACCTCGCGCTCGCCGCCATGGCCTACCCGCGCCCCGAGGACCTCGCCGACGACGGCTACATCGGCCGCGTCACGGTCAACGGCGTGGACGCCTTCGTCCGCCAGGCCTGCCGCCGGCTGGAGGAGCGCGCCGACGAACAGGGCGAGAACACCGACCCAGCCACCGACGCCCCCGGCCTGGAGGCCGCCTGGCGGATCTGGGCCAGACGCAGCTCCACCGGCGCCACCAAGGACGCCCGCAGACTCCCCGGCTCCACCACCGGCATCGTCGGCAAGGCCGCCGCGTTCCTCACCGAGTCCGGCTTCCTCCAGCGCACCGGCGACGACAGCGGCGGCACCTACCGCACGACCGCGCGCTACCAGCTCCAGGTGCGCGACATGGCGGGCAGCGCCGCCATGGCCGAGCTGCTGGACCTGGGCGTCGTCCCGGTCACCGACGGCACGGCGACGCTGCTGCCCGCCGAGGAGACGGAAGACCTGGAGCTGGTGGCCGACGCCGGGCTGCCGTTCCACTCGCCCTGACCCCGCGCGCCGCGCCCGCCACCGGGCCCACACCCGCCCCCACCTCCCCGACTTCCCGAAGACTTACGAGAGTCCGCCATGTACGAGCTGTCCCGGGTCCGCCTCTACTCCATCGGACCCGCCGGTGCGCGCTACGCCGACACCGTGCTTGACCTGCGCGGTGTGGGCGAGCCCGTGCCCGACCCCGCGCCCACGCAGGCGGAGTTCTTCGAGGAGGAGCCGGTCGGCCCGCCGCGCCGCCCCGCCCCCGCGGGGGTGCTGTTCCTGGAGAACGGCGGCGGCAAGTCCGTCCTGCTCAAGCTGATCTTCTCGGTGATGCTGCCGGGCCACCGCAACACCCTGGGCGGCGCCAGCTCGGGCGTCCTGCGCAAGTTCCTGCTCGCCGACGACTGCGGACACGTCGCGCTGGAGTGGCAGCACGTGCAGAGCGGCGAGTGCGTCGTGGTCGGCAAGGCCAGCGAGTGGCGCGGCCGCCAGGTCTCCAACGACCCCCGCAAGTTCGCCGAGGCCTGGTACTCCTTCCGGCCCGGGCCCGGACTGACCCTGGACAACCTGCCCGTCGCCGAGGCCACCGCCGTACGCCCGCCCCTGGAGGGCGTCTCCGGCGCCCAGGGCAGGCGGCGCACCATGAAGGGCTTCCGCGACGCCCTCACCGAGGCCGCCAAGGCCTACCCGCACCTGGAGGTGCACTGGGAGGAGATCCACGACCGCTGGATCGAGCACCTCGGCGACCTCGGCCTCGACCCCGAACTCTTCCGCTACCAGCGCGAGATGAACGCCGACGAGGGCGAGGCCGCCGGCCTCTTCGCCGTCAAGAAGGACGCCGACTTCACCGACCTGCTGCTGCGCGCGGTCACCGACACCCGTGACACCGACGGACTCGCCGACCTGGTGAGCGGCTTCGGCAACAAGCTGGGCCGACGGGCCGAGCTGATCGCCGAACGCGACTTCACCGCCGGGTCCGTCGAGCTGCTCGGCCGGATCGTCGAGGCCGCCGAGGTCCGCACCCGCGCGCGCGACATCCACACCGCGGCCGAACGCCGGACCAGGAACCTCGCCCGGCGGCTCACCGCGCGCGGCGCCCAGGAGCGGGTCAGGGCCTCGGACCTCGCCCAGCGGGTCACCGCCGCCGCCCGCGCCGTCACCCACGCCGAGTCGGCCCGCGACCGCAGCGCCCTCATCGCCGCCGAACTCGCCTACCGGCACGCCTCGCTCGCCCTGACCGGCGCAGAGAAGGCCGCCGCCGCCCAGAAGCGCGAACTCGCCGACGCGCGCACCCTGCACTCCGCCTGGCAGGCCGCCGAGGCCGTACTGCGCCACCGCGCCGCCGCCGACCGCGTCGCCCGCGTGTCCGCCGCCATCCAGGAGGCCGAGCGGGACGCCGCCCCCGCGCTCGCCGCACGCGCCAAGGCCGCCGTCGACCTCGTCCGCGCCCTGCACGCGGCGGCCGGCCGGGCCGAGGGCCACGCCAACGAGGAGGAGGAGCGGTCCGCCGCCCTCCAGGAGGTCAGCGACGCGGCGCACCGCGACTCCACCACCGCCGCCACCGAGGCGCAGCGCGCCCGCAGCGAGGCCGGGCACCTGCGCCAGCGCCTCACCGAGGTCGAGCAGGAGACCACCGAAGCGGTCCGGGCCGGCTGGCTGGACGACAGCGCGCCCGACGCCGACCCCGCCCGCGCGGCCCTCGCCGCCAGCGACGCCGAGAAGAGCACCGTCGCGGCCTGGGACACCGCCCGTGAGTCGGCACGCCGGGCCACGGAGCACGCGCGCGAGACGGCGTCCGCCGAGAGCCGCGCCGAACTGACGGCCGCCCGCGCGGCCGACGCCGCCACCGCGGCCGAACGCGCCCACGAGGCCGAGCGCCGCACGGCCGAGGCCCTGGCCGTCGAGGAACGCCTCGCGGAACTGCTCGGCCTCGCCGCCGGCACCCGCCCCGGCATCCCGCAGCCCCGCCACGACGCGGACCACGACCCCGCGCCCGCGCGGGCCGACGGCGCCCTCACGCCCCAGGAACTCGACCGCTTCGCCGACGAACTGCGCGAACTGCTCGACGACACCGTCTCCTCCGCCGAACGCCAGCTGTTCGACCTGCGCACCGCCGCCGCCGACGACTCCCGCATCCTCGGCGCGCTCGGCGACGGCGGACTGCTGCCGCCCGGCCCCGACGTGCTGGCCACCGTGGAGTTCCTGGGCGAGCACGGCATCCCCGCCCTGCCCGGCTGGCGCTACCTCGCGCAGGCCGTCGACCCCGCCGACCACGCGCGCGTGCTGGCCGCCCGGCCCGAGCTGGTCGACGGCGTCATCATCACCGACCCCGACTCGCACACCCGCGCGCGCGACGTCCTCGGCGACGCGGCCCTGCTCCCGCGCTCGGCCGTCGCCGTCGGCACCGCCGCCGCCCTGCTCGCCCCCACCCCGGCCCCGGACTCCGACGCCGGGGACGTCTTCCTCGTACCGCCGAACCCCGCGATGCACGACGAGCACGCGGCCGACGAGGAGCGGCACGCGCTGCGCGCGCGGGCGACCCGGCGGGACGAGGAGATCCGCACCCTCGCCGCCCGGCTCGGCAAGGACCGCGAGCTGGCCGCCCGGCTCGCCTCCTGGCGCACCGGCTGCCCCGCCGGACGCCTCACCGAACTCGCCCGGACCGCCGAGGAGGCGCGCACTTTCGCCGACGAGGCCGAGGCCGAACTGACCGAGGCGCGCACCGCGCGGACCGAGGCGGACGAGGCCGCCGCCGAGGCCGTGCACCTGCGGGACGAACGGCAGGAGGCCGCGCAGAAGGCCCGCCGCGCCGCCGACGCCCTCGCCGGGCTCGCCTTCCGGCTGCGCGAACGGGCGGGCTGGCAGGTGCGCCTGCGGGAACTGGCCGACGAGGGCGCCGAGGCCGAGGCCCGCGCCCAGGCCTGCCTGGACCGGGCCCGCGCGGCCGACGAGGACCGCCGCGCCGCCCAGCGCGCCGCCGACGACGCCCGCCGCACCGCCCGCGCGCTGCGCGCCGAGCGCTCCGAGATCGCCGGCGCCCCCGACGACGTACCGGAGGACGGAGCGGACACGCCCGGGACCGGCACGGACGCGCCGAAGGCGTCCCTGCCGGACCTGCGCGAGGCCTACCGTGCCGCGTCCCAGGTGTACGAGAAGGTCGGCGTCGGCGCCGACCTCCGCGCCGAACAGGCCCGCGCGGAGAGCGACGAGAGCGCCGCGCGCGGGGACCTGGACCGGCTCAGCAACAAGGTCCGCACCCGCGCCGGGCAGCTCCTGGAGTCGCCCGACGGCTCCGACGGACCGTCCCGGCAGGCCGCCGCCGCCCGCGCCGAGGAGCTGGTGCAGCTCCTGGAGACCCGCATGTCGAGCGCCAGCGAGCAGCTCGGCCGCCTGCGCGGCGAGGCCGAACGGCACGCGCCCGAGGAGGGCGAGGCCCACACCGAGCTGCCCGGGGAACTCCTCCCGCGCGACGCCGACCACGCCCAGACCCTGCTGCGCACGGCCACCGCAGAACTCGCCTCCCACACCGAGGCGCTCACCCGGGCCCGCGACACCCACGCCGGACTGCTCGACACGCACCGCGCCGCCGAGGACGCCGCCGGCGGCTTCGACGAGATCGCCGCCATGCTCCGCGACCTGCTGCGCGAGCACGCGGCCGACGAGGAGCAGGAAGAGCCCGAGCCGTATCCGGGCGGTCTGGAGGAGGCCCGCCAGTCGGCCGGTGAGGCCCGCCGGTCGCTGCGCGGCTGCGCCGCCGACCTGTCCGCCGCCGAGGCCGGGGTCCGCGAGGCGAGCGACGTCCTGGTCCGGCACGCCAACTCCACCCGTTACGAGCAGGTCCGCACCCCCGCGCGGCAGCAGATCCGCGAGCTGCCCGCCGCCACGCTGCCCGAGCACGCGGCCAAGTGGGCGGACGCCTTCGCGCCCCGGCTCCGCGTCCTCACCGACGAACTCGCGCAGCTGGAGCGCAACCGCGACTCGATCGTGGACCGGCTGCGCGGCCTGGTCGAGTCGGCCCTCGCCACGCTCCGCTCCGCCCAGCGCCTCTCCCGGCTGCCGGAAGGGCTGGGGGAGTGGTCGGGTCAGGAGTTCCTGCGCATCCGCTTCGAGGAACCCGACCAGGCCACCCTCACCGAGCGGCTCGGCGAGGTGGTCGACGACGCCACCCGCGCCGCCGTGAAGAAGAACTCCGACCTGCGCCGCGACGGCATGTCCCTGCTGCTGCGGGGCGTCGCCGCCGCACTGGCGCCCAAGGGCGTCGCCGTCGAGATCCTCAAGCCCGACGCCGTGCTGCGCGCCGAGCGCGTCCCCGTCGGACAGATGGGCGACGTCTTCTCCGGCGGCCAGCTGCTCACCGCGGCCATCGCCCTGTACTGCACGATGGCCGCGCTCCGCAGCAACGACCGGGGCCGCGACCGGCACCGCCACGCCGGGACCCTGTTCCTCGACAACCCCATCGGGCGCGCCAACGCCACCTACCTGCTGGAGCTGCAGCGGGCCGTGTCCGACGCGCTCGGCGTCCAGCTGCTCTACACCACCGGCCTGTTCGACACGACCGCGCTCGCCGAGTTCCCGCTGGTCATCCGGCTGCGCAACGACGCCGACCTCAGGGCAGGACTGAAGTACATCAGCGTCGAGGAGCACCTGCGGCCCGGTCTGCCCCAGCCGGCCCCCGCCGCCGAGGGGGAGGGCGAGCCGGTGCACAGCGAGATCACGGCCACCCGGATGTTCAAACGCCCCGCCCAGTCACCCTCCTAGCCGCTCCAGCAGCCACTCGTGGAAGAGCCCGATGTGGT
Organism: Streptomyces sp. NPDC058985; assembly: GCF_042740985.1. Lineage (NCBI taxonomy): Bacteria > Bacillati > Actinomycetota > Actinomycetes > Kitasatosporales > Streptomycetaceae > Streptomyces > Streptomyces sp. NPDC058985. The sequence continues at coordinate 28,060 of NZ_JBHYJX010000030.1, read as the reverse complement.
GCTCGGTCGGCACCAGCACGCCGCCCTCGCGGTAGGCGCGGGACGACATCGCGGGCTGGGTCCGCTCGCACGCCGCGAAGTCCTGCGTGTTGACCCGGTGGAACAGTTCCACCGACCGTGACAGGTCCGCCCCCGACGCCACCACGTCGGGGGCGTACAGCCAGTCGCACTCGACGACCGTGCGGTCCTCGGCGAGCGGGAACATGCGGTGCAGGATCACGTGGTCCGGCACGAGGTTGACGAAGACCGTCGGCCTGACGGTGACGGCGTAGTAGCGGCGGTCCTGGCTCTCCGCCACCTCGGGCAGCCGGCCGAAGCCCTCGCCGCCGTCGACCGTGAAGCCCTTGACCTCCTCGCCGAACTCGGCGCCGTGGCCCACGTAGTACTGGGCCGCGTAGCCGTCGGCGAACTCGGGCAGCACATCGGTGAGTTCGGGGTGGATGGTGGCGCAGTGGTAGCACTCCATGAAGTTCTCGACGATCAGCTTCCAGTTGGCCGCAACGTCGTACCGGACGCGTCGGCCGAGGGCCAGCCGCTCCGTCCCGTAGCGCTCGATCGCCGCCGGGTCGCCGAGCCGTTCGACGACGGCACCGCGCACGGTCTCCTCGAAGGAGGGTGGCTCGTCGGCCAGGCACACCCAGGCATATCCGAGCCATTCGCGCAGGGCGACCTCGGCCAGGCCGTACGCGGCGCGGTCGACGTCCGGCATCTTCGTGAGGCCGGGCGCGGCGATCAGCCGTCCGTCGAGGTCGTACGTCCAGGCGTGGTACGGGCACTGGAGGTTGCGCCGCACCTCGCCCGACTCCTCCAGGCACAGCCGGGCCCCCCGGTGGCGGCAGATGTTGAGGAAGGCGCGCAGCGCGCCCGTACGGGTGCGGGTGACGATGACGCTCTCGGACCCGATCCGCACGGTGCGGAAGGCGCCGGGCCGTTCCAGGTCGGCGCCGCGGACGGCGCAGAACCAGAGCGACTCGAAGACCTGCCGCTGTTCCTGACGGAAGATCTCCGGGTCGGTGTAGTAGCGGCCCGGCAGGGTCGCGATGAGGCTGGAGGACAGGGGAGTCGTCGTCACGTGCTGGCTCCTCGGGCGGGCGCGGCGGTGAGGCGAGCGGGGTCGAAGAGACCGATCGGGTGCGCGGTGTCGCCGGTCAGGGCCAGGTCGGCGAGGATCTCGCCGACGACGGGCACGAACTTGAAGCCGTGCCCGGAGAATCCGCAGGCCACGGTGACCGAACCGGGATGCGCGGGATGGCGGGCGATGACGAAGTGTTCGTCCGCCGTGGTGGTGTACATGCAGGTGGCGGCCTTGAGGAAGGTGCCGGGCAGATCGGGGAGACGGCCGGACATGTGGTCCGCCATGGCCCGGACCTCGTGGCCGTGCACGGTCCGGTCGATGGCCTCCGGGGTGGTCGCCTGCCCCTTGCGGAAGAAGGCGACCTTGGCGCCGTGGTCCGGCCCGTCGATGGCGGGGAAGCCGTACACCTGCACGCCGGCCGCGTCCTCCCAGACGTAGATCGGCTGGTTGGCCGGGAGGAAGCGGCCGATGCCGTTGCGGGGCTGGAACCAGTACATGACCTGCCGCTCCACCGTGAACGGCACCCCGAGGCCGGCGAGCAGCCGCGGCGCCCAGGCGCCCGGGCAGATCACCAACTGGCCGGCGGTGTAGGTGTTCTCGCCGGTGTGCACGCGGACGCCGTCCCGGTACGGTTCCCAGCGCGTCACGGGTTCCTCGAAGTGCAGGTCGGCGCCCTGCCGGGTGGCCAGCTGGAGATGGGCGGCGACCGTGTTCTCGGGGCGCAGCAGACCGGCCTTGGCCTCGTACAGGGCGACCTCGTCGTCCCGCGGGGCGAGCGTCGGAAACCGGCGGCGGATCTCCCGCGCGTCCAGCATCTCGTGCGGCAGGTCCCACTCGCGGGCCGACCGCAGGGAGCCGGTCACGGTCCAGGAGTCGGGCCGGCCCACCATCAGGCCCCCGCACAGGAGGGCGATGTCCCGGCCGGTGGCCCGCTCCAGGTCGGCGTAGAGCTCGTAGGCGCGCAGCAGCAGGGGAACGTACGCCGGGTCCTCGAAGTACGACTGCCGGGTGATCCGGGAACCGCCGTGGCTGGAGCCCCGGTTGTGCACGGGGCCGAACCGCTCCAGGCCCAGCACGCGGGCTCCCCGCGCGGACAGGTGGTGGGCGGCGGCACTGCCCATGCCGCCGAGGCCGATGACGATCACGTCGTAGGTGGGGGACAAGAAGGGCCTCCTGGCGTCCTAACGGCGGATACGGGTCATCCTCGGGTCGAACAGCGGCTCCTCGGCGACGGTGGCGGGCACCTTCTCACCGAAGTACTCCACGTGCACACCGGTGCCGGCGGCCAGGCCGGCGGGGAGCCAGGCGTACGCGACGCAGCGGCCGAGCGTGTAGCCGTACGAGGCGCTGGTCACGTATCCGGCGGGCGCGCCGTCCACGTGGACCGGCTCCTTGCCGAGCACCACGGCCGCCGGGTCGTCGAGGAGCAGCGGTGTCAGGCGTCGGCCGGGCTCGCCCGCGCGGGCCAGCGCGGCCCGGCCGACGAAGTCCGCCTTGTCCATCCGGACCGCGAAGCCGACACCGGCCTCGTACGGGTTGTCCTCGTCGGTCATGTCCGTGCCCCAGGCCCGGTATCCCTTCTCCAGGCGCAGGGAGTTGAAGGCCGAGCGTCCGGCGGCGATCACGCCGAGGTCCTGGCCGGCCTCCCACAGCGTGTCCCAGAGCCGAAGGCCCAGGTCGGCGGTGGTGTACAGCTCCCAGCCCAGTTCACCGACGTAGCTCAGGCGCATCGCGGTCACCGGGACGTGGCCGATGTACGTCTCCCGGGCGCGGAAGTAGCCGAACGCCTCGTGCGAGAAGTCGTCCGGCGTCAGCGGCTGGACGAGGTCGCGGGCGAGCGGGCCCCAGACGCCGACGCAGCAGGTGCCGGAGGTGATGTCCCTGATGTGCACCTCCCCACCGGGCGCGTGGCGCAGCAGGTGGTCGAGATCGGCGGGGGAGTTGGCGCCGACCTGGAAGCGGTCGGGGGCGAGGCGGGCGACGGTGAGGTCGGAGCGGATGCCCCCGGTCTCGTCGAGGAGGAGGGTGTAGGTGACCGCGCCGGGCCTCTTGCGCAGGTTGTTGCTGGTCATGCGGTCCAGGAAGGCGAGGGCGCCCGGCCCGGTGACCTCCAGGCGGCGCAACGGCGTCATGTCGTACAGGGCGACGCGCTCGCGGGTGACCCGCGCCTCCGCCGCCGCGATCGGCGACCAGTGCCGGGCCGACCAGGCGTCGCGGCCGGGAAGGCGCGGGTCCGGGACGAGCCCGGCATTGGCCTCGTACCAGTGCGGGCGTTCCCAGCCGCCGCCCTCCAGGAAGTACGCGCCGAGTTCCCGCTGCCGTGCGTGGAACGGGCTGACCCTGAGCGGGCGCGGCCGCTCCATCGGCTGGAGCGGGTGGATCACGTCGTACACCTCGGTGAACTGCTGCGCGCCGCGTTCGCGGACGTACGCCGGTGACCGTTGCGCGTCCTCGAAGCGTGTGAGGTCGCACTCGTGGACGTCGAGCGACGGCCGTCCGTCCACCATCCACTCGGCGACGGCCCTGGCGACACCGGCCGAGTGGGTGACCCACACCGCCTCCGCGAGCCAGAAGCCCCGCAGGTCACGGGACTCGCCGAGGACCGGCATGCCGTCCGGGGTGAAGGAGAAGACACCGTTGAAGCCCGACTCGACGTCCGAGTCGCGCAGGGCGGGCATCAGCCGGCGGCAGTCCTCCCAGCTCGGCGCCCAGTCCTCCGCGGTGAAGGGGTACGACGACGGCATGTCCATGTGCCGGGCGCGTGACTCGTCGTAGCCGGGCACGGCGAACGGGTCGACGGGCAGCGGCCGGTGGGCGTAGGAGCCGATGCCGAGGCGGTCGCCGTGCTCACGGAAGTACAGGTCGCGGTCCTGGAAGCGCAGGACCGGCTTAGACGCCTCCTCGGTGGCGCCGCTCAGCTCGGGCAGCGGAGCCGTCCTCGCGTACTGGTGGGCCAGCGGTTGCAGGGGTACGTCGACGCCGGCCATGCGGCCGACGACCGGTCCCCAGAATCCGGCGGCGGAGACGACGTGGTCGGCGGGGAAGGTGCCGCGGTCGGTGACGACGCCCGTGACCCGGCCGTCCTGCCGCTCGATGCCGGTGACCGTGTGCCGGTCCAGGAAACGTGCGCCCCGCGCGGTGGCGCGGTCCAGCTGGGCGCGGCAGGCGGGCACGGCGCGGGCCAGCCCGTCCCCCGGGGTGTGGAAGCCGCCGAGGACCACCGACTCGTCGAGGAGCGGCCAGAGTTCCTTGCAGCGGGCGGCGTCGACGATCTCGCCGGCCACGCCCCAGGAGGCGGCGTATCCGGCCCTGCGGTGCAGGTCGGCGAGGCGCTCCGGTGTGGTCGCCAGCTCCAGGCCGCCGACCCGCTGGAAGCACGGGGCGCCGTCCCACGTGAGGGACGTGAACTTCTCGACGGTGTACCGGGCGAACGCCGTCAGGGTGCGCGACGGACTGGTCCGGAAGACGAGGCCGGGCGCGTGCGAGGTGGAGCCGCCGGGCGCGGGCAGTGGGCCCTGTTCGAGGACGGTGACGTCCGTCCAGCCGCGCGCGGTCAGTTCGTCCGCGAGGGAGCAGCCGACGACGCCCGCGCCGATGACCACCACGCGGGGCGGGGGCCGCAGGCCGTGGGTGCTCACAGGACCACCACCGAGCGCAGTACCTCGCCGCGGCGCATCCGGCCGAACGCGTCCTCCACCCGGTCCAGCGTCGTCGTCTCCGACACGAAGGCACCCAGGTCGAGCAGCCCGTACAGGTATTGGTCGATCAGGAACGGGAAGTCGCGGCTCGGCAGACAGTCGCCGTACCAGGACGACTTGATCGCACCGCCGCGTGAGAACACGTCGATGAGGGGCAGTTCGACCGTCGTCTCCGGTGTGGGCACGCCGACCTGGACCAGCACTCCGGCGTGGTCGCGCATGTAGAAGGCCTGGCGGAACGTCTCCGGGTGGCCCACGGCGTCGATCGCGATGTCCACGCCGTGGCCGTCGGTGAGGGCGCGGACCGCCTCGACCGGGTCCGTGCCGCGGGAGTCGACGGTGTGCGTCGCGCCGAACCGTTCCGCCCGGTCCAGCTTCCGGCCGTCCACGTCGACCGCGATGATCTTCATGGCGCCGTTCAGGGCGGCACCGGCGATCGCCGCGTCGCCCACGCCACCGCAGCCGATCACCGCGACCGAGTCGCCGCGGCCGACGCCGCCGGTGTTGACGGCGGCGCCATAACCGGCCATCACCCCGCAGCCGACGAGGCCGGCCGCCTCGGGCCGGGCGGCCGGGTCGACCTTCACGGCCTGGCCCGCGGCGACCAGCGTCTTCTCGGCGAAGGCGCCGATGCCGAGGGCCGGGGTCAGCGGGGTGCCGTCCACCAGGGTCATCGGACGGGCGGCGTTGCGGGAGTCGAAGCAGTACCAGGGGCGGCCGCGGCGGCAGGACCGGCAGCCACCGCAGGGCGCCCGCCACGCCAGCACCACGTAGTCGCCCGGCGCGAGGCCGGTGACGCCCTCGCCGACCGCCTCGACGGTGCCGGCCGCCTCATGGCCCAGCAGGAACGGGAAGTCATCGGTGATCGCGCCCTCGCGGTAGTGCAGATCCGTGTGACAGACCCCGCAGGCCTGCACCGCGACCAGAACCTCGCCGGGCCCGGGATCCGGCACGACGATCGTCTGCACCTCGACGGGTGCGCCCCTCTTCACAGCGACTACGGCACGGACCTCGTGTGACACGAGAAGCTCCTCTGCTGTTGCGCATTGCACGATGGGTTGCGCGATGAGAAACATAGTGGGAACGCCGTCGAGGGGCCGTCAAGAGGTACGGGTTAACCCTTGGCAAAACGAGCCGGCGGCGGGCGCGGGCTGCGAAACACGCCTGACACGGGACGGCGCGGGACCCGGGCCCCCGGAAGGGAGTTCGGGTCCCGCGCCGTCGGACGGGACGCCGGCGGGACCGTCCCGCCGGGTGGGTGCGCTCAGCCCGGCCGCCTCGCCGGGTGGGTGCGTGCTCAGCCGCCGTAGCCCATGCGGCGGGACAGCTCGGCCCCCGCCGCCAGCACTCGCTCGGCCAGGTCCGGCAAGCGCTCCGGCGTCAGCCGGTACACCGGGCCGGAGACACTGATCGAGGCGATCACCTTGCCGTCGTGGGAGCGCACCGGCGCCGCCACGGCCGCGAGCCCGATCTCCAGCTCCTCCTGCGTGATCGCGCAACCCTGCGCGGTCACCGTCTCCAACTCGCCGCGCAGCACCGCCGCGCCGGTGACGGTGTGCTCGGTGAACCGGTGCAGCGGGCGGGCCAGCAGCCCCTCGCGCAGGGTGGCCGGCAGATGGGCGAGCAGCACCTTCCCGCTGGCGGTGGCGTGCAGCGGGGTGCGCCGGCCGAGCCAGTTCTGCGCGGTGACCGAGGCGGTGCCGCGGGCCTGCATGACGTTGACCGCCGCGTCGTCGTCCAGCACCGCGATGTTCGACGTCTCGCCCAGTTCGTCGGCCAGCTCGCGGCAGACGGGCACCCCCTCCTGCGAGATGTCCAGCCGTACGGCCGCCGCCCCCGCCAGCCGCAGCACACCGGCGCCCAGGTAGTACTTGCCGCGCTCCTTCTCCTGCGCCACCAGACCGCGGTTCTCCAACACGCCGAGCAGCCGGAACGCCGTGGACTTGTGCACGTCCAGTTCGTCGGCGATCTCGGTGACACCCGCCTCCCCGAGCCGGGCGAGGATCTCCAGCACGGTCACGGCGCGGTCCACCGACTGCACGCCGCCCACCGCGCCCCTGCCTGACTGCTTGTTCTCCACACGGTCCTCACCAGGGTCGGGCTGCTGCTGTGTGCGGGTCATGGCTCAACTCTCACCACCTGGCGGCCCGATCGGGCCGCATCTGCGGGAAGCCCTTGACGCCACGGGCGCCCGCCCGGATTCTGTTGCGCATAGCGCTCTCCAGTGCGCCATGTGAAACATCATGTTACCGAAGCGTCCGGATCCCGGAAGGGTACGCGCTCCGCACCCCGCGTTCCGGACCGAGAGGGGAGCCCATGATTCCCGTCTGCCGTCTCGAAGACCTCCCCAAGGGCGGGTCCACCCGCGTCGGGACCAGTCCGCCGATCGCCGTCTTCCACACCGACGACGGCGATCTCTACGCCATCGACGACACCTGCAGCCACCAGGACGCCTCTCTCTCCGAGGGCTGGCTGGAGGGGTGCCTGGTCGAATGCCCGCTGCACGCCGCCTCGTTCGACCTGCGCACGGGCCTGCCGACCTGCCTCCCGGCCCGTCGGGCGGTGCGCACCCACCGGGTGAGCGTCGAGGACGGCTTCGTCCACGTCCACCTCGCCGCGGAGGAGGGCAGCGCCGCATGAGGACCGTGACCGTGGTCGGTGCCTCCCTGTCCGGCCTGTACGCCGCCCGGGAACTGCGGGCCCAGGGGTTCGACGGACGCCTCGTGGTGGTCGGGGACGAACCCCACCCGCCCTACGACCGGCCGCCCCTGTCCAAGGAGTTCCTCACCGGCCGGGCCGCCGAGGAGGACCTGGCGCTCACCGACGCCGAGGAGACCGCCGAACTGGACGCCGACTGGCTGCTCGGTGTCCGCGCCCGTGGCCTGGACGCCCGCGGGCGGACCGTACTGCTCGACGACGGCCGCACCGTGTCCACGGACGGCGTCGTCGTCGCCACCGGGGCATCGGCACGGGGCCTGAACGGCGGCGGCCTCACCGGGGTCCACACCCTGCGCACCCTGGACGACGCCCGCGCCCTGCGCGCGTGCCTCACCCGCGGTCCGTGCCGGGTGGTGGTGGTCGGCGGCGGTTTCGTCGGCGCCGAGACCGCGTCCTCGTGCGCCGCCCTCGGTCACGCCGTCACCGTCGTCGAGGCCGCCGCGATGCCACTCGTGCCGCACCTCGGCGCGGAACTGGCCGCCGTCTGCGCCACCCTGCACGGCCGTGCCGGGGTGGGGCTGGTCACCGGCGCGTCCGTGGCCGCGCTGCGCGGCACGGCGGCCGTCACCGGGGTCGACCTCACCGACGGACGCGCGCTGCCCGCGGACGTGGTGATCGTCGGCATCGGTGCCACCCCCAACACCGCCTGGCTGGCCGGCTCGCCGCTGCTCCTGAACGACGGCGTCCTGTGCGACGACGGCTGCGTGACCGCCCTGCCGCAGGTGGTCGCCGTCGGCGACGTGGCCCGCGTCGGCGGCACCCGCGCGGAGCACTGGACCTCCGCCACCCAGCAGCCCCGGGCCGCGGTGCGCAACCTCCTCGCCGGACGCACGCTGGAGAGCGCGAGGTCGGTGCCGTACTTCTGGTCCGACCAGTACGGCTCCCGCCTCCAGTTCGCCGGGCGGCGCCGGGACGGCGACATTGTGCGCGTCGCCGAGGGCGGGATCGCCGACGGCGCGCCTGACGCGGAGGGCTTCCTGGCCCGCTACGAACGGGACGGGCGTACGACCGCCGTGCTCGCCGTGGACCGGCCCCGCCCCTTCATGCGGGTCCGACGCGAACTCGCCGCCGAGGAGGCCGGGATACCGGTGACCGTCGGCGGGGCGGGCCCGGGCGCGCGGTGAGGCGCGACCCGGCGGGGGACGTCGGCGGAACCACCCGGTCGGCGTGCCGTGCGTCGCGGCCCGCTGGCGGCGCCCGGGGTGGGCCTCCGGCCCAGCGGGCCGCGCAGTCGCTCAAGGGCGTGCTCAAGGGTGTGACAGCCGGCTCGCGCCACCGCCCCGCCGGCGTATCCGCTCCTGGCTCCGCTCGGCGGACCGCGCCTGGCGCCGGGCCCGGCGCCGCTCGCGCCGCATGGCCCGCGCGGTGCTGCTCGGCTCCGACACCACGCCGTGCCGCTGATTCCAGACCTGTCGCGTCACCCACACGTCCAGCACCCCCCACGTGGCCACCACCGTGCCCGCCACACTGCCGATCACCATGGGAAACGCCAGCCACGACTCCGCCATCGTGCACAGGAAGGCCACCATCGCCATGATCAGCGTCACCGCGACGACGATCACCGCACGGACGGCCGCCGTGCGCACCGGATCCGGCAGCCGGCGCCGCCGCGCGGGCTCCTCCCTCCACAACGGCCGGTAGCCGGACGGCTGCTCGCGCGCCACCCGCCTCCCCGGCCCCTCCGGCCGGTCACGCGCGGGTCTGCCCGTACCGGCTGCCCGAACTTCGCGATCCGGTGCCTCGGGGACCGGTCGGGCGGTCACCCGGGCCGCACCGCCGTCCTCGGGCGCACCGCGCCGCTCCGCCGTGCCCATCGCCATGTCACTCCCCACCGCCAGCAGACAGCTCGACCGTGTCCCACGACACGGCTCCCCTCTGGCTGCCCGGCTTGCGCTGCTTTACGCCGCCCAGAGGCGGGATGCGGCTCCTGTGGCCGATTCCGCCTCCATTTCCCGTAGTGAATGACGAGCGACGGGCTCCCAAGATTCCCGAAAGGCCCGCGCAGTCGAAGAATTTCGGCCAATCCGCCCGGCCGAGCCGGAGCCGAACCCTCCCCGCACACCCCGATCCCGGGAGGCAATCTCCCGCAATGACCGGACAACTGACCATCACCGTCCCGTGGCGAGGAGGCCCGTCCGCCGGACGGGCCTTCGAGTTACGGATGCGTCAGTAGTAGGCTCGCGCCGTTTGTTGACGCACATGTGTACCCCCTGCCGGAGGGGGATCGAGCTGGGGGAGGCCATGCGCTTTCGCGGGAAGTCGATCCGCCGGAAGATCGTGGCGCTGCTTCTCGTGCCGCTGGTGTCCCTGACCGCGATCTGGGCGTTCGCCACGGTACTCACGGGGCGCGAGGCGGAACGGTTGTTCAGCGTCTCCACCGTCGTCGAGGAGATCGGCTATCCGATCGAGGACACCGTCCGCGTCCTCCAGCAGGAACGCCGCCAGACCCTCGTCCACCTCGCCGACCCGCGCGCTTCCGACGGGTTCGCCGCCCTCCAGCGCAGCCGCACCGCCACGGACGACGCCGTCGCCGAGATCCGCCGCAACGCCGCCGACGCCGGCGTGCGCGACGACCTGGGACAGGCCGAGGAGGAGCGGCTCACCGCCGTACTGGACGCCTTCGACGGCATCGGCTCGCTGCGCCGCAGCGTCGAGGACGGCACCGTCGACCGCGCGCAGGCGCTCGGCCTCTACAACCGCCTGGTCGACCCCTGCCACGACCTGCTCGCCAGTCTGAACGTCGTCGACAACGTCGGTCTGGACAAGCAGTACCGTGCGCTCGTCAACCTCTCCCGCGCCCGCGAACTCCTCTCCCGCGAGGACGCCCTCCTCGGCTCCGCCCTCGTCACCGGCCGGCTCACCCGCGCCGAGATCCGGGACGTCTCCGACCTCGTGGCGCAGCGCACCCTGATGTACGGCATCAACCTGCCGCTGCTGCCGTCCGCCGAACGCGGCCGCTACGAGCGCTTCTGGAAGAACGCCTCCTCCGCCCCGCTGCGCACCGCCGAGGAGGCCGCCCTCTCCGCCGGGGCCGGAACGCCCCGCGGCGTCACCGCAAAGAGCTGGGACACCGCCGCGGGCAGCGTCCTGGAGGAGCTCGGCGCCCTCGACGACGACGCGGCCGACCGCTACCAGGACCGGGTCGACCCGGTCGCGACGAACGTCATCGCCAAGGTGGTCATCGCCGGCGCGCTCGGCCTGATCGCCCTGCTCTACTCCCTCTTCCTCTCGGTACGCGTCGGCCGCTCCCTGATCCGTGACCTCAAGCAGCTGAGACTGGAGGCCCACGAGGCGTCCGGCGTCCGGCTGCCCAGCGTCATGCGCCGCCTCTCCGCGGGCGAGGAGGTCGACGTGGAGACCGAGGTGCCGCGCCTTGAGTACGACAGGAACGAGATCGGCGAGGTCGGCCAGGCCCTCAACACGCTGCAGCGGGCCGCCGTGGAGGCCGCGGTCAAGCAGGCCGAACTGCGCGCCGGTGTCTCCGAGGTCTTCGTCAACCTCGCGCGCCGCAGCCAGGTGCTGCTGCACAAGCAGCTCACGCTGCTGGACACCATGGAGCGCAGGACCGAGGACACCGAGGAACTCGCCGACCTGTTCCGCCTCGACCACCTGACCACGCGGATGCGCCGGCACGCCGAGGGCCTCGTCATCCTCTCCGGCGCCGCCCCGTCCCGGCAGTGGCGCAAGCCCGTCCAGCTCATGGACGTGGTGCGGGCCGCCGTCGCCGAGGTCGAGGACTACGAGCGCATCGAGGTCCGCAGGCTGCCGCGGGTGGCCGTCACCGGACCGGCGGTCGCCGACCTGACCCACCTGGTGGCCGAACTCCTGGAGAACGCCACGGTGTTCTCGCCCCCGCACACCGCCGTCCAGGTCCTGGGCGAGCGCGTCGCCAACGGCTTCACCCTGGAGATCCACGACCGCGGCCTCGGTATGGCGGCCGACGCCCTCCTGGACGCCAACCTCCGGCTCGCCGAGACCCCCGAGTTCGAGCTGTCCGACACCGACCGGCTCGGCCTGTTCGTCGTCAGCCGGCTCGCCCAGCGACAGAACGTCCGGGTCTCCCTCCAGCCCTCCCCGTACGGCGGCACCACCGCGGTCGTCTTCGTCCCCGACGCGCTGCTCTCGGACGACGCCCCCGACACCAACGGCATCGGCTTCCGCCTCGACCGTCCCCAGCACGTCAAGGAGAAGGGGCGGGAGGAGAGCCGTCGGTCGGCCCTGTCCCACGTGCCGGCGCGGCTGCCGGAGCGCCCGGCCGCGCTGCTGGACGGACCGGTGGAACTGGAGGCGCCCGTCGACCTGGACGCCCTCGACGGCCTGCCGGGCGGGCTCGACGACGAGGACGGCGAACGCGGCGGCCTGTTCCGCCCGCGCCGCTCGCTCGCCGCGGCCGACGACGACCACGGCTCGGCGGGCCGGCCGGGCCAGGACGACGACCCGGCCGACGCGGACGCACCCCTCCCGCTGCCCCGCCGCCGCACCCCCAAGCTGGTCAGTTCGCACGGCCGCCCGGTCCCCTCACGGGACACCGGGGACAGGGCGGACGACCACCAGACCCCGGCGGACGCGGACGCCAACGGCACACGCATCCCGGCCGCACCGCGGGCAGGAGCGGACGAACCGCCCGCGCTGCCCTCCCGCCGGAAACGCGGACAGCCCGCGGGCCGTGACGGCGGTGGAGCCTCCTCAGGCGGCCGCCCCGAAGGCCGGGACGCCGACGCCGCGGAGGCCGGTGCGCTGCCCCGGCGCGTACGGCAGGCCAACCTCGCGCCCCAGCTCCGGCAGAGTCCCGAACCACCTGCCGAGGACCGCTCCGACCCCGCCGACCGTGACGCCGACGAGGTCCGCAGCCGGATGGCCTCACTCCAGCGCGGCTGGCGGCGCGGGCGCGAGGAGAACGCCGCGGGTGACGACGTCCCCGGCGGCACGGCACCAACAGCACCACGAGGAACGACGGAGGGGGACGGTCGATGACCGCACCGAAGGCGACCGGCCACAGCGCGACCAAGTCCGGGGAGCTGAACTGGCTCCTCGACGACCTGGTCGACCGGGTCGCGAGCATCCGCAAGGCAGTCGTCCTGTCCGGCGACGGCCTGGCGACGGGTGCGTCCAAGGACCTGACCAGGGAGGACAGCGAGCACCTGGCCGCCGTGGCGTCGGGCTTCCACAGCCTCGCCAAGGGCGTGGGCCGCCACTTCGAGGCGGGCAGAGTCCGGCAGACGGTCGTCGAACTCGACGACGCCTTCCTGTTCGTCACCGCCGCCGGCGACGGCAGCTGCCTCGCCGTCCTCTCGGACGCCGACTCGGACGTCGGCCAGGTCGCCTACGAGATGACCCTCCTCGTCAAGCGGGTCGGCGGACACCTGGCCACCGCTCCACGCACCGATGTGCCCTCGGGCGGGTAAGTGGGATGACATGAGCGCAGACGGTCAGGGAAGAAACCACTGGTTCGACGACGAGGCCGGCCCCGTCGTCCGTCCGTACGCCATGACGCGCGGTCGCACCACCAGCGCGGCCCAGCACCGCCTCGACCTGATCGCGGTGGTCGTCACGGAACCCCACGCGGACGACCCCGAGGCGGACGTCACCCTCTCGCCGGAGCACGTGGACATCGTCGGACTGTGCCGGGAGGCCCCGCAGTCGGTCGCCGAACTCGCCGCCGAACTCGACCTGCCGATCGGGGTCGTACGGGTCCTGGTCGGCGACCTCGTGGACGTCGACCTCGTCCACGTCAACCGGCCCGTACCCCCGGCCGAACTGCCGGACGAGAACATTCTGCGCGACGTGATCAATGGACTGAGGGCACTGTGAACCCTCCCGTCGGCTCGTCGAGCGGCACGTTAAGGAGTAGAGACCGATGATCTTCGGGCGTTCCCAGCGCGGCAAGCCGCCGGTCGAGCCCGTCACCCTCAAGATCCTCGTGGCCGGCGGCTTCGGCGTGGGCAAGACCACCCTCGTCGGCGCGGTCAGCGAGATCCGGCCGCTGCGCACCGAGGAACTCCTCACCGAGGCCGGGCGGCCCGTCGACGATCTGAGCGGGGTGGAGGAGAAGCACACCACCACGGTGGCCATGGACTTCGGACGCATCACGCTGCGCGAGGACCTGGTGCTCTATCTGTTCGGCACGCCCGGCCAGGAGCGGTTCTGGTTCATGTGGGACGAGCTGTCCGAAGGGGCGCTGGGGGCGGTCGTCCTGGCCGACACCCGCCGCCTGGAGGACTGCTTCGCCGCCGTCGACTACTTCGAACGGCGTTCCATCCCGTTCCTGGTCGGCGTCAACTGCTTCGAGGGCTCGGCCCGCTATCCCTCCGAGACCGTCCGCCAGGCCCTCGACCTGGACACCGATGTGCCCGTGGTGATGTGCGACGCGCGTGACCGGGAGTCGGTCAAGGAGGTCCTCGTCGGCGTGGTCCAGCACGCGATGGCCCAGGCGGCCGACCGCCGCCGGGTCGTCACGACCTGACTCCGGGGCCCGACCTTCAGCCGGCCGGGCCCGGACCACTCTCCTCCTCCAGCCAGCCGAAGCTCTTCTCGACCGCCCTGCGCCAGTTGCGGTACTCGCGGTCGCGCACCGAGGACTCCATCGCGGGTGCCCACTCGGCGTCCCGCTGCCAGTGCGCCCGGAGGGCGTCGAGGCTGTTCCACACCCCGGTGGCCAGCCCGGCCGCGTACGCGGCGCCGAGGCAGGTCGTCTCGGAGACCCGGGGCCGGATCACCGGCACCCCCAGCACGTCCGCCTGGTGCTGCATCAGCAGCCCGTTCTTCGTCATGCCCCCGTCGACCTTCAGAGCCGTGATGCGCACCCCCGAGTCCTGGTACATCGCGTCCACGACCTCACGCGTCTGCCAGCTCGTCGCCTCCAGCACCGCCCGCGCGAGATGCGCCTTGGTGACGTACCGGGTGAGGCCGGTGACGACCCCGCGCGCGTCGGAACGCCAGTACGGCGCGAACAGTCCGGAGAACGCGGGCACGATGTAGGCGCCCCCGTTGTCCGCCACGCTCGCCGCCAGTGGCTCGATCTCGTCCGCGTCGCGGATGATGCCGAGCTGGTCGCGGAACCACTGCACCAGGGCGCCGGTGACGGCGATCGAACCCTCCAGGCAGTAGACGGGCGCCTCGTCGCCGATCTTGTAGCCCATGGTCGTGAGCAGCCCGCTCTTCGACGGCACCGGCCGGTCACCGGTGTTGAGCAGCAGGAAGCTGCCCGTGCCGTAGGTGTTCTTCGCCGAGCCCACGTCGTAGCAGGCCTGTCCGAACACGGCCGCCTGCTGGTCGCCGAGCGCGGAGGCCACGGGCACGCCGGCGAGCGGGCCGACGGCGGTGCCGTACACCTCGGCGGACGACCTGATCTCGGGAAGCACGGCCTCGGGGATGTTCATCGCCGCAAGGATGGCCGGGTCCCACTGGAGGGTGCGGAGGTCCATCAGCATGGTGCGCCCGGCGTTGGTCACGTCGGTGACGTGCCGCCCGCCCTCGGTGCCCCCGGTGAGGTTCCAGATCAGCCAGGAGTCGATGGTGCCGAAGGCGATCTCGCCGCGCTCGGCGCGGGCCCTGAGGCCGGGCACGTTGTCGAGCAGCCAGGCCGCCTTCGGCCCGGAGAAGTAGCTGGCCAGCGGCAGTCCGGTCGACTCGCGGAAACGGTCCTGCCCGTCGGTGCCGCCCAACTGGCGGCACAGCGCCGAGGTACGGGTGTCCTGCCACACGATGGCGTTGTGCACCGGCTTGCCGGTCACCCGGTCCCACAGCACGGTCGTCTCGCGCTGGTTGGTGATGCCCAGTGCGCTGAGCTGGTCGGCCCGCAGCCCGGCCTTGGCGATCGCCCCGGCGACCACCGCCCGCACCTTGGACCAGATCTCGGTGGCGTCGTGCTCCACCCAGCCCGGCTTGGGGAAGATCTGGCGGTGTTCGCGCTGGTCGACGGCGACGATCGCGCCGCCCTGGTCGAAGACGATGCAGCGGCTGGAGGTGGTGCCCTGGTCGATCGCGGCGACGTACTTCGCGGAGTGGTCCGTCATGGCTGCCCCTTGGGCTGGATTCGGAGGACGGAGGGCCGTACGGAGAGCCGTTCAGAAGGCCAGGTTGTAGATGAACCCGGCGAGCACCCCGCCGATCAGCGGCCCGGCCACCGGAACCCAGGCGTAACCCCAGTCGGAGGTGCCCTTGTTGGGGATCGGCAGGAAGGTGTGCACGATGCGCGGACCGAGGTCGCGCGTGGGGTTGATGGCGTAGCCGGTCGGCCCGCCGAGGGAGAGGCCGATACCGACCACGAGCAGGGCGACGATCAGCACCAGCGTCCCGGACTCGCCGAGCCCCTCGGTGAGTCCGAAGGCCAGGATCGGCAGCACGAGCCCCACGGTCGCGATGATCTCCGTGACCAGGTTGGCGACCGGGTTCCGGATCTCCGGGATCGTGGAGAAGATGCCGAGCGTCGGCACCGGCTCGTCCGCGTCGCCCTCGGTGGTACCGGTCCGGTCCTGGCGGACGTTGGCCTGGAACTGGGCGAAGTAGGTGAGGTAGCAGAGGACGGCGCCGAGCATCGCCCCCACCAACTGTCCGAGCAGGTAGACCCAGACCTTGCCCCACTCGCCGGTGTCGACGGCGATCCCGAGGGTGACGGCGGGGTTGAGATGCCCGCCGGACAGCGGCGCCGCGGTGTACGCGCCCGCCAGCACGCCGAACCCCCAGCCGAACGCGATCACCACCCACCCCGACGCCCGCGCCTTGCTGTACCGGAGGGTCACGGCGGCGCAGACACCCGCGCCGAAGAGGATGAGGATCGCCGTGCCGATGATCTCGCCGACGAAGATGTCTCCGTTGCTCATGGCGGCTCCTGGGCCCTGGCCCGGGACGGTCGGCCCCGGACCTCACGTGCGGGGTGCGTTCCCCCGGCGAGTTCCGCCGCGGGGGCGTGGGTGACGAGCGTGCCGTAGCAGCCGAACCGCCCGTGGGTCAGCGGGCCCCGAGCACCGGGGAGTCCGCGCGACGCAGTGCCGGAATGCGCCGAGATGTACGGCGATGTCGACTGACACCGGAAGTGTTCACCGGCGTCCGGGGAGCGTCAAGGTGGCCGACGGCAACGGTTGCGGCGACATGCCGCCACGCGCGCGTGGCCGACGGCTTGCCCCGCCCCCTGGCGCGGCGGGCGTCCGCTCAGCCCGCGGGCGCCGCCGACCGGTCCGAGCCGCGCCGGACCTCGTGCCCCGGCGCACCCGCCCGGCCCAGCACCCAACTCGCGCCGCGCAACGCCTTGGCGGCCTTCTTGAGCGGTGCCAGGCCCGCCGCGGCCTGCCGGTGGTCCGGCACGCTGCCCGGGGCGCACAGGACCGTGGCGAGGGAGAGCGTCACGGGCCGCCCGCCGGCCGACCACGGGACGTCCAGCACGGAGGCGACCAGCGGATCCAGCCCGTCCGGTTCGGTGAGCACCAGGAAGTCGTCCCCGCCGATGTGCCCCACGCGCGTGGTCCCCCTCGCCGACCGGAGCAGCGCCTGCCCGACCGACCGGATCAACTCGTCCCCGGCGGCGAACCCGGCCCCGTCGTTCACCTGCTTGAAGTGGTCCACGTCGAGCCAGCTCAGCGCGAATGCCCGCCCGTCCGCGATCCGCCGGTCCACCTCGTCCGTGATGGCGTCCGAACCGGGCAGCCGGGTCAGCGGGTTGAGCCCGGCCGCCTCCTCCACCCGGCTCTCGGCCAGCGCCCGCACCAGGTCCGCGAGCCGTACGACGCCCACGCACCGCCCGTACGCGTCCACCACGGCCACGTCGTCCGACGTACGGCCCCGGCCGCCGACCGCCACCACGTCCAGCACCTCCCAGGCCGTCGCGTCCACGCCCACCGTCCGCGGCGCGTCGCCCAGCTTCGCGGCCGGCCGGTCGGCGTAGAGCGCGTGCCCGTAGCGTGCCGACATGGACAGCAGGAAGCGGGAGCGGTGCACCGACCGCACCGGCACGCCGTCGCGGTCCACGAGCAGCACCCCGGACACGTCGGGCGACCCGGTCAGCAGGGCCCGCACCTGACCCGCCGAGGCCGTCACGGGCAGCAGCGCGGCCGGCCGCACGAACTGCCGTACCGACGGCCCCGACCGCGGCACCGGTACGACGCCGGGCGGGCCGGACGGAACGTACACGTCCGCCGCGGGCAGCCGGGCCGGCGGCGCGAACAGCTCGCCCTGGGCCCACTGCGCCCCGGCCGCCCGCGCGACGGCGTACTGCGTCTCCGTCTCCACCCCCTCGACGGACAGCAGCGCCCCCATCTCGTCGCACAGCACCCGCATCGCCCGCACGGCCGCCGGCCTGGCCAGCAGCGACGCGTCGAGCTTGACCAGATCCGGCGCCAGGTCCGTCAGCAGCCGCAGCGGCGCGTCCCCGTCGCCGACCCCGTCCGCGGAGATCCGGAACCCCTGGCCCCGCAGCACGGTCAACGCCTCCAGCAGGGCCTGCCGCGGCACGTGGGTGTACGGCGGACAGACGTCGAGCGTCACCTCCCACGGCATCCGGCCGGCCTCCCGCACGGCGTCGTGCAGGGGCTGCAGCCCACCCAGGTCGGCGAGGGTGCCCGCGAACACGTTGACGTGCAGCGGCAGCAGAGTCTCCTTGCGCACCGCCGCACGCAGCGCCGACACCGCCAGGCGGCCGTCGAGTTCGGGGTCGCGGCGCGCCTCGGCGAGGATGTCGCCGCTCTCCGGGCGGGCGAGTATCTCCAGCGCCGCGACCCCGCCGGTCATCAGATTGACCACCGGTTGGAAGGCGAAGCGGAGAGGATCCGTCCAGGAGCGCACGGGAGCAGGATCGCGTCGCCGGCACCCACGCGGGCCCAGTTCATGAGACGTTCACGCGGGATTCCGGCTCACCGGCACCGCACACGCGCGGCGAGTCGTCGGGCCACCCCCTTCCCTCACGGGAGTCGATCCTGATAGATGCAGGGAACATGACACGACTCTCGACCGCGCTGCGCGCTCTGGCCACCGCCTTCGCCGCCCTGCTCGCCGTCACGGCCGTACCCGCCACCGCGCAGGCCAGGCCCGGACCGAGGGCCCCGGAGAACTTCGTGGCCCTGAGAAGCGTCGATCCGACGATCATCCAGGAGATCCGCTACGTCACCCCGCACAACTTCGTCGGTGAACCGATCGACGGCTACCGGCAGCCGCTGTGCATCCTCACCCGCCCCGCCGCCAAGGCCCTGCACAAGGCGCAGACCCGGCTGCTGCGCCAGGGCTACTCCCTGAAGGTGTACGACTGCTACCGGCCGCAGCGCGCCGTCGACCACTTCGTCCGCTGGGCCGAGGACCTCGACGACCAGGCCATGAAGGCCGAGTTCTACCCGGAGGTCGACAAGACCCGCCTCTTCGACGACGGCTACATCGCGGAGAAGTCCGGCCACAGCCGGGGCTCGACCATGGACCTGACGATCGTACGGCTCCCGGCGAAGCCCACCCCGCCGTACCGGCCCGGACAGCCCCTGGTGCCGTGCTTCGCTCCGCAGGACGAACGCTTCCCCGACAACTCCGTCGACATGGGCACCGGATACGACTGCTTCGACACCCGCTCCCACACCCTCGACCCCCGCATCCAGGGCACCCAGCGCGCCAACCGCCTCCTGCTCAAGGACACCTTGGAGGACGTCGGCCTGGTAAACCTCCCCGAGGAGTGGTGGCACTTCACGTACAAGCCCGAGCCCTACCCGGACACCTACTTCGACTTCCCGGTCTCCACCAGGTCCCTCACCGGCCGCCGCTGAACGGGCGGCCGGAGCCGCCCGCTCCGCGATCGGATACAGTCCGCCGCGTGTCCGAAACTCAAACCTCCGTTCCCAACTCCGCGCCGAATTCGCACTGTTCGCGCTGCGGTACGCCCCACGGAGAGGGCGTCTCCGGCTGGCCCCGCACCTGCCCCGCGTGCGGCACCGTGGCCTACCGCAACCCACTGCCGGTCGCGGTGGCCCTCCAGCCCGTGTACGACACGCAGGGCACCGCCCTGGTGGTCATCACCCGCACCGTGGCCCCCGCGCGCGGGGGTGTCGCCCTGCCCGGCGGCTACATCGACGACCGGGAGGACTGGCGGCAGGCCGTCGTCCGCGAACTCAAGGAGGAGACCGGCATCGACGCGGCGAGCCACGACGTACGGCTCGCCGACGCCATGAGCTCGCCCGACGGCCATCTCCTGCTCTTCGGTTCCCTCCCCGAGCGTCCGGTCGAGAGCCTCCCCGCCTCCCACGCCACCGACGAGACTGAGGGCTGGCACCTCCTGCGCCGGTCGGAGGAGCTCGCCTTCCCGCTCCACACCAGGGCCGTACGGTCCTGGTTCGAGGGCCGCTACCTCTGAGCCGGGCGCTCGGCCAGCCCCCGCACACGCACCGGACAGAAGGTCTCCCCGGCCCCGTCCCCGCCCTCGCGCCGCACGACCACCCGCTCACCCTCCCAGCGCGACACGTAGCGCTCGATCTCCGGCTCCACCCACCCGTCGCCCGCGTCCCGCACGACCAGCCCACCGCCGGTCCGCCCCCGCGCGGGCGCCCACACCTCCAACTCCGGCGCCCCGTCCTCCCCGCGCACCGGAACCACCGCTCCCGCGCGCGCGAACACCGGGATCCGCGCCAACGGGGCCTCCACGAGCACCTGCGCCGGCCCCTCGTACGCCCGCTCCGTCACCACGTCGTACCACCGCCCCCGCGGCAACAGCACCGCACGCCGGTCCGCACCCGGATCGAGCACCGGCGCCACCAGCAGACAGTCACCCAGCAGGAACGCGTCCTCGCAGTCCCGCAACGCCCGCTCCTCCGGCGACGACCACCACAGCGGACGCACGTACGGCGCACCCGTCCGCCGGGCCAGATGCGCCAGCGTCACGAAGTACGGCAGCAGCCGACGCCGCTCGATGAGCGCCACGCGCGCGTGCTCCAGGACCTCGGCCCCGAACTCCCACGGCTCCCTGCGCCCCGCCCGAGGCCCTCCGTGGGTGCGGAACAACGGCAGGTGGGCCGCCAGCTGGAACCACCGCAGATACAGCTCAGGCGACGGACTCCCGTCGGTCCCGCCCACGTCCGGCCCCGCGTACGGCACCCCGCACAGCCCGAGACCCAGCACCGACGCCAGCGACGCCCGCAGGCCCGGCCAACCCGTGGCCACGTCCCCCGACCACGTGCCGCCGTACCGCTGAAGCCCGGCCCACCCGGCGCGCGAGACGACGAACGGCCGCTCTCCGGGCACCAGGGCCCGCAGCCCCTCGTACGCGGCGCGGGCCATGCACAGGCCGTAGACGTTGTGCGCCTCCCGGTGGTCACCGCCCCTGCCCTCCAGCCGGTGGCGGGCCGAGCGCGGCAGCGTCGGCTCCCCGAAGGCGGCGAACGACGTGGGCGCGTTCAGGTCGTGCCACACACCGGCGAACCCCTGCCCCAGCCGCTCCTCGTAGCGCTCGCCCCACCACTCGCGCGCACGCGCGTGGGTGAAATCCGGAAAGACCACGTCCCCGGCCCGTGCCACACCCCGGACGACCGGCCCGGAGGCCGCCCGGACGAACACGTCCTCGCGCGTCCCGCCGTCGTACACCGGATTGCCGGGCACGGCGGGCACGGCCGGCTCGACGACCGACACCAGTCGGATCCCGTCCCGCCGCAGCTCATCGGCGAGAACCGGCAGCTTGGGAAACCGCTCCTCGTCCACGGTGAACACCTGGTGGGCGTCCGCATGACCGATGCCCAGGTGCACCGCGTCCAGCGGCAGACCACGCTCCTGGTAGCCGGTGACGACCCGCCGGACCTCCTCCTCGTCACCGGATCCCCACAGCGCGTGATGGTGACCCAGCGCCCATGACGGCGGCAACGCGGGCGCCCCGGTCAGCGAGGCCCAGGCGAGCAGCACCCGCGCGGGCGTACCCACCATCACCCAGCACCGCAGCGGACCACCGTCCATCCGCAGCACACTCCGACCCGGCCGGTCGTGCCCGGAGCCCGCCCCCTCCTCGCCCTCCCGCAGGTCGACCGTGCCGTCCCACGCGCTGTCGTGGAAGACCAGATGCGTCCCGGCGTCGGCCACCACCAACTGCACCGGCATGGTGACGGACAACGGTTCCGGGCCCGGTCCGGAGGGCAGGCCCGAGTCGGTGTTCCACAGCCGGTACGTGCCCTCCCGCAGCCGGGGCCCCGCGGACCGCCCGCCGAGCCCGAAGAACCGCGCGTCCGCCGCCACCTCCGACCGCTGCGTCCAGCGCGCCGGACCGCCTTCGGCCGGCTCCCACCAGCGCGGCGGCAGCTCACGCCGCAGCACCACGCCCCCCGGGGTCCGCACCTCGACGGCTCCGTGCCGGGACACGGCCACCGTGGCCCGCTCCGCGACCACCCGCCGGCCGCCGTCCTTGTCCGGCTCCAGCACCGCCCGCGGATCCGGCTCAGGACAACGGCCCGCCAACGCGTACGACGGCTCCGGCCCGGCCCCGTCCCAGCCCCAGAAGACCGCCCCGTTCACGGCGACCAGGATGCGCAGCTCCGAGCGGGCGAACCGGATGACCCCACCCCCCGGTCCGGGCTGCACCTCCCGCATCGGCCCCGGCACCCTCGCCCGCTCCGCACCCCGCGGCGGCAGTCCCGCGGCATCGGCCAGCCTCCGGCGCCACGCCGCCCGCACGCCACGCAACCCCTGCGCCGCCCCCGCCGAACCGAACGTCTTCATCGAACGCACCAGGTCACGACCGTCCATGCTGCTCACCCTGCCATCGGAGAGCGCGCCCAGGGGCGTCGTTCAACTGCCGTTCACCCGTGACGGGACCACATCTTCACGACACCGACTATGTGGGGCGCGCCCTGGTGCGGAAGTCGATCACATGGCATCGTCCGTGTCAGCCGCGTCACGCGCACACCCCAGCCCGTGCGCGGAGGACGCACACGACGCGCACAGTCCGGGAGCAGCCCATGTCGACCGTCACCCCCCAGCCGCTCTGGCAGCCAGACCCCCAGCGCGTCGCCCAGGCGCGGATCACCAGGTTCCAGACCTGGGCGTCCGACCGATACGACGCCCCCGCCGACGGCGGCTACCCCGCACTGCACCGCTGGTCCGTGAACGAGCCGGAAACCTTCTGGAAGGCCGTCACGGAATGGTTCGACGTACGCTTCTCGACCCCCTACGCGCGCGTACTGGGCGACCGCGCGATGCCCGGAGCCCAGTGGTTCCCCGGCGCCACCCTCAACTACGCCGAGCACGCCCTGCGCGCCGCGGCCACCCGCGCGGACGAACCGGCCCTCCTCCACGTCGACGAGACCCACGAGACCGTCCCGGTCACCTGGGGCGAGCTGCGCCGCCAGGTCGGCTCGCTCGCCGCCGAACTGCGGGCCCTCGGCGTCCGCCCCGGGGACCGCGTCAGCGGCTACCTCCCGAACGTCCCGCAGGCCGTGGTCGCCCTCCTCGCCACCGCGGCCGTCGGCGGCGTCTGGACCTCCTGCGCCCCCGACTTCGGCGCCCGCAGCGTCCTGGACCGCTTCCAGCAGGTCGAACCCGTTGTCCTGTTCACCGTCGACGGCTACCGCTACGGCGGCAAGGACCACGACCGCCGCGACACCGTCGCCGAACTCCGCCGCGAGCTGCCCACCCTGCGCGCCGTGGTCCACATCCCACTCCTCGGCACCGAGGCCCCCGAGGGAGCGCTCGACTGGACCACCCTGACGGGCGCGGACACGGAACCCGTCTACGAACAGGTGCCCTTCGACCACCCCCTGTGGGTGCTGTACTCCTCCGGCACCACCGGCCTGCCCAAGGCCATCGTCCAGTCCCAGGGCGGCATCCTGGTCGAACACCTCAAACAGCTCGGGCTGCACTGCGACCTCGGCCCCGAGGACCGCTTCTTCTGGTACACGTCGACCGGCTGGATGATGTGGAACTTTCTCGTCTCCGGCCTGCTCACCGGGACGACGGTCGTCCTCTACGACGGCAGCCCCGGGTTCCCGGCGACGGACGCCCAATGGCGCATCGCCGAACGCACCGGCGCCACCCTCTTCGGCACCTCCGCCGCCTACGTCATGGCCTGCCGCAAGGCCGACGTCCACCCGGCCCGCGACCTGGACCTCTCCCGCATCCAGTGCGTCGCCACCACCGGCTCCCCGCTCCCGCCCGACGGCTTCCGCTGGCTGCACGACGAGTTCGCCGAGAACGGCGCGGACCTGTGGATCGCCTCCGTCAGCGGCGGCACCGACGTGTGCTCCTGCTTCGCGGGCGCGGTCCCCACCCTTCCCGTGTACATCGGCGAACTCCAGGCCCCGGGCCTGGGCACCGACCTCCAGGCCTGGGACCCCCAGGGCAACCCCCTCACCGACGAGGTCGGCGAGCTGGTCGTCACCAACCCCATGCCGTCGATGCCGATCCGCTTCTGGAACGACCCCGACGGCAGCCGCTACCACGACAGCTACTTCGACACCTACCCCGGCGTCTGGCGCCACGGGGACTGGATCACCCTCACCTCACGCGGCTCCGTCGTCATCCACGGCCGCTCCGACTCGACCCTCAACCGGCAGGGCGTCCGCATGGGCTCCGCCGACATCTACGAAGCCGTCGAACGACTCCCCGAGATCAGGGAATCCCTCGTCGTCGGCATCGAACAACCGGACGGCGGCTACTGGATGCCCCTGTTCGTGCACCTCGCCCCAGGAGCCGCCCTCGACCAGCCCCTGCTCGACCGCATCAAACGGACCATCCGCGAACAGCTCTCCCCGCGCCACGTCCCCGACGAGGTCATCGAGGTACCCGGCATCCCGCACACGCTGACCGGCAAACGCATCGAGGTACCGGTCAAGCGCCTCCTCCAGGGCACCCCCCTGGACAAGGCCGTCAACCCCGGCTCCATCGACAACCTCGACCTGCTCGACTTCTACGAGAACCTGGCCCGCAAACGCTCCTGACCAGGCCCTCGACCGGCCGGCAGCCCTCGATGGCGGCCGGCCGGCCCGCGCCCGCCCGACACCACTGTCAGTGCCGCCGATTACTGTGAGTGAGCATTGATCGACCGTGCACAGGGGGAAACATGGCGCACACCGACCAGACCATGCGACGCGTCCTGCGCCGCGAAATCGCGGGCACCATCGGACTGCTCACCGACGAACACGACTTTCGCGCCATGCGGCGCTACCGCAGCTTCACCTTCCACGACCACGCCGCCTATCTCCGCCAGGTCGAAGCCCTCCTGAGGGCACGCGCCGCAGAGGGCACCCACACCACGATCGCCCTCTTCGACCCGGAGGAGTACGCCGACTACTGCACCACGGCGGGCATCGACCCCGACGCCCCCGCCAGCCGGACCCGGTTCACCGCCGAACTCGCCACCAACGGACCCACCGTCCCGTACGAGGGCCAGCCCCTCACCGACCTGCTGCCGGCCCTGGTCGACGAAGCCGTCCGCCAGGCCACCTGGGAGTACGCGGCCACCCTGCTCGCCCGCCTGGGCACCTGCTCCACCTGCGGCGAAGATCTCGGCCGAGCCGCCTTCACCCGAGCCTCGCGCCTCCTGCTCCAGGTCCTGCGGACGGCCCCACCGGGCAACGGGCACCTGGTGTGCAGCGTCTCGGGATCCCCGGAAGGCCTCGTCTCCGTCCTGCACGCCGACGAGGAGATCGACGGCACCCCGCACGTCGACGAGGCCGAGGCCCTCGAATTCACCAGCGTCCTCGCCCTCGGCCTGGCCACCCACAGCCCCGGCGGACTCGTCATGCGCATCAGCCCTGCGAGCGGCCCCGACCGCATCCACGGCTGGCGACTGCGCGGATACGGCCTCGAACCCCTCACCGCCGGCGAGGTCTTCGACGCGTACTGCACCGACGTCGAGAACGGCGACCTCATCTCCCCGGAGTCCAACGTCGACTACTGCGCCCCGCCCGACCTCGGAGACGACGCCCTGCCCCCGGGACACCACCACTGACGACCGCGGGGCGCCCCACCCGGAGGTGGAACGCCCCGCACACAGCGACAGCCGCGGCCCCGCCCGGCCCTACTCGCCGGACAGCACCGCCTGAGCCGCGTTGCGCGCCTCCTCGGCGCTCTCCGCCGCCCGGGCGGCCGCGGCGGCCCGCTCGCACTGCGCCAGCGTGAACTTCGCCAGCGTCGCCCGCACATAGGGCAGCGACGCCGCACCCATGGAGAGGGAGGTGACACCCAGACCCGTCAGCACACACGCCAGCAGCGGATCCGACGCGGCCTCACCACACACGCCGCAGCTCTTGCCCTCGGCCTTCGCCGCCTCGGCGGACAGCGCGACCAGGTCGAGCAGCGCGGGCTGCCACGGATCCTGCAGCCGGGACACCGCACCCACCTGACGGTCGGCGGCGAAGGTGTACTGCGCGAGGTCGTTCGTCCCCAGCGACAGGAACTCGACCTCCTGGAGGACCGAGCGCGCACGCAGCGCGGCCGACGGAATCTCCACCATCGCGCCGAACTTCGCCCGCAGCCCGGCCTCGCGGCAGGCGTCCGCGAACGCCTTGGCGTCGGCCCGGTCCGCCACCATCGGCGCCATGACCTCGAGGTAGACCGGCAGACCCTCCGCGGCCTTCGCCAGCGCCGTCAGCTGCGTCCGCAGCACGTCCGGGTGGTCCAGCAGCGTCCGCAGTCCCCGCACACCCAGCGCCGGGTTCGGTTCGTCGCCCGGAGTCAGGAAGTCCAGCGGCTTGTCCGCGCCGGCGTCCAGCACCCGCACGACGACCCGGCCCTCGGGGAACGCCTCCAGCACCTGCCGGTAGGCGGAGACCTGCTTCTCCTCCGTCGGCGCGTTCTTGCTGTCGTCGAGGAAGAGGAACTCGGTACGGAAGAGACCGACGCCCTCGGCCCCGGCCTCCACCGCCGCCGGTACGTCGGCGGGACCACCGATGTTCGCGAGCAGCGGCACCTTGTGCCCGTCCGACGTCGCACCCGGGCCGGTCGCGGCGGCCAGCGCCGCCTTGCGCTCGGCCGCCTCCGCCGCCAGCCGCTCCTTCTTCTCGGCGGCGGGGTTCACGAAGATCTCACCGGTGCTCCCGTCAACGGCCACGACCGTGCCCTCGGGAATCTCGCCCGCACAGGGAAGCGCGACCACGGCCGGCACACCGAGCGCCCGCGCGAGGATCGCGCTGTGACTGGTGGGCCCGCCCTCCTCGGTGACGAAGCCGAGGACCAGCGTCGGGTCCAGCAGCGCGGTGTCCGCCGGCGCGAGATCCCGCGCGATGAGGACGTACGGCTCGTCGCTGTCCGGGACACCCGGCATCGGCACCCCGAGCAGCCGCGCGACAATACGATTCCGCACGTCGTCGAGGTCGGCCACACGACCGGCCAGGTACTCCCCGGCACCGGCCAGCAGGGCGCGGTACGCGGCGAAGGCGTCGTAGACCGCCCGCTCGGCCGTGCTGCCGACGGTGATCCGCCGCTCCACGTCCGCCATCAGCTCGGGGTCCTGGGCCATCATGGCCTGCGCCTCGAGGACCGCCTGGGCCTCGCCCCCGGCCAGGTTGCCGCGCGCCATGAGATCGGCGGCCACAGCTTCCACGGCCTTGCGGGCACGACCCTGCTCGCGCTCCGCGTCCTCGGCCGGAATCTGCTTGGCCGGCGGTTCCAGTACCGCCGTTCCCATGTGCCGAACCTCGCCGATCGCCACACCGTGGCTCACCCCGACGCCTCGCAGCGTTGTCTCCATCTCACCCGTCCCGATCATGCGGCGGGTCCCGCCGCCGCGGTGGTTGTCCTGGCGGCCGTCTGACGACGGCGTCGACGTCACTTCCAGAGGAAGAGACTCTCGCCCGCCTTCACGTCGCCGTCCTCACGCAGCTCGGCGAGCGCCTCGGCCGTGGCCTCCAGGGCCACGATCGGGCAGATCGGCGACTTGCCCGCGGCCTCGACACCGGCCGGGTCCCAGCGCACCACACCCTGGCCGCGGACCACGGTGTCGCCCTTGTTCACCAGGAGCTCGAACCCCTCGCCGTTGAGCTGCACCGTGTCGATGCCGAGGTGGGTCAGCACTCCGTGCCCGCTGTCGTCGACGACGACGAAGGCGTGCGGGTGCAGGGAAACGATGACGCCGTCGACGGGGGCGACCGCCTCGGAGGGTTCGCGCACGGGGTCGATGGCGGTACCCGGGCCGACCATGGCCCCGGAGAAGACGGGATCGGGCACAGCGGCCAGGCCGATGGCGCGTCCTGCGAGCGGGGACGAGACGGTGGTCATGGGAAGCCTCCCAGGGCGGGGTCTGTACGAGCCGTCACTGCCTGTCCCGGACGGCACACTGTGCAGCAGCGTATGTCATAGGAAGTACCGGTTCCGCACGAGTGTTCCGAATAGAGGTCTAGACCACACTCGTCAGGGATTTGCACCCCCTCCGCGGCCCCGTGTACAGTTGTGACTCTGCCTGCGGCTGAGCGATGCCAAGCAACACGTCCTCGCCCGGCAGCAACCAACTCATCAGATCCTATCGCTGGATCGCCTTCTGCGTGCTCGCAGGACGGTGGTCAAAAGCACCGGGAAAGCCTGATAGTGTTGGAAACACCGAAGGGAAGCGCCCGGAGGAAAGCCGCGAGACAGTGTCTCGGGTGAGTACAAAGGAAGCGTCCGTTCCTTGAGAACTCAACAGCGTGCCAAA